>NZ_PTRE01000054.1 GCF_002965065.1 Escherichia sp. MOD1-EC7003
CTCTATGCCAGTTGCAGCCTAAGAAGTGGGAAGCCTCGCCGTTTACGGCGGGGAGCAGTCACGAATTTATTGGCCCCTTCCTGTTGATGCCGATCAATTCCGGAGCATGATTAATGATCAATCCTGCGTTTTTAATCAGGAGGATTAATTTTCATGCTGCCCTATATATTTATATTCGTTGTGTTTTTTCTGTACGCGCTCGTCAAATTCTGGCCGTTTAACACTGAGCAAAAAAACAGCCAGCCGACCAGCACAACTAGCAAAGCAAGCCCCGGAGAAGCGCCGCCAGAAAAAAGCCAGACCGAGGCGGGCAGGTCCTTGGTGTCAGGTTGCAAATTGATTACGAGGACTCAAAGGGCGACCTGACCGTACGAGTAATCAAAGTCCTCAATTACAACGACACCACTGGAAAAATTTACGCCTGGTGCGAATTCAGAAACGCCTACAGATCATTTATCGCCAACAGAATCATTTGCGCCACCGATACAGAAACGGGCGAATTTATCGATGATATTGACGAATACCTGTATGACCGCATGGTGTAACCCCCCCGGCAGGACGGCTCCGTACCGCCCTTTTCTTGTGTTTACTTTGCCATTTTGCTGACGGCGATATAACTAACTAAATCGGCCAATTTCGTGGAAAAAACTTTTTTCCTCGAATCGTCGTTATTTATAGCCGCGCTCTTTTAACCACTCGCAGAGCGATTTCATTGACGGGGGATTCGCGTATCGGCGCACCAACTCTCCGGCGACCACCGTCGCGATTCGGTGGCGTTTTGCGTCCGACTCCTCAAGCCAGAATTCTGCGGCAATGTCGAGCGCCTCGCCCTTTAACTGGTGTCGTGGTCGCCCTGGTTTTTTGTCTCGCACCAGCTCGCGCCGCCAGCCCCAGCTCAGGCTAAAGCCTCATTTGTCGTGCTTTACCAGATTGTTAACGATAATCTTCTTACCAAAATAACAGGGGTTATTAGTTTTTGTAATCCCAGTCTTTTTCAGTATGTTCCGCAACAAAAAGCAGTTCAGGTTTAGTCGATCAATGGTGTATTGCGCGTTCTCCGTTTCTTGTGCATTTAATTTATCAGCAGGAACTCTCCGACTATCAGAAAGGTAAGCAAAAAAAACCGCAGCCCAACCTGGCACTGCGGTTTTTATTCTCACAACTGATGATTAAAAGGTTTTCTTAAACTTCAGCATGACGCCTTTATCGCTGATGTTATCCTCTTTCCAGTGATACGCATCCAGATTCAGCGAGCTTTCATTGCTGCTGTACTTCACGCCCACCGTCGCAAGGCTGTTCACTCCACCGCCCTGCTGACCATCGTCTACGTTAAAGCGCTGGTCTCCCGCCCCGGTAAGCGTCGCGCTACGCTGGCTCTTGCTGTAGCTCAGGTTAGGACCACCTTCCAGAGTGGCATTGGCGCTCCAGCCATTTTTCCCTGTGTAGTCCAGTTTCAACCCGACAATGCTGTCCACCGCCGTTTCGCTGCCGCTGTTCATGTTCAGGTTAAAGTCGCCTGCATTGCGCTCCTGATAGCCGTCTTCCAGCGTGTGGCGCAGCTTCACGCCTGCATACGGCGTCACTTTCAGCGTATCGTTCAGCTCAAAGGTTTTCGCCCCTTCGCTGCGGAACTCCAGATACTGTTGTTTCACTTCTGTGTCAGCGGTTTTGTTGACGCCGCCATAGGCCACCGAGCGGCTGCTGTCGAGATTATGCACGTCATAACGCAATGCGTTGTTCCAGCTAATCCCGCCATCAAATGCCATCTGGTGCTTCAGGCCGAAGAACTGGCTGTAGCCACCGGTTACACCGTTATCACCCGCCGTATCGGAACCATTGCCGTCCAGCCGCGCGATGCCGTACTCCAGACTCAGACTCTGGTGTTCAGTCAGTTCCAGCGATTTACGCAGCGCCAGCATGTCATACTGCGTATCGTTACCCAGTTCCGCACGCGGGTCGCCCTTCGCCACCACGTTGAAAGCCAGACCATTGCTCATCTGTGGCGCGGCATCGGCCAGCATACTGAAACGGTTACTCAGCACCCGCGCTTCGCGGAACACTGTCGTCGCCTGACTGCCGCTGATTTGTTTCAGCGCGCTGTTCAGTTCTGCCGTGGTGCCTACGTTCAGGCTGGTGTACAGCTCGTTGTTGGTGTAACCCGCATCCAGCGCCTGTGCCACGCTGTTTACGCTGGCATCCGTCGCCACATCGGTGTAGGCGTTTTTGGTCATCGTCACATCAATGTTGCCATTGACGTCCTGGCTGCCCTGCGCATTCCATACCACCGTGGTGGACGTAATGGCGCTGGCATCGGTCAGATTCTCGCCCTGTACCACATCGTTAAAGGTCATGGTCGTGGCGTCGGTGCCGGAGGCAAACCCGGCGTTCACCGAAACCCCGTCCATGCTGGCGTTATTCACCATCAGTTTACCGGCGCTGCCGTCATCATTGGTGCCGACCACATAGCCGGTCAGGTCGTTGGTGCCGTCAGTGGATGCTGAGTTCACCGCCTGCTGGCCCGGCTCGTCCGGTCGGGTGTCGCTGGCATAGTGGGTTTCTGTACCGTTGCCGCCGTCACCGTCGCCTTCTATCGTCACGCCATTTTGCTTGATGATGCCGGAGCCGGTCACGCCATCGGCGAAATTCACCGTGCCGTTGTTCACCACACGTCCGTTTGGCCCCAGTTTACTGAACGCATAAGAGTTATTGGCATAAATATTAATCGTGCCGTTGTTCTCAATCACCGCATCGGCGGTTGCGCCACTGTTCAGTTGCATCGCCACCATGCCGGTATCGGTCGTGCCTTCATACCCCAGGTTGATAACGCCGTTGACACCATTAACCATCTGCGCGCCGTCGCCTGCCGCCATCGCCACCGCGTTGTTGCCGTTGACGTTTATGGTGCCGTCGTTGATACCGTAATAATTTGCCTTGGTGAACTCCACCACCTTACCATTGGCATGGTTATAATCGATAACGCCGTCTTGCTGGTTCCAGAAATACGCGCCGTCGGTGCCTACTGCGCTTTCGCTGTAAGCGACACGTTTACCGGTAGCAGTAATGGTTCCGTTATTAATGGTGGAACCCATTCCCCAGTAGTTAATGGCGGCATCATTAAAGGTGTCGATAAAAGTCATCTCACCGGTATTGTAGAGCGTACCTGACGAATCCAGGTGGATGGCATTCTGGCCGTTTACAAATGTCAGGCTGCCGGTGTTATTAAAAACAGAAGCATTTTTAATTTGCAGTTTATCGGCATTTTTTGCGCTGTTGGCATCACCCAGCATCCAGTCTCCGGCATTATTCACCACCGAGTTGCCGGAAAGTTCCGCACCGTTACTTACCGTTCCACCCTCGTTATTGTTGAACGTGCCATCAGACATCATGATGCGCAAGTTGTCACCTTCCGTTCCACCACCAACGACAATGCCATTGTTGGTGAACGTACCGCCATTGACATTCACAGCGCTTGCAATCGTGCCGGTCTCTTCGTTAATCAAATGACTCTGCGCCTGGACGATGAGCCGACCGTCGCTGACCGAACCCGCGTTGGTGACTGTGGCACCAGATTCAACCTTGCTGCCTCCGACATCATGAATAACCAGGCTTTCACCGGCCTGGGTAATAATGTCGCCATCCTTCCAGATATAAGACACGTTGTCGTCGGAGGGGTTGTACTCATCGCTTTGCTGACAAACGCCAAAGGTACAGATTGTGCCGTAGTTAATAATGATGCCGGTGCCGTCGTTATAAAACGCTTTTCCATTTTGCGCATTAATATTGATGACGCCGGTCTGATCATTGATGGCAGTACCCCGATCGTAAACCGCGATCCCGACAAAGGTATTATCTGCTAGGGTAGAATCAAAATCCTCATCCTGCTCCAGGTTGATTGTTCCCTGATTGATCACGGTGCCAGCATTATTTCCTACCATCCCCGCCCCCGCGTTATAGACCGTGATCGTACCGCCTTCAAGGTTCGTCGCGACAGAGGTATCGTTGGCCTCCATGCCAGCGCCATAATGCATAGCTTTACTGGACGGGATATTGCTATTCAGGCTGGAGGTGTCGTTTTCATCCACCCATAATGGTCGAATAGTAATTTTGCCGGCATTATTTATCGTAGAATTGTAGTTAGCAAACATCCCCACAACACCACGGCCATACAAATCTATCGTCGCCCCCTTATCATTAATAGCAGATGACTTATTACCGGAATATATGCCAGTAATACTGACCACATCACTGGTCAGGGCATAATCATTATTAATATTATCTTCGGAGAAATCGACAACGCTTTCCTGTGACATAACTTTGCCAACGATCTCGCCGTTATTTGTCGTCGTTGAGCCATACTGGGAATAAAGAATCGCCCCGGAAAATCCATAGACCGCATCAGTAGACGCTGAAGGAACGTTGGTCAGATAGCGAGTGATAGAACCATTGTTAACCACGTTGGAGTCAGAGGAAAAAATAAAGCCCGCGTTGGTAATGTCGACATCACCGTTATTCACCACCGTGGAACCAGATTCAGCATTGATAAGCGTCAGACTGGCCTGCCAGTATGCATCGACGCTGGTGACACCATCGGTCCTAAATGTCGCGCCATCCTTTATTTCCAGATAAGCACCATTCGACAGGTTAATAATGTCACTAACGCCCAGCGGTAAATCGCCGCTAATCGCGGAATCTCCGTCCAGATAAACAGAAGAGTGCCCGTCCACGTTGATAAGTGAATTGATGTTAATTTCGCTGGCGTTAATTCCGCTACGGTTGTTGGCTATTGCTTCCCCTGCCGCCCCCATCGCATTTTGTTCACCCTTAAACTGCACACCGCCGTTCAGATAAATGGTATTACCATCACCACTGACCATCAGTCCCTGGTTTGCCTCCTGGCTACCATCATATTGCGCTTTTTGACGGGTTGTCGTTTCACTATCCACCACAACCGTAAGCGAGCCATCCAGTTGTATCGTATTGTCACTACCGACAACATTGATGCCGGTTGAGGCATCATAAAAATGCTCTGCCGCATCTGCTGCCGTCTGGTCTTTATCCACCACCACATTACCCGACAACGTGATTGCGTTGCCAGAGCCGGAAATATCCACGCCTGTTGCAACTTGCCCGGTAACATCCAGTGCGCTGGTCACCAGTGAAATGGTGTTGTTATCGCCGTTAACAATCATCCCGGTGGACGAATCGCCAACCTTCATATTGCCTGCCAGCGCGACACCGTTATTATCGCCGCTAATATTGATGCCGGTTCCTGAATTGCTGACATCAATATTACCTGCGGTGGCGAACGTCGCGTTATTGCCATCCAGCAGCACGCCGATGGAGTCCGGATCGGTCACTGTGATATTACTGATATTGACAATAGTTGCACGATCGCCAGTCACGTCAATGCCGTGTGCGCCGCCGCTGACGTACAGGTCGCCTTTCTGTTTTACAATCGCATCGTCGCCGACAACCTTCGTTCCGACTGAGCCTGCGCCATCAATGTTCATCTTACCGGTATTATCGACGGTCGCATGGTCGCCAATACTGCTCGACCCGGTACCGCCATTGGTGACCACCAGATCACCGACGTTATTGATCGTGGAATAATCGCCATTGATGATCGCTGCCGTACCGCCGTCAACCGTCGTATTACCGTTGTTATTTACGGTAATATAATCCCCGGTCAGCGAACCAATAATAGAACCTTCGCCAGTGGCAACGCTGTCACCATCGTTATTGATGACGAGATGATTGCCGGTGATCTCCATGAGCGTTGTGCCGTTGAGCGCCGTATTGCCGCCTTTATCGGTAATAATGGCATAATCAAAATGAATGGTTATTGTATCGGCGGGGTCGTCGATCGTAACCGGTGTATTTTTAGTAATATGCAGGATGCCGTCATTGTCATACTGCCAGTCCATATTACCGGAGATATTCACGCCATCGATATAAATGGTGTTGTTCTCTTCATCTATCTGCCAGCCATTAATTAACGTTGAACGTCCGTCTGCTGCAATGAGTGTATAGGTGCCATCACTATTTTTACTGACGGTAAACTCAGCATCGCGAATGGTCAGTTTTTTATTGGTTTCATCCCAGGTGACATTATTTTCAAATTCGCGCACGGTCGGTGTCGGAGTATTTCCACCGTCATCATCATCGCCGTCATCTGGTGGCACAACATCATCATCATCGCCGTCATCTGGTGGCACAACATCGTCATCATCGCCGCCATCTGGTGGCACAACATCATCATCATCGCCGTCATCTGGTGGCACAACATCGTCATCATCGCCGCCATCTGGTGGCACAACATCATCATCGCCGTCATCTGGTGGCACAACATCATCACCGCCGCCGTCATCTGGTGGCACAACGTCATCACCGCCGCCGTCATCTGGTGGCACAACATCATCACCGCCGTCATCTGGTGGCACAACATCATCGCCGCCGTCATCTGGTGGAATAACGTCATCATCTGGTGGCGTCGGGGGAACATAATCGGAATGATGATGACCATCATCATTAAGTTCAACTATCGCGAATGTGGTCACTGCTGCAGTTCCCGCCGCAACCATCCACAGTGCAAGATTGTTGTTGTGTTCAAGGCATTCCGGGGGAAGCTTTAATTGTTCCGATTTACTGAGCTTTTCAGGATGAGCAGGACACGTAACCTTTGTTGATTTACGAGTGCCATCAATATCATCGGTTTCCAGGCTATCGGCAGCCCATCCCTGTCCGCTTAATGCCAGCGCAATACAGGCTGAAAGTACTGTTTTCCTTTGCATATGTTTCCCTCAGGAGTGTCAATGTCACACCCAAACCACGAATAACGAACGGTGTATACATATATAAAACAATATGACTCATTGCATCGCTAACCAAATAATCATTCAGCACGGTGATATAATGATTTATATCTTTGAATTATTTATGTATACTTCCAGGCAGTTGTCATTAAGTGCAAATTTTTTGACGGTAAATGTTGAATTTATTGATAAGATTTGACTTTCTAATTTTATATTCGCTTGATAAGGATATTCAATTTAAAAAATGTTAAGTAAATCTGCATTTGCACGATACTGACTTATTTGAACAATTGATTTCAGTGATATTTGTTTGATGTTGACTATGAAGTTAACAGAAATAATACACCGCAAGCATACAATATACGAATATATGTACATTCGAAATCATCAAGTACACTTAATTATTCATTAACAGGAGATAATGCTATGCGGTGTAGTGTTGAAAAAACTCATCACCACACAACTGAAAAGTGTTTCCTGTACGCGTTTAATGGCTACCTAAGGTGTTGGCTTTACGCTTACCCTTTGGAGGTTAAGATGGCGATACGACGTCGCCATCCACTCTTTTTATACGATACGTACGCCCGCTGGCATCATCCGCTCCGGCGTTAACAACACGCTTTCACTGCCGTCATCGGTTTCCGCACACAACAGCATGCATTCCGAGGTTTCACCGCGCATTTTCGCTTTTTGCAGATTGCATAAGACCACCACCGTTTTTCCCATCAGCTCGTCTTCGCTGTAGTATGGCACCAGGCTGGTCACGGTTTGCAGCGTTTTTTCACCCACATCAACCTGTACGATGTACAGCTTGTCAGCGTTTTCATGGCGTTTAACTTCCACAATCTTTCCAACGCGCATTTCCAGACGCGCGAAATCGGCGTAAGCCACGGTTTCCATTGTTACCCTCCTCAAGTAAAATTTTACTAAACTATAGCAAAAGTTTTTCTGAATCCTGTAGGCTAAAAATGGAGAATGCAGGTGTGATCACATTTGTAAGCCGCTGTCTTACCGTTACTACGTCAAAGAAACGCGCTTTATTTACTGAAAACAGGTGACCCGATAAGCACTTCCTCTACAATGGGAACGCACATCAGGGAAAGTAAAAAAGGTAAACATGGCAACACTAAAAGACATCGCAATCGAAGCTGGCGTATCCCTGGCGACAGTATCCAGGGTCTTAAATGACGATCCGACATTGAATGTGAAAGAAGAGACGAAACATCGCATTCTCGAGATCGCCGAAAAGCTGGAGTACAAGACCAGTAGCGCCCGTAAACTCCAGACAGGCGCAGTCAACCAACACCATATTCTGGCTATCTACAGCTACCAGCAGGAGCTGGAGATCAACGATCCTTACTATCTGGCGATCCGCCACGGCATTGAAACTCAGTGCGAAAAGCTGGCGCTCGAACTGACCAACTGTTATGAACACAACGGATTACCAGACATTAAAAACGTTACCGGTATTTTAATTGTCGGCAAACCCACGCCCGCCCTGCGCGCCGCGGCCAGCGCGTTGACCGACAATATCTGTTTTATCGACTTTCACGAACCCGGCAGCGGTTACGATGCGGTGGATATCGATCTGGCACGCATCAGTAAAGAAATCATCGACTTCTATATTAATCAGGGCGTTAATCGTATTGGTTTTATTGGCGGTGAAGATGAGCCTGGCAAGGCAGATATTCGTGAGGTCGCCTTTGCGGAATATGGCCGACTGAAACAAGTAGTACGCGAAGAAGATATCTGGCGCGGTGGTTTTTCCAGTTCGTCGGGCTATGAACTGGCAAAACAGATGCTGGCGCGGGAAGACTATCCGAAGGCACTGTTTGTTGCTTCCGATTCCATTGCTATCGGCGTACTGCGGGCAATTCATGAACGTGGACTGAACATCCCGCAGGATATTTCACTTATCAGCGTGAACGACATCCCCACCGCGCGATTTACCTTTCCGTCGCTTTCCACCGTGCGCATCCATTCTGAGATGATGGGAAGCCAGGGTGTTAACCTGTTGTATGAAAAAGCCCGCGATGGTCGCGCGCTGCCACTGTTAGTCTTCGTTCCCAGCAAATTAAAACTGCGCGGCACGACCCATTAAATCCCCTTACACACTGTCCGACAATCGTTTTTGCCGGACAGTGCTGCCGTTTATTTTCGTGATCCAGTTAAAGTAAATGCACTTATCCGCTATTTTTTAGTAAAAGTTTTACTAAAATCCCCAGCAATTACACAAACTACCATCACCATGAATGGTTCCGATTGCTCTCTACCGGGAGGCCCTATGAATCGCTGGGAAAACATTCAGCTCACCCACGAAAACCGACTTGCTCCGCGTGCGTACTTTTTTTCATATGATTCTGTTGCGCAAGCGCGTACCTTTGCCCGCGAAACCAGCAGCCTGTTTCTGCCCTTAAGCGGTCAGTGGAATTTCCACTTTTTTGACCACCCGCTGCAAGTGCCAGAAGCCTTCACCTCTGAGTTAATGGCTGACTGGGGGCACATCACTGTCCCCTCCATGTGGCAAATGGAAGGTCACGGCAAACTGCAATATACCGACGAAGGTTTTCCGTTCCCCATCGATGTGCCGTTTGTCCCCAGCGATAACCCAACTGGTGCCTATCAACGTATTTTCACCCTCAGCGACGGCTGGCAGGGTAAACAGACCCTGATTAAATTTGACGGCGTCGAAACCTATTTTGAAGTCTACGTTAACGGTCAGTATGTGGGGTTCAGCAAGGGCAGTCGCCTGACCGCAGAGTTTGACATCAGCGCGATGGTAAAAACCGGCGACAACCTGTTGTGTGTGCGCGTGATGCAGTGGGCAGACTCCACCTACGTAGAAGACCAGGATATGTGGTGGTCGGCGGGGATCTTCCGCGATGTTTATCTGGTCGGTAAACAACTCACGCATATTAACGACTTCACCGTTCGCACCGACTTTGACGAAGCCTATTGCGATGCCACGCTGTCCTGCGAAGTGGTGCTGGAAAATCTCGCCACCTCCCCTGTCGTAACGGCGCTGGAATATACCCTGTTTGATGGCGAGCGCGTAGTGCACAGCAGCGCCATTGATCATCTAGCAATTGAAAAACTGACCAGCGTCAGCTTTGCTTTTACTGTCGAACAGCCGCAGCAATGGTCGGCAGAATCCCCATATCTTTACCATCTGGTCATGACGCTGAAAGACGCCGACGGCAACATTCTGGAAGTGGTGCCACAACGCGTTGGCTTCCGTGATATCAAAGTGCGCGACGGTCTGTTCTGGATCAATAACCGTTATGTGATGCTGCACGGCGTCAACCGCCACGACAACGATCATCGCAAAGGCCGCGCCGTTGGAATGGATCGCGTCGAGAAAGATCTCCAGTTGATGAAGCAGCACAACATCAACTCCGTGCGTACCGCTCACTACCCGAACGATCCGCGTTTTTACGAACTGTGTGATATCTACGGCCTGTTTGTGATGGCGGAAACCGACGTCGAATCGCACGGCTTTGCTAATGTCGGCGATATCAGCCGCATTACCGACGATCCGCAGTGGGAAAAAGTCTACGTCGAGCGCATTGTTCGCCATATCCACGCGCAGAAAAACCATCCGTCGATCATCATCTGGTCGCTGGGCAATGAATCCG
The DNA here is from genome assembly GCF_002965065.1 of Escherichia sp. MOD1-EC7003. Taxonomy (GTDB): domain Bacteria; phylum Pseudomonadota; class Gammaproteobacteria; order Enterobacterales; family Enterobacteriaceae; genus Escherichia. The sequence continues at coordinate 10,448 of NZ_PTRE01000054.1, forward strand.
GCTATGGCTGTAACATCCGCGCGATGTACCATGCGGCGAAGGCGCTGGATGACACGCGACTGGTGCATTACGAAGAAGATCGCGATGCTGAAGTGGTCGATATTATTTCCACCATGTACACCCGCGTGCCGCTGATGAATGAGTTTGGTGAATACCCGCATCCGAAACCGCGTATCATCTGCGAATACGCTCATGCGATGGGTAACGGACCGGGCGGGCTGACGGAGTACCAGAACGTCTTCTATAAGCACGATTGCATTCAGGGACATTATGTCTGGGAGTGGTGCGACCACGGGATCCAGGCGCAGGATGACAACGGCAATGTCTGGTATAAATTCGGCGGTGACTACGGCGACTATCCCAACAACTATAACTTCTGTCTTGATGGTTTGATCTATTCCGATCAGACGCCGGGACCGGGCCTGAAAGAGTACAAACAGGTTATTGCACCGGTAAAAATCCACGCGCTGGATCTGACTCGCGGCGAGTTGAAAGTCGAAAATAAACTGTGGTTTACCACGCTTGATGACTACACCCTGCACGCAGAAGTGCGCGCCGAAGGTGAAACGCTCGCAACACAGCAGATTAAGCTGTACGACGTTGCACCGAACAGTGAAGCGCCATTGCATATTACACTGCCGCAACTGGACGCTCGTGAAGCGTTTCTCAACATTACGGTGACCAAGGATTCCCGCACCCGCTACAGCGAAGCCGGACACCCTATCGCCACTTACCAGTTCCCGCTGAAGGAAAACACCGCACAGCCAGTGCCTTTCGCGCCGAATAATGCGCGTCCGCTGACGCTGGAAAACGATCGTTTGAACTGCACCGTTCGCGGCTACAACTTCGCGATCACCTTCTCAAAAATGAGTGGCAAACCGACATCCTGGCAGGTAAATGGCGAATCGCTGCTGACCCGCGAGCCAAAGATCAACTTCTTCAAGCCGATGATCGACAACCACAAGCAGGAGTACGAAGGGTTGTGGCAACCGAATCATTTGCAGATCATGCAGGAACATTTGCGCGACTTTGCCGTGGAACAGAGCGATGACGAGGTGTTGATCATCAGCCGCACGGTTATTGCCCCGCCGGTGTTTGACTTCGGGATGCGCTGCACCTACATCTGGCGCATCGCTGCCGATGGCCAGGTTAACGTGGCGCTTTCCGGCGAACGTTATGGCGAGTATCCGCACATCATTCCGTGCATCGGTTTCACCATGGGAATTAACGGCGAATACGACCAGGTGGCGTATTACGGACGTGGACCGGGCGAAAACTACGCCGACAGCCAGCAGGCTAACATCATCGATATCTGGCGCAGCACCGTCGATGCCATGTTCGAGAGCTATCCCTTCCCGCAGAACAACGGCAACCGTCAGCATGTCCGCTGGGCGGCACTGACTAACCGCCACGGCAACGGTCTGCTGGTGGTTCCGCAGCGACCAATTAACTTCAGCGCCTGGCACTATACCCAGGAAAACATCCACGCTGCACAGCACTGTAACGAGCTGCAGCGCAGCGATGACATCACCCTGAATCTCGACCACCAGTTGCTCGGCCTCGGCTCTAACTCCTGGGGCAGCGAGGTGCTGGACTCCTGGCGCGTCTGGTTCCGTGACTTCAGCTACAGCTTTACGTTGCTGCCAGTTTCTGGCGGAGAAGCTACCGCGCAAAGCCTGGCGTCGTATGAGTTCGGCGCAGGATTCTTTTCCACGAATTTGCACAGCGAGAATAAGCAATGAGGATCATCGATAACTTAGAACAGTTCCGCCAGATTTACGCCTCTGGCAAGAAGTGGCAACGCTGCGTTGAAGCGATTGAAAATATCGACAACATTCAGCCCGGCGTCGCCCACTCCATCGGTGACTCATTGACTTACCGCGTGGAGACAGACTCCGCGACCGATGCGCTATTTACCGGGCATCGACGCTATTTTGAAGTGCATTACTACCTGCAAGGGCAGCAAAAAATCGAATATGCGCCGAAAGAAACATTACAGGTAGTGGAATATTATCGTGACGAAACTGACCGTGAATACTTAAAAGGCTGCGGGGAAACCGTTGAGGTCCACGAAGGGCAAATCGTTATTTGCGATATCCATGAAGCATATCGGTTTATCTGTAATAACGCGGTCAAAAAAGTGGTTCTCAAAGTCACTATCGAAGATGGTTATTTCCATAACAAATAACAACTACGGCGGCAAAAGGAGTTTGCCGCCACCTCTCCCCTACTCATTTTCGGAGATGTGTTATGTCTGATACCAAACGTAATACAATCGGTAAATTCGGCTTGCTCTCGCTGACTTTTGCCGCCGTTTACAGCTTTAACAACGTTATCAATAATAATATTGAGCTTGGACTGGCCTCGGCACCGATGTTTTTCCTCGCGACGATTTTTTATTTTATTCCCTTCTGTCTGATCATCGCAGAATTTGTTTCGTTAAATAAAAACTCAGAAGCCGGTGTCTACGCGTGGGTAAAAAGTTCGCTGGGTGGACGTTGGGCATTTATTACTGCCTATACCTACTGGTTCGTAAACCTGTTCTTTTTCACCTCGCTGTTGCCGCGCGTTATTGCTTATGCTTCGTATGCCTTCCTCGGCTACGAATATATTATGACGCCGGTTGCCACCACTATTATCAGTATGCTGCTGTTCGCCTTCTCCACCTGGGTTTCTACCAACGGGGCGAAAATACTGGGGCCAATCACCTCCGTCACCTCAACGCTGATGCTGCTGTTAACGCTCTCCTACATTTTACTGTCGGGAGCGGCGCTGTTAGGCGGCGTACAGCCTGCTGACCCCATCACCGTTGACGCAATGATCCCGAACTTTAACTGGGCATTCCTCGGCATTACCACCTGGATCTTTATGGCCGCTGGCGGCGCGGAGTCCGTTGCGGTGTACGTTAACGACGTCAAAGGCGGTTCGAAAGCGTTCGTTAAAGTTATCATCCTCGCCGGGATTTTTATTGGCGTATTGTACTCCGTTTCCTCGGTGCTGATTAATGTCTTCGTCAGCAGCAAAGAGTTGAAATTTACCGGCGGGTCGGTGCAAGTATTCCACGGCATGGCGGTGTATTTTGGTCTGCCGGAAGCGTTGATGAATCGCTTTGTCGGTCTGGTGTCCTTTACCGCGATGTTCGGCACCCTGCTGATGTGGACCGCAACACCCGTGAAAATTTTCTTCTCCGAAATCCCGGAAGGCATCTTTGGTAAGAAAACCGTCGAACTGAACGAAAACGGCGTTCCGGCGCGCGCGGCGTGGATCCAGTTCCTGATCGTCATTCCGCTGATGATTATCCCGATGCTCGGCTCCAATACCGTGCAGGATCTGATGAATACCATTATTAATATGACCGCCGCAGCGTCCATGCTTCCACCGTTATTCATCATGCTGGCTTACCTGAATTTACGCACCAAATTAGATCACCTGCCACGCGATTTCCGTATGGGCTCCCGCCGCACCGGTATTATTGTTGTTTCAATGCTGATTGCGATATTTACCGTAGGGTTTGTCGCTTCGACATTCCCGACTGGCGCGAATATTCTGACCGTCATTTTTTATAACGTCGGCGGTATTGTTATCTTCCTTGGCTTTGCGTGGTGGAAATACAGTAAGTATATAAAGGGATTAACGGCTGAAGACCGTCATATTGAAGCGACACCAGCCAGAAATGTTGATTAAGCAGACTAATAAAAAATGAGCAGGCATTTCCCCTCTTCCAGGATGGGAGAGGGGAAATAGTTTTTGTTTTTATATTTTTCACCGCAATGATAACAGGCTGTACTTTTTTCTTTAGCTCATGGATTAACATAATGAAATTAATCACTGCACCATGCAGAGCGTTACTTGCTCTGCCGTTTTGCTACGCCTTTTCTGCGGCAGGAGAAGAACCTCGTCCGGCAGAACATGACGACACAAAAACACCCGTAATTACCTCAACGTCCTCGCCATCATTTCGTTTTTACGGTGAATTAGGGGTTGGTGGGTATATGGATTTAGAGGGTGAGAATAAACATAAATATAGCGACGGTACTTATATTGAAGGCGGCCTGGAGATGAAGTACGGTTCCTGGTTTGGCCTGATTTACGGCGAAGGCTGGACCGTGCAGGCCGACCACGACGGCAATGCCTGGGTGCCTGACCATAGCTGGGGTGGTTTCGAGGGCGGGATTAACCGTTTCTATGGCGGTTATCGTACCAATGATGGCACCGAAATCATGCTCAGTCTGCGTCAGGATTCCTCGCTGGATGACCTACAGTGGTGGGGCGACTTCACCCCCGATCTGGGCTACGTCATTCCCAATACCCGCGACATTATGACTGCGCTGAAGGTGCAGAACTTAACCGGCAACTTTCGTTATAGCGTTACCGCCACACCGGCCGGACATCATGACGAAAGCAAAGCCTGGCTACATTTTGGCAAATACGATCGCTACGACGACAAATACACCTACCCGGCAATGATGAACGGTTACATCCAGTATGACCTTGCAGAAGGTATCACCTGGATGAACGGTCTGGAAATCACCGACGGCACAGGCCAACTCTATCTCACGGGCCTGCTTACTCCTAACTTCGCCGCCCGCGCCTGGCACCACACCGGACGCGCCGACGGACTGGACGTACCGGGAAGCGAAAGCGGGATGATGGTGAGCGCCATGTATGAAGCGTTAAAGGGCGTTTATCTCTCCACCGCTTACACCTACGCCAAACATCGCCCTGACCACACAGACGATGAAACCACCTCTTTCATGCAGTTTGGTATCTGGTACGAATACGGCAACGGGCGTTTCGCCACGGCTTTTGATAGCCGCTTCTACATGAAAAATGCCTCTGACGATCCCAGCGACCAAATTTTCCTGATGCAATATTTTTACTGGTAATAAGGACAGTAATCTCATGAAAATCAAAACTATTTTAACGCCAGTAGCCTGCGCTCTGCTGATAAGCTTTTCCACCCATGCCGCTAACGCCGACAATTATAAAAACGTGATTAACCGTACCGGTGCGCCGCAGTACATGAAGGATTACGACTACGACGATCACCAGCGTTTTAATCCATTTTTTGATCTCGGTGCCTGGCATGGTCATCTGTTGCCAGATGGCCCGAACACCATGGGCGGTTTTCCGGGCGTTGCGCTGCTGACGGAAGAATACATCAACTTTATGGCCAGTAATTTCGACCGCCTGACCGTCTGGCAAGACGGCAAGAAAGTCGACTTCACGCTGGAGGCATACAGTATTCCCGGCGCTCTGGTGCAAAAACTGACAGCAAAAGATGTGCAGGTCGAAATGACTCTGCGTTTCGCCACGCCGCGCACCTCACTACTGGAAACCAAAATAACCAGCAATAAACCGCTGGATCTGGTGTGGGACGGCGAACTGCTGGAAAAACTGGAGGCGAAGGAAGGGAAACCGCTTTCCGATAAAACCATTGCTGGCGAGTACCCTGACTATCAACGCAAAATCAGCGCCACCCATGATGGCCTGAAAGTCACCTTTGGCAAAGTGCGCGCCACCTGGGATCTGCTGACCTCCGGTGAATCGGAATATCAGGTGCATAAATCCCTGCCAGTGCAGACTGAAATCAACGGTAATCGCTTTACCAGTAAGGCGCATATCAACGGTTCGACGACGCTTTATACCACCTATTCCCACCTGCTGACCGCTCAGGAAGTTAGCAAAGAGCAAATGCAAATCCGCGATATTCTGGCGCGTCCGGCGTTTTATCTCACTGCCTCGCAGCAACGCTGGGAAGAGTACCTGAAGAAAGGGCTAACCAATCCGGATGCGACGCCGGAACAGACGCGCGTCGCGGTGAAAGCAATCGAAACGCTCAACGGTAACTGGCGATCGCCTGGCGGCGCGGTGAAATATAACACCGTCACACCGTCAGTGACCGGGCGCTGGTTCTCCGGCAATCAGACCTGGCCGTGGGATACCTGGAAGCAGGCGTTTGCGATGGCGCATTTCAATCCGGATATCGCCAAAGAGAATATCCGCGCGGTCTTTTCCTGGCAGATCCAACCAGGAGACACCGTACGTCCGCAGGATGTGGGATTTGTCCCCGACCTGATAGCGTGGAACCTTAGCCCGGAGCGTGGCGGCGATGGCGGCAACTGGAACGAACGTAACACCAAACCCAGCCTTGCCGCCTGGTCGGTGATGGAAGTGTATAACGTCACCCAGGATAAAACCTGGTTGGCAGAGATGTACCCGAAGCTGGTGGCCTATCACGACTGGTGGCTACGTAACCGCGATCACAACGGCAACGGCGTACCGGAATATGGCGCGACCCGCGATAAAGCCCACAACACTGAGAACGGCGAGATGCTGTTTACGGTGAGAAAAGGCGACAAAGAAGAGACGTGGTCTGGGCTGAACAACTATACCCACGTGGTGGAGAAAGGCCAGTATGACAGTCTGGAAATTCCGGCACAGGTCGCTGCGTCGTGGGAATCGGGCCGTGATGATGCCGCCGTCTTTGGTTTTATCGACAAAGAACAGCTGGATAAATATGTCGCTAATGGCGGCAAACGTAGCGACTGGACGGTGAAATTCGCCGAAAACCGCAGTCAGGACGGAACGTTGCTGGGCTACTCGCTATTGCAGGAGTCGGTGGATCAGGCCAGCTATATGTACAGCGATAACCATTATCTGGCAGAAATGGCGACCATCCTCGGTAAGCAGGAAGAGGCCAAACGCTATCGTCAGTTGGCACAGCAGCTCGCGAACTACATCAACACCTGTATGTTCGACCCGACTACGCAGTTCTACTATGACGTGCGCATTGAAGATAAACCGCTGGCGAACGGCTGCGCGGGCAAACCAATTGTCGAGCGCGGTAAAGGGCCGGAAGGCTGGTCGCCGCTATTTAACGGTGCGGCAACGCAGGCCAACGCCGACGCGGTGGTGAAGGTGATGCTCGATCCTAAAGAGTTCAACACCTTTGTACCGCTGGGAACGGCGGCATTAACCAATCCGGCTTTTGGCGCGGATATCTACTGGCGCGGACGCGTATGGGTGGATCAGTTCTGGTTTGGTCTGAAAGGGATGGAGCGTTACGGTTATCGCGATGATGCCCTGAAGCTGGCAGATACGTTCTTCCAGCACGCCAAAGGATTAACCGCCGATGGTCCGATTCAGGAGAATTACAATCCGCTGACCGGCGCGCAGCAAGGGGCACCAAATTTCTCCTGGAGTGCCGCGCATTTGTATATGTTGTATAACGATTTTTTCCGTAAGCAGTAATTTGCAACGGCTGGTGGATGCAGCGTAAACGCCTTATCCACCCTACATGTACAATCCCGTAGGCCGGATAAGGCGCGGCAAGCGCCGCATCCGGCATCTGCATCGCGGCACTGGTGGATGCGGCGTAAACGCCTTATCCACCCTACATGTACATTCCGTAGGCCGGATAAGACGCGGCAAGCGCCGCATCCGGCATCTGCACCGCTTCACTGGTGGATGCGGCGTGAACGCCTTATCCACCCTACATATACATTCCGTAGGCCGGATAAGACGCGGCAAGCGCCGCATCCGGCATCTGCACCGCTTCACTGGTGGATGCGGCGTGAACGCCTTATCCACCCTACATATACATTCCGTAGGCCGGATAAGACGCGGCAAGCGCCGCATCCGGCATTTGCACCGCGCCACTGGTGGATGCGGCGTAAACGCCTTATCCACCCTACATGCACGTTCCGTAGGCCGGATAAGACGCGGCAAGCGTCGCATCCGGCATTTGCACCGCTTCACTGGTGGATGCGGCGTAAACGCCTTATCCACCCTACATATACGTTCCGTAGGCCGGATAAGGCGCGACAAGCGTCGCATCCGGCATTACCATCGGGCGTATTCTTTTTGAATCCCATCACAAACCCTACATTCCTCTTTTCCCTTTTCTCCGGTGACGGCTAAATTAGAACTCATCCGACCACATAACAATTATTTTACATAGTGGATAATCTTATGAGCTACCCGTCGCTGTTCTCCCCACTTGATTTAGGCTTCACCACATTAAAAAACCGAGTGTTGATGGGTTCAATGCACACCGGTCTGGAGGAATATCCAGACGGTGCCGAGCGGCTGGCGGCGTTTTATGCCGAGCGCGCCCGTCACGGCGTGGCGCTGATTGTCAGCGGCGGCATTGCACCAGATTTAACAGGCGTTGGCATGGAAGGCGGCGCAATGCTCAACGACGCCAGCCAACTCCCGCACCATCGCACCATTACCGAAGCGGTACATCAGGAGGGCGGCAAAATTGCCCTGCAAATTTTGCATACCGGACGCTACAGCTACCAGCCGCATCTGGTAGCACCGTCCGCATTGCAGGCTCCGATCAACCGCTTCGTTCCTCATGAACTCACCGATGAAGAGATTCTGCAACTGATCGACGATTTCGCCCGCTGCGCACAACTGGCGCGGGAGGCTGGATACGATGACGTAGAGGTAATGGGTTCCGAAGGGTATTTGATCAACGAGTTTCTTACCCTGCGCACCAATCAGCGTGGTGACCAGTGGGGCGGCGATTACCGCAACCGAATGCGGTTTGCCGTTGAAGTGGTGCGGGCGGTGCGCGAACGCGTCGGCAACGATTTCATTATTATCTACCGTCTGTCGATGCTCGACCTGGTGGAAGGCGGCGGCACTTTCACCGAGACGGTAGAACTGGCGCAGGCCATCGAAGCGGCGGGCGCAACCATTATTAACACCGGCATTGGCTGGCATGAAGCGCGCATTCCGACCATCGCCACGCCAGTGCCGCGCGGTGCCTTTAGCTGGGTCACGCGCAAACTGAAAGGCCACGTCTCGCTGCCGCTGGTAACCACCAACCGGATTAATGATCCGCAGGTTGCCGACGATATTCTCTCGCGTGGCGATGCTGATATGGTATCGATGGCGCGACCGTTTCTTGCTGATGCGGAGCTGCTGTCAAAAGCGCAATCAGGGCGAGCCGATGAGATCAACACCTGTATTGGCTGCAACCAGGCCTGTCTGGATCAGATCTTCGTTGGCAAAGTCACCTCGTGTCTGGTGAATCCTCGCGCCTGCCATGAAACCAAAATGCCGATCCTTCCCGCCGTACAGCGCAAAAATCTGGCGGTGGTCGGCGCAGGTCCGGCAGGGCTGGCGTTTGCCATTAACGCGGCGGCGCGTGGTCATCAGGTAACGTTGTTTGACGCCCACAGCGAGATCGGCGGGCAGTTTAATATCGCCAAACAGATCCCAGGCAAAGAGGAGTTTTACGAAACGCTGCGCTACTACCGCCGAATGATCGACGTGACCGGAGTAACGCTAAAACTCAATCACACCGTGACGGTGGAGCAGTTACAGGCGTTCGATGAAACGATCCTCGCCAGTGGGATCGTGCCGCGCTTTCCGTCTATCGACGGGCTCGATCATCCGAATGTATTGAGTTATCTCGATGTACTGCGCGACAAAGTGCTGGTGGGCAACAAAGTTGCCATCATCGGTTGTGGCGGGATTGGTTTTGATACCGCGATGTATTTAAGTCAGCCTGGCGAATCCACCAGCCAGAATATCGCTGGGTTCTGTAATGAGTGGGGGATCGACAGCAGCCTGCAACAAGCTGGTGGCTTAAGTCCGCAGGGAATGCAGATCCCTCGTAGCCCACGGCAGATTGTGATGCTCCAGCGCAAAGCCAGCAAACCAGGACAAGGGTTGGGCAAAACCACCGGCTGGGTCCATCGCACCACCTTGCTCGCACGCGGCGTGAAAATGATCCCCGGCGTAAGTTATCAGAAGATCGACGATGACGGGCTGCATGTGGTGATCAACGGCGAAACGCAGGTATTCGCAGTGGATCATGTGGTGATCTGCGCGGGGCAGGAGCCAAACCGCGCGCTGGCGCAACCGCTCATTGATAGCGGGAAAACCGTGCATTTAATTGGCGGCTGCGATGTAGCTATGGAGCTGGACGCACGACGGGCGATTGCCCAGGGAACACGGCTTGCGCTGGAGATTTAAATTGTTATTTGAAGTGCCGGATGAGGCCGCTTGCCGCGTCTTATCCGGCCTGGGGGTAACGTGCTAAACGTAGGCCGGATAAGGCGTTTACGCCGCATCCGGCAGGTAGCGTTAATCAATCAACAAGGCAGGAGAAATACCGAATCGCGCTGCCAGTTTCTTAGCGTGTTCCAGTGTTAATTTTCTCTTCCCGTTCAAAACGCGTGACACCATGGATTTACTGCCTATTTCCGGAAGATCGGAAAGAGTTAAACCATATTGATCCATAAGGGTACGAATCACGGCTATACCGCCAGGCATGGCTTGAGCCATGGCATTAAATTCAGCAAATTCGGGCGCTGATTCTTCCCACACGGTTATTTTGGCACACACCAGATCCAGCAAGGGGTTTTCAGGATCGTTGAGCAGCAGATGATCTACCAGTTCCAGCGCCTGGGCGTATTGTTCTTCGTTCTGAATACCCGCCAGAAAAGGTGCCACAGCAGTTAACTTTTCTCCTGCTTGCAAGATGTCGGCAATCGCAATCATTTTCGCCCTTATGTAATTGGCTCAAGCGTAGGGTGACGTTTCTATTTTTAATGGTGTATCCCAGTCTAATTTAAAGGGACTATTAGCCACATCCTTCTGTTTATTTATAATCATTACCCTATTATGATAGCAGCCTAATTTTTTAAGATCATGTTGTTGATCTTCCCCACTCCACCAAAGATAACCATATAAATAGCTTTTATTAAACTCGTCCCATGAAGAAAAATTTTTCTGAATTTTCGATGTTACATCAAAGACTTCTTTTATATAACGTTGTTCATCTATCCACCCAGCCAAATAATAATCTGCTAATAAATGATTTGCCCGACTTAAATCCCATGCAAGAATCGCATTATTGCCAAAATCAAGATGCGCATCATGCATTACTCTCATTTTAGTAAGCATTTTTTTATCAGTGATATTTGTGAATAATGTTTGCCAGTTTTGCTCTGTCTCTAAATTTATGACATTTTCAGTTATGTGTTTAAGCTCTTGAAGAAATTGTTCGTTATGTCGACCATCAACAAGCGACTGGAGCATCTCCATACCCGCTGATATGTCTTCTACTCCCCAGAAGCGTTTACAACGACCTTTTGCAGTAAGGCGGTTATCTTTATTATACTCATGGCCCGCTAATAACCGATAATCACCACCGTTTAATACAGTGATTACAAGGTGCGTTCCATTAACAAATCGCATCGTATCATTTAACAACGGAGCATTATCTCTTTTTTTACGTTTTCTTTTTACATCTAACCAAGCCCATGTAAGAGCAACAGGAACAGTAACAGCAAGTCCTAGCAAAGTATATTTATCCATAATTATTCCGTTCGATGTAATGCTGAAAAAGATTGTTAATAATATAGAGTAGCAAATTGACAAAAAAGTCCTTAAACGGACCTTTCGTATTTAGAACAATTTTATTCTGAAAAATAGATTAGAAATAATGATATAGCGATGAACTTATTTACCGGATCGGGCATTTCAACCGCAATCCGGCATTACAAACAAGACTTACCGACGACGCCCCAGCTTCACCGTTTTCAACACCACAAACTTATTATTCGTGGCAATAGTGGTGCAGTTGCCGAAAATTTTCTTCAGTTTGTGGAAGTAATCCAGATGGCGGTTAGCGACGATATACAGCTCGCCGTTGATTTTCAGGCAGCGGCGGGCGTGGTGGAACATCTCCCAGGCGACGTTATCGGTCAGCGCATGTTGCTGATGAAACGGCGGGTTGCAGAGCACAGCATTAAAGCGGAAAGGCTCCACGCCGGAGAGCGCGTTGTTGATCATAAACTCGCAGCGATCCAGCGCTTCAGGCATGTTGGTTTCTACGTTCAAACGGCTTGAAGCAACCGCCATCGGTGATTCATCGACAAACACCACTTTCGCCTGCGGGTTTTTATCAAGCAGCGTCAGGCCAATAACGCCATTACCACAGCCAAGATCGACAATCTCACCTTCGAGATTCTCTGGCAGATGCTGCATAAAAAAGCGCGCGCCGATATCCAGCCCGGTGCGGGAGAAGACATTTGCGTGATTGTGGATAGTCCAGTCAGTACCTTCCAGCTTCCAGCTAACGGTCTGTGGCGCATCAGCAAGCGGCGGTTCATTGAAAGTGCAATTAATCAGGCGCGCTTTTTTCCATGCCAGTGTGGTGGTGGTCGGGCCGAGCACTTTTTCGAACAGCTCCAGCGTGGAGGTGTGAATGTCACGGGCTTTGGCACCGGCAATAATACGTGTATCCGGCGTGACTACTTTGCGCAGCGCACGCAGTTGTTGTTCCAGCAACGCCAGCGTTTTCGGCACCTTGATCAGCACCACTCCCGGCTGTTGCGGGTAGTCTGCGGTGCTGTCGAGAAACTTCACGCTCGACTCATCAATCCCGTTGAGGCGTAAATTCTCACGCGTCGCCAGTTCGCTGATGTATGAGTCGCCAATGCTGTAAGGCTTATGTTCTGCCAGCACACAGCTTAACGCACCAAAGGCATCATTCAGGATCAACACCGGGCCGCGGATTTCTGTGTCGTCCAACTGTTGCAGCAAATATTCATCCGCTGCTTCCCACGCCTGTAGCGGGTTAACGTCATCCGTCGCCGGAAAACGTTGTAGTGTCAGTGAACGGAAACCGTTGTCTAAGTGGCTCATCGGCCCTCCTGAATGATAAAATTTCGACGTTGCCCCTGAAAAGGGTGCGTGAGTATACCCTTTTTCTCTTTTTCGTGGGCGGTTATGAGCAATCTTACTTATCTTCAGGGTTATCCCGAGCAACTACTTTCCCAGGTGCGCACGCTGATTAACGAGCAGCGCCTGGGCGATGTGCTGGCAAAACGCTATCCGGGAACACACGACTACGCCACTGACAAAGCCCTCTGGCAATATACTCAGGATCTGAAGAATCAGTTTCTGCGCAATGCCCCGCCGATCAATAAAGTGATGTATGACAATAAAATCCACGTACTGAAAAACGCGCTCGGCTTACATACCGCTGTTTCTCGTGTGCAGGGCGGCAAGCTGAAAGCAAAAGCAGAGATCCGCGTCGCGACCGTGTTTCGTAACGCGCCGGAACCGTTTTTGCGCATGATCGTGGTGCACGAGCTGGCGCACCTGAAAGAGAAAGAGCATAACAAAGCGTTCTACCAGTTGTGCTGCCATATGGAGCCGCAGTACCACCAGCTGGAATTCGACACCCGGCTGTGGCTGACGCAACTGTCGCTTGGGCAGGACAAAATCTGAAAATGATGTCAGGCGTTATCTTTTTCCCCGTTAGCGCCTAAAATCAATCTCCCCTCATTCGTTAAGGATAACGGCCATGTTGCGCGCATTTGCCCGCCTTCTTCGCCGCGTTTGTTTTTCTCGCCGAGCTCTTAAGATTGCCTGTCTACTGTTGCTCGTAGCTGGAGCGGCAATTTTTATCGCCGATCGTGTAATGATCAACGCCAGCAAGCAGCTGACCTGGAGCGATGTCAAGGCTGTTCCGGCGCGTAACGTGGGTTTATTGCTGGGGGCAAGACCGGGCAATCGCTACTTTACCCGACGTATTGATAGTGCAGCAGAGTTGTACCATGCCGGAAAAGTAAAGTGGCTTTTGGTGAGTGGCGATAACGGACGTAAAAATTATGATGAAGCGTCCGGAATGCAGCAGGCTTTGATCGCTAAAGGCGTACCGGCCAAAGTGATCTTCTGCGACTATGCCGGATTCTCAACGTTAGATTCAGTGGTGCGCGCCCAAAAGGTGTTTGGTGAAAACCATATCACCATTATCTCGCAAGAGTTTCATAATCAACGCGCCATCTGGCTGGCAAAGCAGTACGGTATCGATGCTATCGGGTTTAACGCGCCAGACCTGAATATGAAGCACGGCTTTTATACTCAACTGCGGGAGAAACTCGCTCGCGTCAGCGCGGTGATTGACGCAAAAATCCTCCATCGTCAGCCGAAATATCTCGGGCCGTCGGTCATGATTGGGCCGTTTAGTGAGCATGGCTGTCCGGCGAAAGAATAATGCGTATCTGCGCACGTCGAAGATGAAAAAGGCATGCTACATTGACGGCAGAATCCCTTTATGGAGTATCCACGCGTTATGATACGTCTCGCTGTGATTGGTACGAACTGGATCACCCGCCAGTTCGTCGAGGCCGCCCATGAGAGCGGTAAATACAAGTTAACCGCCGTCTATTCCCGCAGCCTTGAACAGGCTCAGCACTTCGCTAATGATTTTTCTGTCGAGCATCTGTTTACGTCGCTGGAAGCGATGGCCGAAAGCGATGCCATTGACGCGGTGTATATTGCCAGCCCGAATGCCCTGCACTTTTCCCAGACGCAACGTTTCCTTAGCCACAAAATTCATGTGATTTGCGAGAAGCCACTGGCGTCCAATCTGGCAGAAGTGAATGCAGCCATTGCCTGTGCGCGGGAAAACCAGGTGGTGCTGTTTGAGGCATTTAAAACTGCCAGCCTGCCGAATTTTCATTTGTTACGCCAGGCACTGCCGAAAGTCGGCAAATTGCGTAAAGTCTTTTTCAACTATTGCCAGTATTCCTCGCGATATCAGCGTTATCTGGATGGCGAGAATCCCAACACTTTTAACCCGGCGTTTTCTAACGGCTCGATTATGGATATCGGCTTTTACTGCCTGGCGTCAGCAGTAGCGCTGTTTGGCGAACCGAAAAGCGTACAAGCCAGTGCCAGTTTGCTGGCAAGCGGTGTGGATGCCCACGGCGTGGTGGTGATGGATTACGGTGATTTCAGCGTTACGTTGCAGCACTCAAAAGTGAGTGATTCTGTCCTGGCGAGCGAGATTCAGGGCGAAGCGGGATCGCTGGTGATTGAAAAACTGTCTGAATGCCAGAAAGTGTGTTTTGTACCGCGCGGCAGCCAGATGCAGGATCTCACCCAACCGCAGCATATTAATACCATGCTGTACGAAGCAGAGCGGTTTGCTGAACTGGTGGATGAGCATCTGGTGGATCATCCTGGGCTGGCGCTCAGTCGCATCACCGCCAAACTGCTGACCGAGATCCGCCGCCAGACCGGGGTGATTTTTCCGGCTGATAGCGTAAAACTATAATTGCCAAAGTAAAACAGTGTAAAAGTTATGTAACATCCCATTGACTGACTGAATGGTCTGTCATACTTTGTTACCTGCAAAGGGGAGTAACTTCATTGCCGGTCGATCGTCATTACGATGTGTGAAAAACCACATCCGGTCACCGGGCAACCCGAAAGGAATACGCAGACGTATTCCTTTTTTGTTGTAAGTGAGACCTTGCCGGAAGGCGAGGTCTATGCATAAAAAGCAGCGGCTGACGTCTTCCGACGTTGGCCGTTTTTTTGTGTAAGGAACTTCTATGAATACTGTCGGCACGCCGTTGCTATGGGGTGGATTCGCTGTTGTTGTCACCATTATGCTGACTATCGACCTGTTGTTGCAGGGGCGTCGTGGGGCACATGCCATGACCATGAAACAGGCCGCGGCCTGGTCGCTGGTTTGGGTGACGCTGTCGTTACTGTTTAACGCCGCTTTCTGGTGGTATCTGGTGCAAACCGAAGGTCGCGCCGTTGCCGATCCACAGGCACTGGCCTTCCTCACAGGTTATCTGATTGAGAAATCGCTGGCGGTCGATAACGTCTTTGTCTGGCTGATGTTGTTCAGCTATTTCTCTGTTCCGGCGGCATTACAGCGTCGCGTGCTGGTGTACGGCGTACTCGGGGCGATTGTTCTGCGTACCATCATGATCTTCACTGGCAGTTGGCTGATTTCGCAGTTCGACTGGATCCTGTATATCTTCGGCGCCTTCCTGCTGTTTACTGGCGTGAAGATGGCGCTGGCTCATGAAGATGAATCAGGCATCGGCGACAAGCCGCTGGTGCGCTGGCTGCGCGGTCATTTGCGCATGACCGACACCATCGACAACGAGCATTTCTTTGTGCGTAAGAATGGCTTGCTGTATGCCACGCCGCTGATGCTGGTGTTGATTCTGGTAGAGTTAAGCGACGTGATTTTCGCCGTGGATAGCATTCCGGCAATCTTCGCCGTGACCACTGACCCGTTCATTGTGCTGACCTCAAACCTGTTTGCGATCCTCGGCCTGCGTGCGATGTATTTTCTGCTGGCGGGTGTAGCAGAACGTTTCTCGATGCTCAAATATGGTCTGGCGGTGATTCTGGTGTTTATCGGTATCAAGATGCTAATTGTCGATTTCTACCATATTCCCATTGCTGTCTCACTGAGCGTGGTGTTTGGCATTCTGGTGATGACGTTTATTATCAACGCCTGGGTGAATTATCGGCATGATAAGCAGCGGGGAGAATGATTCGCTGTATATTAAGCCATTACTAGAGATAACTCATTCCAGACAAAGGTGAGCTATTAATTATGTAATCGGCTTATAGCTCTTTACAAAAAGACCGCACGGGTGTTGGTGGCGTCAAAATCGCCGAAGCGTTCCCTGGAGGCCGGGCCGACGCGCATGGATGCGCGGCGAGGGCGCATCTTACAGGGACGTTACCTTGCGCCCGACCCGGTAGCCGCAAGGGATAAGCTGAGGAAACCGCGCAGCGGCGATTTTGTTCGCCAGAGCCTGGGGGTGCAGGGGGCGGCGGCGATTGGCCGCCCCCTGCGCCAGTGACTTTATATGGCATAGCACATTAAAGGAGCGCAACCGTTCTCATATTCCAAATAGTTTTGCCCATATGTTATGTGACTGCTCCCCGCCGTAAACGGCGAGGCTTCCCACTTCTTAGGCTGCAACTGGCATAGA
>NZ_PTRE01000055.1 GCF_002965065.1 Escherichia sp. MOD1-EC7003
TTTCGCAGTGAAGCCCTGAAGCTTGCTGAACGCATCGGTGTTACTGCCGCAGCCCGTGAACTCAGCCTGTATGAATCACAGCTCTACAACTGGCGCAGTAAACAGCAAAATCAGCAGACGTCTTCTGAACGTGAACTGGAGATGTCTACCGAGATTGCACGTCTCAAACGCCAGCTGGCAGAACGGGATGAAGAGCTGGCTATCCTCCAAAAGGCCGCGACATACTTCATTTCAGGCGCTTCGCGAAGTATGTCGCGGCCTTTTGGTGAATGGCCAGTTCCTCTGCCTGCTTCGCCAGGCATAGAGCTGGGATTCATAAAGACAGAGTTCACGGGCTGCGGCAGTAACACCGATGCGTTCAGCAAGCTTCAGGGCTTCACTGCGAAATTCAGGCGAATGCTGTTTACGGGGTTTTTTACTGGTTGATACTGTTTTTGTCATGTGAGTCGCCTCTGACTGAGAGTTTACTCACTTAGTCCCGTGTCCACTATTGGTGGGTAGGATCACAGAACAACACAGGTGTTCCAATGAAAAAAAGAAATTTCAGCGCAGAGTTTAAACGCGAATCCGCTCAACTGGTTGTTGACCAGAACTACACGGTGGCAGATGCCGCCAAAGCTATGGATGTTGGCCTTTCCACAATGACAAGATGGGGCAAAAAAAAACACCAAAAGCCTCTCCGATAACACCTGAACAAATCGAAATACGTGAGCTGAGGAAAAAGCTACAACGCATTGAAATGAAGAATGAAATATTAAAAAAGGCTACCACGCTCTTGATGTCAGACTCCCTGAACAGTTCTCGATAATCGGGAAACTCAGAGCGCATTATCCTGTGGTCACACTCTGCCATATGTTCGGGGTTCATCGCAGCAGCTACAGATACTGGAAAAACCGTCCTGAAAAACCAGACGGCAGACGGGCTGTATTACGCAGTCAGGTACTTGAGCTACATGGCATCAGCCACGGTTCGGCCGGAGCAAGAAGCATCGCCACAATGGCAACCCGGAGAGGCTACCAGATGGAATGCTGGCTTGCTGGCAGGTTCATGAAAGAGCTGGGGCTGGTCAGCTGTCAGCAGCCGACTCACCGGTATAAACGTGGTGGTCATGAACATGTTGCTATCCCTAACTACCTTGAACGGCAGTTCGCTGTGACCGGGCCAAATCAGGTGTGGTGCGGTGATGTGACCTATATCTGGACGGATAAGTGCTGGGCGTACCTCGCCGTTGTTCTCGACCTGTTCGCAAGAAAACCAGTGGGCTGGGCCATGTCGTTCTCGCCGGACAGCAGGCTCACCATGAAAGCGCTGGAAATGGCATGGGAAACTCGTGGTAAGCCCGTCGGAGTGATGTTCCACAGTGATAGTCATTGTTTGACAAGCTCTTTTACAGCGCAGACCTGCTGCTGACGCTAAGCCAGCAGGGTTGTTTTCCAGAGCCATACAGATTGCCCGCTGACGTCGTGGGAAATACGAGTATTTTTAGTTATCCTGTTTACCTCTTTCTCTGGGAATTTAGTCTCCTAGATTCCCTGAGCAGATTTAGAGAATCAGATATAGCTCGAGCTGAGAGCACCGTGAGTACGGTGGATTAACGTAAAATAACCAGACAAACTCACAAAAAACGGAGTTTGGTACAAGTTTTTGTTGTCATGTCAGGGGAATATTTATTACAACTCTGCGAGTTTAAAGTTCCTATTAAGAGAGGAGGCTTCGTCATGCCCTTAACCACAGATATTATGTCACACTCATTTTCTCTTGGAATGCAGGCTCTTCGTGCCCAAGTAGCTGACAGTGGCCGTGGAGAAATTACAGTAGGCAATCAAACCGTCAGTATAGTGTATGATCAAGAAAATGATCGCTATTTAGCCGGCGACGACAATGGAGGATTGCTTTCTGGGTTATTGCTTTTGGGGTTTAATAATGGTCCTGAAGCTCTTGCTGAGAGAATGCTAAGCATGCTTTCGGGCTCAGGTGAAGTGCAAGCGCAACAGAATATCCAAGAAAAAATAGAAGAAAACAAGTTTTCTGTTAATCCAGAGCATTTTCAGTGCTCGCCTGAGTCAGTTATATGTCCAATTACACTGGAGAAGCCTGAAGAAGGGGTGTTTATTAAAAATTCAGCTGATTCCGTAGTCTGTTGCTTATTTAATGCTGATGCTTTTTCTCGTTTAGTTAGCGAAAATTTACCGCATCCACTCACACGAGAGCCCATCACGGTGTCAATGATTGTAAAACCTGAGGAGTGTATTTATGATCATACTAGGGGAAACTTTATTGTAAAATAAAGTTGAAATAAAGAGCCTGTACATAGATTTGTGTAATTGTCTGATTTTGATATGTTCAATCCAACATCAAATGAAGGTGAATTTATGGACGAAAAACAATTACAGGCTCTGGCTAATGAACTGGCCAAAAATCTCAAAACACCTGCAGCCAGTTCGATCGCCTTCTCAAGAAAATCAGCGTTGAGGCTGCTCTCAACGCTGAAATGACCCACCATCTGGGGCATGAGAAAAACCAGACCCGCATTACCGGTATGGACAGCCAGATCCTGTCGCTGTATGCCAGAGGAATGACCACCCGCGAAATCACGGCGGCGTTCAAAGAGATGTACGATGCGGATGTTTCCCCGGCGCTGATATCAAAAGTCACCGATGCCGTAATCGAACAGGTTGTAGAATGGCAAAACCGCCCCCTGGATGCGATTTATCCCATTGTTTATCTTGACTGTATCGTGGTGAAAGTGCGCCAGAACAGCCGGGTTATCAACAAAGCGGTGTTCCTGGCACTGGGTATTAACCTGGACGGTCAGAAAGAGCTGTTGGGTATGTGGCTGGCAGAAAACGAAGGGGCGAAATTCTGGCTGAATGTGCTGACAGAGCTGAAAAATCGCGGCCTGAACGATATCCTTATCGCCTGCGTTGATGGTCTGAAAGGGTTCCCGGAAGCCATCAATGCTGTCTATCCGGATACGCAGATCCAGCTGTGCATCGTCCATATGGTGCGCAACAGCCTGCGGTTCGTGGTGTGGAAAGACTATAAAGCGGTGACACGCGATCTGAAGCTGGTTTACCGGGCAGCGACGGAAGAAGTCGCGTTGCAGGCGCTGGATGGGTTCGCAAAAGAGTGGGATCAGAGGTATCCACAAATAAGCCGCAGCTGGCGGGCAAACTGGCCGAATATTGCCACCTTCTTCGTGTACCCGGAGGAGATCCGCAAAGTCATCTACACCACGAATGCCATCGAGTCACTGAACAGCGTCATCAGGCATGCGATAAAGAAACGCAAAGTGTTCCCGACAGATGAATCGGTGAAAAAAGTGATCTGGCTGGCTATCCAGTCAGCATCGCAGAAATGGACGATGCCACTTCAGGACTGGCGGATAGCCATGAGTCGCTTTATTATCGAGTTCGGTGACCGCCTTGACGGCCACTTCTGAGAAAAGGCGTTTACACAGAATGATGGACAGGTGATCCTACCCACCAATAGTGGACACGGGACTAAGTGAGTAAACTCTCAATCAGAGGCGACTTACATGACAAAACCGGTATCAACCAGTAAAAAGCCCCGTAAGCAACATTCCCCTGAGTTTCGCAGCGAAGCTCTGAAGCTTGCTGAGCGCATCGGTGTTGCTGCCGCAGCCCGTGAACTCTGTCTTTATGAATCCCAGCTCTATGCCTGGCGAAGCAGGCAGAGGAACTGGCCATTCACCAAAAGGCTGCGACATACTTCGCGAAGCGCCTGAAATGAAGTATGTCTTTATCGAAAAACATCAGGCTGAGTTCAGTATCAAAGCCATGTGCCGTGTTCTTCGGGTTGCCCGCAGTGGCTGGTATGCCTGGTGTCACCGACGTGTGAGGATAAATTCACGTCAGCAGTTTCGTCTGAGTTGTAACAGAGTTGTACGCGAGGCTTTTACTCAGGCAAAACAGCGCTACGGTGCCCCACGTCTGACAGATGAACTGCATGCTCAGGGTTACCACTTCAGCGTGAAAACCGTGGCAGTCAGTCTTCGTCGTCAGGGACTGCGGGCGAAGGCCTCGCGGAAGTTCAGCCCGGTCAGTTACCGTGAGCATGGCTTGCCGGTGTCGGAGAATCTGCTGAAGCAGGATTTTTACGCCAGTGACCCGAATCAGAAGTAGTCGGGAGACATCACGTATCTGCGCACTGATGAGGGCTGGCTCTATCTGGCCGTCGTCATTGACCTGTGGTCACGTGCTGTTATCGGCTGGTCAATGTCATCACGGATGACGGCACAGCTTGCCTGCGATGCGCTACAGATGGCGCTGCGGCGGCGTAAGCAACCACAAAATGTCATCGTTCACACGGATCGCGGGGGCCAGTATTGTTCCGCGGATTATCAGGCTTTGCTGAAGCGGTACAATCTGCGCGGGAGCATGAGTGCAAAGGGCTGTTGCTACGATAATGCCTGTGCGGAAAGCTTCTTCCACTCACTGAAAGTCGAATGCATCCACGGTGAACGCTTTATCAGTCGGGAGATCATGCGGACGACGGTATTTAATTATATCGAGTGTGATTACAATCGCTGGCGTCGTCACAGTACCTGTGGCGGTCTCAGTCCGGAACAGTTTGAAAACCAGAACCTCGCTTAGGGCTGTGTCCACATTACGTGGGTAAGATCAGCGGACCGATAACGGTTCGGCTTATACGGCTCATGAAACACGGTCGTTCGCCAGAGAGTTGAATCTGTAGCCCTGAACGACGGCTGTCAGTAGCCCTCAGATCAATGGAATGGCAGAAAGGTTCGTGAAAACGATGAAGGAAGACTACATCGCGTTCATGCCGAAACCGAATGTAAGAACGGCATTGCGTAACCTTTCCGTGGCGATTGAGCATTACAATGAAAACCATCCGCATAGTGCGTTGGGTTATCGCTCTCCGCAAGAATATCTACGTCAGTGGATAATGTTAACTTAAGATATAACCCCTGTCTGGAAATAAGGGGGCAAGAACACATTAAAACAACTCAAAAACAATGTGTATTGTATTTCTTTTTAAATAAAAACGATGATAAATATATATAGATTGGCTGTCTCAATGAGAAATAAAAAAATTTCCTAGTAATATAATGGAACGAATAAAGAATAGAGTACGATATACTTATCATGAAGGATGTATACCTCTTGCATTGTTCATCAATAAGTGCTTATATACGATACATAGAGGCCAGAAACATTGTTAGCATTAACTGACACTATCCAGTAAAAGTTACTGTAAGCAGAACGGAGTTCTTTGCTATCTAGATATTTTATAATCTGATTGAGTGAAGAGGATTGTTGCAACCTTAGATGATTTTTCTGCCCCAAAATACAGTTTATGTAAGATATAAGATAAAAATAAAATGCTTTTGCTATTAGGGAGTGCTTATATTTTTCTTGCCTATTTTCGCGTAAACAAAAAAGTTAATTTCGCACATTTTTGTCTAAATTTTTTATGTTTGGGAAGGGGTATGTTTATTGTTCGCGCAGTTAGTCAGGGAACCTGTGGCTTAATATCAGAATTGGGGCGGCAGACTACAAAGGGAGAGTTTTTTTGTGGGGGGGGGCGCATTACTGTAAAAAGCAACTGTTCTTTACAAAGAAATTTAATTAGCCCTTCTTATTCTGCTTTGGGAGGGAATGCTCCACATGCTGCCGCAAGAAAAATTGAGGCTACTAAAACAAGCATCACCTTTCCTTCAGTTAAGGAAAGGGTCATGGCTTTTCAGGTAGTTGCGCAGAAATACTCAAATACACAAGAGAGGAACACATTATCAAAAGAACTATTGGTAGTCAAGCAGAGCTCATCACTTAATCATTCCGGTGTATTGAATCATGACCCTGTGTTATCAGTTTCTTCTAAAACAACACCTCATCAGGATAAAAAGGGGGTGATGGTCTTTCTTGGAAAAGAGGGGGTAGGTGAACAGGCATTGAATATTCTTGGTCAACAAATACCCCGCACTTTGAAAGGTAAAGAGCCGTATGATATTCTTTTTATTAGTCAATCCACTAAGGCTGATTATGAAAAAAAAGCACAACAATATGTTATTGATAGCCTGAGTGATGCTGATTTGAAAAGTAAAGATGTGAATGTGGCTATTGGAGCGGCAGTAAAAACGGCATATAAAAACAACAGACTGCTTACACCTGAAGTGTTTAATGTTGATTCATACAAAAAAGTTTATATTCTTGGTCATGGTAGTGCTGGTGATAACCACATCACTTGTGGAAGTGAGTATCTTGGACATCGTGAAATCA
>NZ_PTRE01000056.1 GCF_002965065.1 Escherichia sp. MOD1-EC7003
GCGCGTAGCACTGCCGACTGAATAACACATCCCCGTCAATACGGTTCTTGCTGCACGCTTACTTTCAAACCAGAACGACGAATCGCTTCTTCCAGGTTGGCGCACAGTTTGCGATCGCGCGTTTTTTCAGCCTGATAAGTTTGCTTCGGTGAGTTCTGGAAAGCGGCAAGATCGCATTCAGCGCGACGATTCCAGGCCGCTACCCGTTCTTGTCGTTGAGATTGTTCAATTTTCTGCGTCATTTTGATTGCCTTATTCTTCGCGGATGCCGGAAAGTTCTGCGCGGGAGAGCACCAGACGGGCGCGATCGATAACCGGGCCGTCCACCATCTTGCCGTTCAGGGAAACCACGCCGAGGCCTTCGCGAGCGGCGGCTTCAGCGGCTTCTACGACGCGGCGGGCGTGATCCACTTCTTTTTGGGTCGGTGCGTAGAGGTTGTGCAGCAGATCAATCTGACGTGGGTTGATCAGCGATTTGCCGTCAAAGCCCAACTGTTTGATATGGGCGGCTTCTTGCAGGAATCCGGCTTCGTTGTTGGCGTCTGAATAGACGGTATCGAACGCTTGAATACCCGCAGAGCGCGCGGCCTGCAAAATGGAGCAGCGAGCGAACAGCAGTTCGGTTCCTTCCGGGGAGCGCTCTGTACGCAGGTTGCGCACATAGTCTTCAGCACCAAGGGCGATACCGATCAAACGCTCGGAAGCGTGAGCGATTTCCACCGCGCGAGTAATGCCCAGCGGAGATTCAATCGCCGCCAGCAGACCGGTGCTGCCGGGTTCACGACCACAGGCTTTTTCAATACGCAGGATCTCTTTTTCGATATCCAGAACATCCTGAGCGGTATCGGTTTTCGGCAGACGTACAACGTCTGCGCCACCGCGAACGACGGCTTCCAGGTCGTTAACACCCCATTCGGAATCCAGCGCGTTTACACGCACAATGGTTTCAATATCGCGATACAGCGGATGTTGCAGCGCGTGGTAGACCATGCGGCGGGCGGTGTCTTTTTCACGCAATGCCACGGAGTCTTCGAGGTCAAACATCAGGGCATCAGCCGGGTAGATGAAGGAGTTGCTGACCATTGCGGCATTGGCACCAGGCACAAACAACATGCTGCGGCGGGTGCGAGTTTTACGTTGTTGCAGCGAAGCGGAAATCATTGGCAATCCTCCCATGGCAGAGCCGGGATACCGCTGGCGCGTGCCAGTAGGGCTTCCAGTCGTGCACGTAAAATGCAGTCCAGTGCGCCTTTGTCATCGACATTCAGCTGTACGCCGCGCACGTTATAGCGGGCGAGAACGTCCAGAATGGTGGTGCGAATTGCATCGCCAAACTGTTTCTCAACGCTGCTGTTGATTTGCAGGTCGATATCCTGCGTATCGAGTGGGGCGATGCGTATCATCACATCCCCAGACTCAAGGGTGCCTGCAACGGCGGGCTGGTTTATTTTCATTTTTCACCTGTTTCTCATGCGGGGGTCTTTTGACGAGCTGCCGCGTCCTGGCGGGAATGCTCAAGCAGGTTCTGCAAATAATGCAGCGTGACTGCAGGGACCAGCGGCGCGATAGCCGTGAGATCGTTTTTCGCCAGCAGTTGACGTACCCGGGAAGCGGATATCGGCATCTCCTGATAACGCAGCCGCTCAATTTCAACCAATTCGATGGGCGGTGCGGAGAGCGTCGGGGTTTCCAGCCAGTAGCGCATATCCTGGTTGTACTGAGCGGTAACGCGACAATAAGGTTCAGTACCGACAAAGCGGTGAGTTACACCCAGCGCGGGAGCGAGGTACTGACGGAAAATCTTCAGATCAATTTCGGTGTAACAATGGTTAATGACGCTCTGTTCTTTAATGAAGTAGCAAGGGAAAGTGGCGCGGGAGATGATGTATTCGGAGCCGCGATGCACAGTCAGGCGTGGAATATCGGCGGTGCCTTTTAACACCAGATCCAGCCGGTCTTCATAGGGGAAGCGTGAAGAATCTTCTTTGACTAAAAACAGATGCAGCCAGTCGCACTGTGCCGCAGCCTGTTGAATCAGATAATGGTGACCATTCGTAAAGGGGTTGGCGTTTATCACAATGCAGCCAATCTTGTTCCCTTGATGACGAAATTTTTTCAGCGACTCGGCATAGCGTTTCAGCCGTGTGGCGCTGTTTTCCATCAGCACCATCACGCCGGGTACGCTGGTCAGCGTGGAAAAACCGCACTGGTGGAACAGCGCCTCGTATTCGGTTTTGGTATAAATAAAAAGATGTGTGCTGTGCCGTTCATAGGCGAGGTTAATGAGTTCGGTGGCTAATGTCAGCGCCAGTCCTTCACCGCGAACGGATTCACTGATAGCAACGCATTTAATAATATTTCCGGCAATTCCACCGCACGCGATAAGCTTTTCTTCGCGGGTTACGGTAATAAATACTTCAACTGTGGTGTCAACGCTCAAATCATTCTCATGCAGAAACTGGGCGATTTCTGCCATTTTTTTATTTTCTGAACGTTTTACACGGGTGAAAATATCATTGCCGAACATAATAAATAGTATCCTGAAGGTGGATGTTGTTATCGATTTGAAACAAATGTTGTTTAATGTTGCAAACTGATAACTTTTTATTTTCAGTTGGAAGAAAGGATTTCGACAGCGATATATCTTTTTCTCCTTTCGCCATACATCCTAAGGAGTATTGCGGCGTGAAATTTTGATTTATTTCACATAGAGTTAGTGGTTTTTTATTTATTTAATGGTTTTAAGTTTTTTAATTAATGTAATTACGAAATGACCTGTAGGTTTAAGTGATTTAATTGATTTAATGAATAAAATTTGTCACTATCATATTTAATATCTATGTATTTTTATTCAACATTTTAATTACATCCGTCAAAAATGCTCGGGACAACCCGCAAGGAAAACAATGTTGCAGCCTAACAAGAATAAACAGTTTGCATTCTTCCAAAGACTGGCATTTCCGCTGCGTATCTTTTTGCTGATTCTGGTGTTCTCAATATTTGTCATCGCGGCACTGGCGCAATATTTTACGGCCAGTTTTGAGGACTATTTAACGCTTCATGTACGCGACATGGCAATGAATCAGGCGAAAATTATTGCCTCAAATGACAGTGTCATCTCTGCGGTGAAAACGCGTGACTACAAGCGACTGGCGACTATCGCTGACAAATTGCAAAGAGATACTGATTTTGATTATGTCGTGATTGGCGATCGGCACTCGATACGTCTTTACCATCCTAATCCGGAGAAAATTGGTTATCCTATGCAGTTCACCAAGCCGGGTGCGCTGGAAAAAGGGGAGAGCTACTTCATCACCGGGAAAGGGTCAATTGGTATGGCGATGCGTGCTAAAACGCCAATCTTTGATGATGATGGTAAAGTCATCGGCGTGGTGTCTATTGGCTATTTGGTCAGTAAAATCGATAGCTGGCGGGCTGAGTTTTTGTTACCGATGGCAGGCGTGTTCGTCGTGCTGTTAGGGATTCTGATGTTGCTGTCGTGGTTCCTGGCTGCGCATATCCGTCGGCAGATGATGGGTATGGAGCCAAAACAAATCGCACGCGTGGTCCGTCAGCAAGAGGCGCTGTTTAGTTCGGTCTATGAAGGACTGATTGCGGTGGATCCACACGGTTACATTACCGCCATTAATCGTAACGCAAGAAAGATGCTGGGGCTGAGTTCCCCCGGACGGCAATGGTTGGGAAAACCCATTGCCGAGGTGGTCAGGCCCGCCGATTTCTTTACCGAGCAGATTGATGAAAAACGCCAGGATGTGGTGGCGAACTTTAACGGTCTGAGCGTTATTGCCAATCGGGAAGCTATTCGTTCTGGTGATGATTTGCTGGGAGCCATTATCAGCTTTCGTAGTAAAGACGAAATTTCCACCCTCAATGCGCAACTGACACAAATTAAACAATACGTCGAGAGCCTGCGCACATTGCGACATGAGCATCTCAATTGGATGTCGACGCTCAATGGTCTGTTGCAGATGAAAGAGTATGATCGCGTGCTGGCGATGGTGCAGGGGGAGTCTCAGGCCCAGCAACAGCTTATTGACAGCCTGCGCGAGGCGTTTGCCGATCGCCAGGTGGCGGGGCTGCTTTTTGGTAAAGTGCAGCGCGCCCGCGAACTGGGGCTAAAAATGATCATCGTTCCCGGTAGTCAGCTTTCACAACTGCCGTCAGGACTGGACTGCACCGAGTTTGCAGCCATTGTTGGCAATTTACTTGATAATGCCTTCGAAGCCAGCCTGCGCAGCGATGAAGGAAACAAGGTCGTTGAATTATTCCTTAGCGATGAAGGTGATGATGTAGTGATTGAAGTCGCCGATCAGGGTTGTGGTGTTCCAGAGTCTCTACGAGACAAAATATTTGAGCAGGGTGTCAGTACGCGTGCTGACGAGCCCGGAGAACATGGCATTGGGTTGTACTTGATTGCCAGCTACGTAACGCGCTGCGGTGGTGTTATTACTCTCGAAGATAATGATCCCTGCGGTACTTTATTTTCAATCTATATTCCGAAAGTGAAACCTAATGACAGCTCCATTAACCCTATTGATCGTTGAGGACGAAACGCCGCTGGCAGAGATGCATGCGGAATATATTCGTCACATTCCCGGATTCAGCCAGATATTACTGGCGGGAAACCTGGCGCAGGCCCGAATGATGATCGAGCGTTTTAAGCCAGAGCTAATCTTGCTCGATAACTATCTTCCTGACGGTAGAGGGATTAATTTACTGCATGAACTGGTGCAGGCGCATTATCCCGGCGACGTGGTGTTTACCACTGCCGCCAGCGATATGGAAACGGTGTCTGAAGCCGTACGTTGTGGTGTATTTGATTATCTCATTAAGCCCATTGCCTATGAACGCTTGGGGCAAACGCTAACCCGTTTCCGTCAGCGTAAACATATGCTGGAAAGCATTGATAGCGCCAGCCAGAAGCAAATTGATGAGATGTTTAATGCTTATGCTCGCGGTGAACCTAAGGATGAGCTGCCGACCGGCATTGACCCCTTGACGCTAAACGCAGTGCGAAAATTGTTCAAAGAGCCTGGTGTGCAACATACGGCAGAAACGGTGGCGCAGGCTCTGACCATCAGCCGCACCACTGCCAGGCGTTATCTTGAATATTGCGCCAGCCGCCATCTGATTATTGCTGAAATTGTTCACGGCAAAGTTGGCAGACCGCAACGCATATACCGCTGTGGGTGACATGATAAAGCCGGAGGAAACTTGACTCCGGCATTACTATTTACTTGCCTGTGACCGCTGCTGACGTTCCTGGCACCATCAGCTCTGTAGCAACGATAACAATCACCAGCCCAACAAGCACCGGCACCGAGGTGCGTTTTACGACTTCAAATGGCGAGATTTTTGCCATCCCGGCAACCGCAACGACTACGCCAGAAACGGGGGAAAGGGTACGACCCAGGTTTGACGCCTGTAGCATTGGGATAGTCAAATACGCCGGGTTAATGCCGGAAGAATGCGCCAGTTTCGGGATCATCTCAACAAACGCATAAAACGGCGCATTGCCTGAACCGGTCGTGACTGCCGCCAGCATTGTCAGGATCACCAATACCAGCATCAGGATGATACTCGCCGAACCAAACGAGGTAGCGATAGAAATCAGACTTTGAATAAAGCCGATGGTGCTAAGCCCCTGTGCGAATACCCCAGCAGCAACCAGCAGCATAACCACGTTGGCAAACGCATCTGCCATACCGCGATAAGCCACTTCCAGACCAGAGAAAACGTTCTGTGTATTAAAGCTGCGGATGAACTCCAGAATGGAGGCAATCAGCATACAAATCACCAGAATAGTGATGATGTGTAATTGTGGACCCCATTTGCCGTCAAAAATCAGCACTCCGATGATCGGCGTGAACGGCAAAATGGCATAAAACGCAGGGGCAGTGGTGGTGATTTCGCTGACATCTAACATTTCATGAGAGATGTGCTCTTTTTTATCCAGATAACGTTGCCAGAAGAAGTGGGCGATAGCCATGCCGACAATCGCAGCAATTGAGATAGGCAGCGTCGTTTTGAAGGCGAAGTCAATCAGCGACATTTCGGAAGCTTGTGCCGCAAGCACCACATCCCCTGAAGTCGGTGCGAGAATAATCGCCGCCGGGGAGGCACAAATAGCAGCAGCTGCGCCACGACTGATGCCAACGTTTACCATCACTGGAAACAGGGTTGCCATCAGTAAAACACCCAGACCGGTTGCGGAAGACACAGCCAGAGACATCAGACAGGCGACAAAATAGGCGGCAATCATCAGCAGGTAAGGGGAGTTAATATACTGCAATGGCTTTGATGCCAGCTTGACCACCATATCATTTGCGCCGATATGGGTCATGTAAGCGGCAAAACCACACAGCATCATAATCATCATGCCGAGGTCGCCGCCGCGGCTCATTAGTAATATTTTAACGTATTCAACGATATCCGTGGCGCTGTAGCCTGTTGAAGCCTGGCTGGACGGTAAAACTTTGTGCCCCATAACGGCACTGATAATCAACAATAACAGGCCACCGACAAATAACACGCCGGTGGCCGAATACCCTTTAATGATGTAGCGAGCTACACCCACAATAACCACAACCCCAATAAGGAGTTCAATGAATGTCAGCATAATTTTTCCTGTCTCCAGACCCCAAAGTAAATAATAAAAATTCCTAAAACTTAAGGGGGAAATATGCCGAATAAATTGGCGATGAATGCTGATTAAAATCAAGAAAAACCGCCATTAAAGCATTGGTATTGCTGTTTTTATACATAGATAACAAAACACATATTTAGCCGTTGGCCATTATCCAATAATAATGTGTGTAAATTGATGGCGGAATGATGCAAATTTGTTAATCGCGATAAGGTTGGTTGCGGTTGTTTGCTCAAAAAACAATCTGCCATGCACGTAAGTTGACGACATAGAATATATTCTTCGTTAAGGTGTCTTTTTATTCTATTGAAAATAAATGGATTTTTATTGATTGCGTGTTATTGTCATAATCGGCTTGGTTTTTCTTTTATGACTATTTCCATTACAGACAACGCCGCGTTATCTTTAATAAGTGCGCGGAGATATTTATCTGAAATAGGCAGAAATAAATAGAGCAGCCATTCAGATTGTTCTTTATGTTGGGACTATTGAGGTTATGTTAATTGTAGCGCGGCTATGCCGGTAGTAGATTTTTGATAAAATTTTTATGGTCATAAATGAAAGTTAGTAAATATGTCACCATATTTTTCTTTGTTTTTATTCAGTTAATCAGCGGTGATAAAGTTTTTGCTAACGCAGATGAATGGATGACAACGTTTGGATAAAATATTGCACAAACCTGGTATGCACGTTTCGCTTACGACAAAGAAAAAAACGCTCGTTATAACGAGCGACTCTGGGGCGGTGGTTTTGGCCAGTCTCGTTGGGATGAAAATTTTCATTTAGGTCTGGGATTCACCGCTGGCGTAACGGCACGAGATAACTGGAATTACATCCCTCTCCCGGTTCTACTGCCATTGGCCTCTGTAGGGGATGGTCCAGAGACTTTTCACATGACCTACATTCTGGGGACCAGCAACAATGGCAATGTGTACTTTGCCTGGATGCACTTTCAGTTTTGAGACAAATGTAGTTTTAGTAAATTCTTTAAAATCAACTACTAAAATAATCAACATCAAAAATAACGCGACTTTTATCACTTTTTAGTAAAGTTGCACTGGACAAAGCGTACCACAATTGGTGTACTGGTAACCGACACAGCATTTGTGTCTATTTTTCATGTAAAGGTAATTTTGATGTCTAAGATTAAAGGTAACGTTAAGTGGTTTAATGAGTCCAAAGGATTCGGTTTCATTACTCCGGAAGACGGCAGCAAAGACGTGTTCGTACACTTCTCTGCAATCCAGACTAATGGTTTTAAAACTCTTGCTGAAGGTCAGCGCGTAGAGTTCGAAATCACTAACGGTGCCAAAGGCCCTTCTGCTGCAAACGTAATCGCTCTGTAAGATACGTCAGCAAGAATTCAAAACCCGCTTAATCAGCGGGTTTTTTTTGGTCTTTAGTGTGCAGTTGAGGCCGAAAACAGCCAGAAAGCCAGTGCGGTCATGGCAAAAGAACCCAAAAGGTTGACGAAGACGTTCAGTAACGCCCAGCCAAAGCGGCCCTCTTGTAACAAAAATACTACTTCTGCGGAAAATGTTGAGAAGGTTGTTAGACCGCCACAAAATCCGGTGGTGATTAACACTTTCCACACGGGATCAATGTTCGTCATCCTGCTGAACCAGGCGAATCCCATTCCTATGATGAATGCTCCAGTCAGGTTTGCTGCCAGCGTTCCCAAAGGAATAGCCTGATGCAGCGGGTTAAACCGCATACTTAACAGCCATCTCGCTACGCTTCCCGTACCACCGCCAATAAAAACTGCTAAAAGGAGTTGTAACACTGCAAAATCCTGCTATTTGATTTGTATGAGTGATAAGTGTAACGCCGAATAATCGACGTTGGCGAATTTTACGACTCTGACAGGAGATGCAATGCTGGTTGCCGCAGGACAGTTTGCTGTTACATCTGTGTGGGAAAAGAACGCTGAGATTTGTGCCTCGTTGATGGCGCAGGCGGTGGAAAATGACGTTTCGCTGTTTGTCCTGCCGGAGGCTTTGCTGGCGCGCGATGATCATGATGCGGATCTTTCGGTTAAATCAGCACAACTGCTGGAGGGCGCCTTCCTCGGACGTTTACGGCGAGAAAGTAAACGTAACATGATGACGACAATTCTGACGATTCATGTTCCTTCAACGCTGGGGCGCGCATGGAATATGCTGGTGGCGCTACAGGCAGGAAACATCGTCGCCCATTATGCCAAATTGCATCTCTATGATGCATTTGCCATTCAGGAATCACGTCATGTTGATGCTGGTAATGAAATAGCTCCGTTACTGGAGGTCGAAGGGATGAAGGTCGGTCTGATGACCTGTTATGACTTACGCTTTCCAGAGCTGGCGCTGGCATTGGCATTACAGGGCGCTGAAATCCTGGTACTTCCCGCGGCCTGGGTTCGCGGGCCGCTCAAAGAATTCCACTGGTCAACGCTGCTTGCCGCTCGTGCGCTGGATACCACCTGTTATATGGTGGCCGCGGGGGAGTGCGGGAACAAAAATATCGGGCAAAGCCGGATTATAGATCCCTTTGGCGTCACTATTGCGGCGGCGGCAGAAATGCCTGCGCTCATTATGGCAGAAGCGACGCCCGAACGAGTGCGTCAGGTACGCGCGCAACTTCCCGTCTTAAACAACCGTCGCTTTGCGCCGCCGCAATTATTATGATGTTTTTTTACTCGGCGCTTGATTCACCTTGTTACAGATTGCTATTGTGTGCGCGCGTCGAATGACCGTTAATATTGTCTGGTTTTAAGGCGCGTTCTGTTGCCGGTTATATGTCAAGAAGGTATCTATGGGTGAGATTAGTATTACCAAACTGTTGGTAGTTGCGGCGCTGGTCGTTCTACTGTTTGGGACTAAGAAGTTACGTACGCTGGGCGGAGACCTTGGAGCGGCCATTAAAGGGTTCAAGAAGGCGATGAATGATGACGATGCTGCGGCGAAAAAAGGCGCAGACGTTGATCTTCAGGCTGAAAAGCTCTCTCATAAAGAGTGACGTGGCGAGCAGGACGCTCTCTCAATATCTTGTTCGATACAAAAAACCCGCTTCAAAAAGCGGGTTTTTTATCAAACAGATGTAAGTAATTATTACAGGTTTACTTAACTTCCATCCCTTTCGCCTGCAAATCGGCGTGGTAAGAAGAGCGGACAAACGGACCGCATGCAGCATGGGTAAAGCCCATTGCCAGCGCTTCGGCTTTCATTTCGTCGAACTCATCCGGGCTAACGTAACGTTGAACTGGCAGGTGATGGCGGCTTGGCTGCAAATATTGCCCCAGCGTTAGCATCGTCACACCATGGCGACGCAGGTCGCGCATTACTTCGATAATTTCTTCATTGGTTTCACCCAGTCCCACCATCAGACCTGACTTGGTCGGGATTTCCGGATGCGCTTCTTTAAAGCGTTCCAGCAGTTTCAGCGACCAGTTGTAATCTGCGCCAGGCCGTACCTGACGGTAAATACGCGGTACGTTTTCCAGGTTATGGTTGAACACATCTGGTGGTGTAGCGGTCAGAATATCCAGAGCACGATCCATACGACCGCGGAAATCCGGCACCAGAGTTTCAATTTTGATTTCCGGACTTTTTTCCCGAATGGCAGTAATGCAATCCGCAAAGTGCTGAGCACCGCCATCGCGCAGGTCATCACGGTCAACGGAGGTGATAACCACATAACGCAGCGCCATATCGGCAATAGTCTGCGCCAGTTTCACTGGCTCATTGGCATCCGGAGCTACCGGGCGACCGTGGGCAACGTCACAGAACGGACAACGGCGGGTACAAATAGCGCCGAGGATCATAAACGTTGCTGTGCCGTGGTTGAAGCATTCTGCCAGGTTAGGGCAGGAGGCTTCCTCGCAGACAGAATGCAGGCCATTTTTGCGCATTGCGGCTTTGATGCCCTGGATACGTGTAGAGTCCGCTGGAAGCTTGATTTTCATCCATTCCGGCTTGCGCAGCAGGGCTTCGCGCTCTGTTGCCACGTTTTTAACCGGGATAAGGGCCATCTTATCGGCATCGCGGTATTTAACACCGCGTTCCATCACAATGGGTTTACTCATAGCGTGCGTGTTCCAGTTGCGAATTACGAAGGAAAGCGTTTCAATTCAATAGATTGTTGTAATTATCAACTATTTTTGAATTAACGACTGGCAGTATATCATTGAAACGGACCTGAAAGCAGCCAAAGTGGTCGTGAAAATGTAAAATTGTTGTTGGAATGTGCCATTTTATCGTTCTGCGCTGTGATCTGACTGTAACAATACTTTTTCAAAATGCATTGCGGATAATATCTATAGCCTCGTGGAGTGTAGGGTCTTGCAGGCTGGATTTATTGTAATGGACAGAAACATTGATTTGCTCATTATTGCATGTAGGGAAGGGCAGACTGTCCAGAGGCCAGCAATATTTTGCCTTTCTGGTAACTCAAAGCTTCCTTTGATGCCCTGTGCGCGAGAATGAATTTCAGTCCCTGGCTGATTGCCGGGGGAGTCAGATTAAGGATTTTCGCCGTATTAACAATAACTTTATGCGCATATATGCCTAAAAAAATAGTCTGAAGGTTGAGGACAATATTTCTTAATGTAGAAAAATTTGCATTTTTCCTTGTAACATCTGCCTACGTAAATAGAATTCAATTTGGTTATTACTATCTACGAACTTACTTCAATCATTATTAATGAAAAAATTAATCTAATAAATACAATAATTTTATGCTTAATTTAACTGGAGCGCGTTTACGCGCCATGGTTAGCTAATTCAATAAATTAATCAATAGGTTAGTTGCAGGGTAAGACGTGGTATCATTTTTCATCCAGTAAGGGCGAAAATATACAAATACTAAGGAAGTGTAATTTATTAGCAAATTTTATGATAAATGACCCAGTGTAATGTGGGCCATTTATCGATATAATTAATCAGGGATATATTCTACAGCAGGGTTGTTTAGTAACGTTAAAATATTTTTTAGTAACCGCGGTGCAATATTATCAGTCGTCGCTTCGGGGTTCCATTGTGATATTTTAGCCATTTCCATTCCGGCATACCCACAAGGATTAATACGTAAAAATGGCGAAAGATCCATATTGACGTTTAATGCCAGACCGTGGAATGAACAACCGCGCCGAATACGTAAACCAAGTGAGCAAATTTTCTTTTCCCCGACATAGACCCCTGGTGCGTCAGCCCGAGGATGCGCCTCTATACCCAATTCAGCCAGGGTATTCACCACTGTTTGCTCAAGCAAGGTCACCAGTTCACGCACACCGAGTTTACGGCGTTTCAGGTTAAGCAACACATACATCACCTGTTGCCCCGGCCCGTGATAAGTCACCTGCCCACCGCGATCGCTCTGGATCACCGGAATATCACCCGGCATTAAAATGTGCTCAGCTTTTCCAGCCTGCCCTTGGGTGAATACCGGATAGTGCTCGACCAGCCAGATTTCATCAAGGGTACTTTCATCGCGGGTATCGGTGAATTCATGCATAGCCTGGGAGATTGGCTCGTAAGGCTGAAGACCGAGCTGGCGGACAAGAATTTTATCCTGATACAAAACGGCATCTCCGTGGAGAATGAGTAAAAGTGGGGAAAAGTATATCACAGCGAGGAGAGGGGAGTTACCCGACCAGGGGCCGGGTAACGGAGAAGCGAGTTACAGAACCATGCGGACAATATCGATTTTGCCCAGTTCTTCATACAGTGTTTCAACCTGCTCGATATGAGTGGCGTTGATAGTGATAGATACCGAGTGGTAGTTGCCTTTGCTGCTTGGTTTTACCGTTGGGGTGTAGTCACCTGGCGCATGGCGCTGTACCACTTCAACCACCTGATCAACCAGCTCAGGTAACGCCTGCCCCATAACTTTGTAAGTAAAAGGAGTAGGGAATTCAAGCAGTTCGTTAAGTTTGGTTTTCATGTCAGCTCCGGCGTAACGTAATTAAATAGCAACTCCCGCCAGAAGGCGGGAGTTTTTTACTGATGCTTAGTATATGGGGACGGAAA
The DNA here is from genome assembly GCF_002965065.1 of Escherichia sp. MOD1-EC7003. Lineage (GTDB taxonomy): Bacteria > Pseudomonadota > Gammaproteobacteria > Enterobacterales > Enterobacteriaceae > Escherichia. The sequence goes on from NZ_PTRE01000056.1 coordinate 12,670, forward strand.
TCACACTTTCAAGTGTTCAGTTTTTAACCAAACCAGTGATGGAACATTAATTTAATGTAATCAATGATCTTGCCGAAGAAGTTACCTTCCGGGATTTCCTGCAACACGACCAGCGGGCGTTGCTCGATTGTTTTCCCATCAAGCTGGAAGTTGATAGTACCGACGACCTGATTCTTTTGCAGCGGGGCATGCAGTTCACTGCTATTCAGCACGTAGCTGGCTTTCAGATCTTTCATGCGGCCACGTGGAATGGTCAGGTACACGTCTTTATCAACCCCTAACGAAGCGCGATCAGAATCACCAAACCAAACCGGCTCAGAGGCGAACTCTTTGCCTACTTTCAGTGGGTTAACCGTTTCGAAGAAACGGAAGCCCCAGGTCAGCAGTTTTTTACTTTCGGCTTCACGGCCTTTAAAAGTACGTCCACCCATCACCGCAGAGATCAGGCGCATCTGGCCTTCAGTCGCAGATGCAACAAGGTTATAACCTGCTTTATCAGTGTGTCCGGTTTTGATGCCGTCGACATTCAGGCTGTTATCCCACAGCAGGCCGTTACGGTTCAGCTGGCGAATACCGTTAAACGTAAATTCTTTTTCTTTATAAATCGAGTATTCATTCGGTACGTCGCGGATCAATGCCTGGCCGATCAGCGCCATATCTCGTGCGGAGCTGTACTGACCATCAGCATCCAGACCGTGTACCGTCTGGAAGTGGGTGTTTTTCAGGCCCAGTGCGTTAACGTAGCTGTTCATCAAGCCAACAAAAGCGTCCTGGCTACCTGCGGCAAAATCGGCCATGGCGACGCAAGCATCGTTACCCGATTGCAGGTTGATACCGCGGATCAGCTGAGAAACCGGAACCTGCATGCCCGGTTTGAGGAACATCAGCGAAGAACCTTTAAACACCGGGTTACCGGTGGCCCACGCGTCGTTGCCGATAGTGACTAAATCAGTTTCTTTAAATTTACCGGCTTTCATTGCCTGGCCGATAACGTAACTGGTCATCATTTTGGTCAGGCTGGCAGGATCGCGACGGACATCTGCGTTCTGTTCGGCGAGCACTTTGCCGGAGTTATAGTCAATCAGGATGTAGGACTCCGCGTCGATCTGCGGTACACCCGGGATCATAGTTTTGATATTCAGGTCATCGGCATGTGCAGCAGAGATAAAGGCTGTGCAAAGAGCCGTGGTGAGCGCCAGGCGCTTCATGATACGAGCGGAAAAAATGGTATTCATGGTCTGAACTACGACATCCGTGATGGAATTAAAAAAAGTGCCCTACTATAGCAAATGCACTACCGGCAGGCATCTGACTTTCCGCGTGACTTTGTTAACGTCATTTACAGAGATTGACACATCAGATGCCTGCTTTACGCTACTGCGCGGTGGTAATAAATGACTGTAATTGGGCTTCGGTTTGTAAACGTTGCTGCAAGGTACTGGCTTCGGCTTTGCTGGCGAATGGGCCAAGCTGGATCCGCCAGACCGCGCCATTTTGAGTCACGCGGCCAGGGACACCGAACTTCTGTCCCAGTTGCTGTTGGTACTGTTGCGCGCGCGCCTGATCGCTTACGGCCCCGACTTGCACCATAAAGTTGCCGCTGGCGCTTTGTGAGGCAGCTTGTGGTGTCACCATTGCAGGTGTTGTTGCCGGAGCTGTAACCACCGGCTGTGGAGCAGGCGTTGGTTCGCTGCCTTCCAGAACACCAGGCGCTAAGGTCGTTGGTGCGCCGAGGAAACCGCTGCTGGTTACTGGCGCGCCGGTCGGATCTTCGCTTTTTAGCGTCGAATTACTGATCGGAAGAATGTCACCCTGCGGGCCAGACACCGAACTAGTTCCCGTGCCACCGCTTAAATCGGGAGGTGCAGGCAGGGCGTAAGTCTGTTTGGCGACGGTGGTACAAGCCATGCCTGGACCATAAAGCGAACCATCCTGGGAGACAATGATCGGATCGATGCGAACTTTGGTGTTGTTTGAGGTATTAAGACGGTCAGCTGCCGCGCGAGAAAGCGAAATAACGCGGTCGTTGCCGTAAGGGCCGCGATCATTAATGCGCACCACGATCATTCGCCCATTAGCCAGGTTGGTGATTCTGGCGTAGCTGGGGATAGGAAGTGTTGGATGGGCCGCCGTCAACTGTGTCGGATCGAATGCTTCGCCTGAGGCCGTCAGGTTACTGCCTGGTTCGGCATCATAGATAGCCGCTAGTCCCGTCTGGCTAAATCGAGACGGATCCTGCACGATTTTGTAGCTTTTACCGTCGCGCTGGTAATCCTGATTTGCCGTTGCGTTCAGTGGTTCGAAACGCGGGTCTGCCCCGCTAATTTCAATTATGGGGCCGTTACATACCGCAGGCTGCGGTACACTTACCGTCTGTTGCTGACCATCATCGCTTGTACATGCCGCGAGCATTCCTGCCGCGATGCAGATCCCGAGCCACTGCTTACGCATTGCGCACCTCTTACACGCTTTTCGACAACATTTTCCTGTGAGTGTGGATTGACATTACAATCCCAAACCCAGCCATCAGCACAATGAGCGCCGATCCTCCATAACTGACCAGTGGGAGCGGAACCCCTACAACCGGCAGAATACCGCTTACCATACCAATATTTACGAAGACATAAACGAATAATATCAGCATTAAACCGCCAGCCATGACGCGACCAAAGGTGGTTTGCGCTCTGGCGGCTATCCACAGCCCACGCATGATCAGCAGAATGTAGAGAGCGAGCAGAATCAAAATGCCCACTAATCCCAGCTCTTCTGCCAGTACAGCGAAGATAAAGTCGGTATGGCGTTCAGGCAGAAATTCAAGCTGTGACTGAGTGCCGTGCAGCCAGCCTTTGCCGCGTAGCCCGCCGGAGCCAATAGCAATTTTAGACTGAATAATGTGATAGCCCGCGCCGAGTGGGTCTGATTCCGGGTCCAGGAGCATCATTACGCGCTGGCGCTGGTAGTCATGCATCAGGAAGAACCACAGAATGGGAATGAACGCTGCTACCAGTACTACTGCGACGCCAATCAGGCGCCAGCTAAGGCCAGAGAGGAACAGTACGAACAGACCAGAAAGTGCAACGAGGATTGATGTCCCCAGGTCAGGCTGCGCCGCCACCAGTAGCGTGGGCATAAATATCAGCACCAGCGCGATGGCGGTATTTTTTAACGACGGTGGACAAACGTCGCGATTAATAAAGCGCGCCACCATCAGTGGTACGGCTATTTTGGCAATTTCCGACGGCTGAAAACGAACGATACCGAGGTCCAACCAGCGTTGAGCGCCTTTGGAGATTGCGCCAAAAGCATCTACCGCCACCAGCAAAATAATACAGATGATATAGAGATAGGGCGCCCAGCCTTCATAAACGCGTGGAGGGATTTGCGCCATCACCACCATGATGACCAGACCCATCGCGATTTGGCCGATTTTACGCTCCATCATGCCGATATCCTGACCGCTGGCGCTCCAGATAACCAGGGCGCTGTAAACCAGCAATGCCAGTAAGATCAGCAGCATTGTGGGATCAAGATGGACTTTATCCCAGAATGTTTTTTTATTCGGATTATCCGTCATGATTAATGGTCCTCCGCTGCGGCAACCGCTGGATTTTCCGCAGGCAGAACGGTGTTGTTATCACCCAGCATAATGTGGTCGAGGATCTGGCGCATCAGCGTACCAACCGCCGGACCCGCGCCGCCGTTCTCCAGAATCATGGCGACAGCCACTTGCGGATTGTTGTATGGCGCAAAGGCGGTCATCAGTTTGTGGTCACGTAAACGCTCGGCAATTTTGTGCGCATTATAGGTTTCGTTCGCTTTCAGACCGAACACCTGAGCGGTACCTGATTTCGCCGCAATTTTGTACGGTGCGCTGGCAAAGTATTTATGCGCCGTACCGTTAGGGCGGTTAGCAACACCGTACATACCGTCTTTCGCCAGCTCCCAGTAACCGGAATGAATATCGCCGACTGGCGGTTCATGCGGTTGTACCCATGGCACCTGCTTGCCGTCTTCGGCGGTGCTCATTAGCAAATGCGGAACTTTCACGATACCGTCATTAATCAGGATCATCAGTGCCTTACTCATCTGGATTGGGGTCGCTGTCCAGTACCCCTGACCGATACCAACCGGAATGGTGTCACCCTGATACCACGGTTTTTTAAAGCGTTTCTGTTTCCATTCGCGGGTAGGCATGTTGCCGGAACGTTCTTCAGCCAGGTCGATACCGGTGTAATGACCATAACCGAATTTACCCATCCATTCGGAGAGGCGATCGATCCCCATATCGTAGGCTACCTGATAGAAGAAGGTATCCGCAGATTCTTCCAGCGATCTTGTGACATTCAGACGCCCGTGGCCCCATTTTTTCCAGTCACGATAACGTTTTTCTGACCCTGGCAGTTGCCACCAGCCTGGGTCAAACAACGTCGTATTATGCGTGATCACCCCGGCGCTCAATGCTGAAACCGCCACATAGGGTTTAACTGTAGACGCGGGAGGATAAACTCCTTGTGTGGCGCGGTTCACCAGCGGCGTATTCGGGTCGTTCAGCAATGCGGAATAATCTTTGCTGGAGATACCGTCAACAAACAGGTTTGGGTCATAACTTGGTGTGGATACCAGCGCCAGCACCCCACCTGTGCGAGGATCGGTGACAACAACAGCTGCGCGGCTACCTGCCAGCAGTGTTTCAATATATTGCTGGAGTTTGAGATCCAGTGTCAGGTAAATATCGTGTCCGGCCTGTGGCGGTACTTCTTTTAACTGGCGGATAACACGCCCACGGTTGTTAACTTCAACCTCTTCATAACCGGTCTGACCGTGCAGTACGTCTTCGTAGTAACGCTCAATTCCCAGCTTACCGATATCATGCGTTGCCGCATAGTTGGCCAGTTTGCCGTCATTATTCAGACGTTCGACGTCTTTATCGTTGATTTTCGACACATAGCCGATGACATGGGTCAACGCCGAACCGTAAGGATAGTAACGACGTTTATAGCCCTTAACTTCGACCCCCGGAAAACGGTACTGATTGACGGCAAAGCGTGCCACTTGTACTTCGGTCAGGTTAGTTTTCACCGGAATAGAGGTGAAACGGTGTGAACGTGCGCGCTCTTTTCGGAATGCAGCAATATCATCATCGGTCAGATCAACCACGCTGCGCAAAGCGTCCAGCGTTTGCTGCACGTTATCGACTTTCTCCGGCATCATTTCTATCTGGTAGATAGTGCGGTTAAGTGCCAGAGGGATACCGTTACGGTCGTAGATAATGCCGCGGCTGGGCGCGATAGGCACCAGCTTAATGCGGTTTTCATTAGAGCGGGTCTGGTAATCGGTAAAGCGAACAATTTGCAGATTATACAGGTTGGCGATAAGCACGCCGGTCAGCAGCAAAATCCCCAAAAAGGCGACCAGCGCCCGGCGCACAAACAGCGCGGACTCTGCCGTATAGTCGCGAAAAGAGTTCTGTAGTTTCATCCGCTGCGTTTTCTACTCAAAGCTCCCTTATCACTCACGGTGATAAGGATGGTTGGTGGTGATGCTCCACGCTCGGTACAGACTCTCTGCGACCAGCACGCGAACCAGCGGATGTGGAAGGGTAAGCGCCGACAGCGACCAGCTTTGTTCTGCCGCTGCTTTACAGGCAGGCGACAACCCTTCAGGTCCGCCAATCAGCAGACTGACGTCGCGACCATCCAGCTTCCAGCGTTCCAGCTCAGCGGCTAACTGCGGCGTATCCCAGGGCTTGCCTGGAATATCGAGGGTGACAATGCGATTTTTGCCTGCGGCAGCCAGCATCTGCTCACCCTCTTTGTCGAGTATGCGCTTGATATCCGCATTCTTGCCGCGTTTTCCGGCCGGAATTTCAATCAGCTCGAGGGGCATATCTTTCGGAAAACGACGCAGGTACTCGGTAAAACCGGTTTGTACCCAGTCCGGCATTTTCGTTCCCACGGCGACAAGTTGCAGCTTCACGCATTAACTCCAGAGTTTTTCCAGCTCATACAGGCGACGGCTCTCTTCCTGCATGACATGGACAATCACATCGCCCAAATCTACGACAACCCAGTCGGCGCTGTTTTCACCTTCTACGCCGAGCGGTAACAGGCCTGCTGCGCGAGACTCCTGCACAACGTGGTCAGCAATGGACATAACATGACGGCTGGACGTACCCGTACAGATGATCATGCAGTCGGTGATGCTGGATTTACCCTGAACGTCTAAGGCGATGATGTCCTGACCTTTGAGGTCATCAATTTTGTCGATAACAAAATCCTGGAGTGCTTTACCCTGCAAGTTTTCCCCCTGGGTGAATCAAAAAGATAAAAATGGTCTGCCAGTATACCTGAACCAGAGGCGATTTCGGGACAATTGTCGCCGAATCGGCTTTCGAAAGTGGGCTATCATCCCACCCCGCGCCGCAGATTGCATCGCCATTTTTGTAAAACAATTTCTACAAAGTCGTGTCTGGTGGAAAAAGTCTGGCTGCGGAGAATATCAGCCTGCCTGGGGCTGTCAATGGTCGTTGCGACTTACCCGTAAAAAAACAGAAAAGTCATGCATTCTCGCCCCCGATGGCACGGCTATTGAGGACGCGTAGCGTAGCGAATTTTTGGTTGATATCAATAGCACTCCAGCACCCCTGGTCGACGCGAAAATGCCACATAGCCTCGGCAGGCATACCAATTAAGCGGGCGATTAACAGACTCAGTACGCCCTGATGGCTGACGACTAAAATATTCTGAGAGTGCTGATACTCATTAAGCCTTGCGATAAATCGTTCCACTCGCTGAGAAAATGCCTGAAATCCTTCACCGTTTGGGGGGATAGCATGCTGCCAGTCATTGCACCACGCGCTATAGTTTTCGGCATCTTCTTGTATGAGGTCGCGATGATGTCGCATCTCCCAGTCGCCAAAAAACATTTCGTTGAGTTCAGGGATGATTTGCACGGGGAGCTGGCGGTCACTGAGAACCAGTCGCGCGGTATGCTGTGCCCGTTCCAGTTGACTGCATAACACCAGGTCAAAGGAAACATCATGTAGCAGCGTATGCAGATTTTGCGCTTGCTCAATACCGCGTGCGGTCAGAGGGGTAGGGGCATGACCGCTGTACAGGCCATCGACATTTGCTTGCGTTTCACCATGACGAATTAACCACAGTCGCATCATGCTCTCCGTAACGACAGGTATCAGCGATACAAGCCTTGTTGGTTTATGTAAGCCAGTACCGATTCCGGTAATAAATCCTCACACGATTCACCGTTTTGCAAACGTTCGCGGATGATCGTCGCTGAGATATTAAACCACGGCGTTTCAGCCAGATAAATTTTACCGGCAGGCTGAAGGTGAAGATCTTCCGGGCTATGTGTCAAATGATCTTCCAGCCATTGCTGGTATTGCGGTTGCGCCATTTCAAGTAGGTAACCTGGACGCCGACAGACGATCAAATGTGCATTGTCGAGTATCGTTTCGTATTCGTACCAGGTCGGAAAGGTTAGCAGTGAATCTTGACCAATAATAAACGCCAGCGGCACATCGGGGCCTTGTTCCTGCCGCCACACCTTCAGTGTTTGCGCAGTGTAAGAGGGAGCATTGCGCTTTAGCTCGCGTTCATCAAGGGTAAACAGTGGCTTGTCGGCAATCGCCAGTTCAAGCATGTGTTTACGCTGCATGCTGTTCGCTTCCGGCTGGGGACGATGCGGAGGAACATTATTAGGGATGATTGTGACCCGCGTCAGACCAATCAAATTCGCCAGCGTTTCCACGGGTTTAAGATGACCATAGTGCACCGGATCAAAGGTGCCGCCAAACAGAGCCTGTAAAGATTTCATATCAACCGTCGATAAATACGTCTGCCAGGGGTTTATGGCACAACAGAAGAGATAACCCTTCCAGCTCTGCCCACACTGATTGACCGTAATCTTGCTTGAGGGTGAGTTCCGTTCGTGTCAGGAGCTGCACGGCCTGACGTAACTGCGGCTGGCTTAAGCGATTTAACGCCTCGCCCATCATGCTCCGGCGGTTCTGCCAAACGCGATGCTTATCAAACAACGCACGCAGTGGCGTATGGGCAGACTGGCGTTTCAGGTTAACCAGTAACAATAGTTCACGTTGTAATGTGCGCAACAAAATAACCGGCTCGCTGCCTTCCAGACGCAGTTGCTGAAGAATATGCAACGCGCGCTTACTTTTTCCCATCAACAAAGCATCAACCCAATGAAAAGGGGTGAAATGCGCGGCATCATTCACCGCCTGTTCAACGCGCGGTAATGTCAGTTTGCCGTCCGGCCAGAGCAGTGATAAACGCTCCAGTGCCTGGGCCAGCGCCAGCAGGTTACCTTCATAACAGTAGCAGAGCACCTGATTTGCGGCGTCATCCAGTTCTAAGTTGAGCTGTTTGGCACGCGCAGCAACCCAGCGAGGAAGCTGAGCCTGCTCCGGCGTCTGACAGGTCACCTGTACGCTTCGATTCGCAAGAGCAGTAAACCAGGCCGCATTTTCTTGCGCTTTGCTTAATTTATTGCCGCGGACGATCAACAGCAGATCGTCATGCAGAAGTCCGGTGAGTGTGAGAAATTGTTCATTGATCGCCGCATTCGGTCCGTTTTCTGGTAACAGCAGCAATAGCGTTTGTCGACTGGCGAACAGGCTCATGGCCTGGCATAACGAAAAAATCGCATTCCAGTCTGTATTGGGATCAATGGTAAAAGTGTGGTGTTCTTCGAAACCTTGTTCCGCAGCGACCTGACGAATCGCGTCCTGGCTTTCCTGCAATAACAAAGGATCGTTACCAAGTAAAAGATACGCCGCGCGCAGCCCTTCATTGAGCTGCGCGCGGAGTTGTTCTGGGTACAACCGAATCATCAGTTACCCAGCGTGGTGGAGACGCGTGCAGGTGTTGCAGGGGTGTCCGTTGTGGTCGACGACTGTTCTTCGTCGGAACGAATATCCGCAGCACGGATGCTTGGCAACTTACGAATCAGCTGTTCGGCAGCACGGTCGTACATCTCTTTTACGATCATGTCTTGTTCGTTATCTTTCGCTAACGCCATTTGCGGGTTATCGAAGAACGAACGGAAGACTTTGGCGCTAATCGGATAGATGTCACGGCCAGGGATCAACACGGTCGCATTAACCGTCATGATCATCTGATACTCTGCTGTTTGACCGTTACGGAATACCGATACGGTATCTTTAGCGATGCTCACTTTACCCAAACGCAGAGATGGAACGTCCTTACGCGTGGTTTCTTTATCAAGCAACTCGATACCGCTCAGACGTAACTGATTACGCACCGCACGACTTAACGGCCCGTTCGGATCACCAGAGTCCAGGATCATGACCTTCATAGTGGAAGGAACCTGCGTGGTGTCACGCAGATGCCAGCCACACCCGGCGGTGATTAACACCGCCAGAGATAACAACAATGTTGCCAGATATCGCACGCTTCCTCCCGCGCTTAGCCAACGACCAGATTGAGGAGTTTACCCGGTACGTAAATCACTTTACGCACGGTAACGCCATCAAGATATTTTGCTACCAGATGTTCCTGGCCTGCACGTTCGCGAACCTGTTCTTCCGTTGCGTCCACCGGAACGGTGATCTTGCCACGGACTTTACCGTTAACCTGTACCACTACCAGCGTGGAGTCTTCCACCATCGCTTTTTCGTCAGCAACCGGCCACGGTGCGTTGTCGATATCGCCTTCGCCTTTCAGCTCCTGCCACAGCGTGAAGCAGATGTGCGGGGTGAACGGGTTAAGCATACGGACAACGGCCAGCAGCGCTTCCTGCATCAGGGCGCGATCCTGCTCGCCATTGGTCGGTGCTTTTGCCAGTTTGTTCATCAGCTCCATAATCGCCGCAATTGCGGTGTTGAAGGTCTGACGACGGCCGATATCATCGGTCACTTTAGCGATCGTTTTATGAACATCACGACGCAGCGCTTTCTGATCTTCAGTCAACGCATCGACGTTCAGTGCAGCAACATCACCTTTTGCAGTATGCTCGTAAACCAGTTTCCAGACACGTTTCAGGAAGCGGTTAGCCCCTTCCACGCCGGACTCCTGCCATTCGAGAGTCATATCTGCCGGAGAAGCAAACATCATGAACAGACGAACGGTATCCGCGCCGTAACGTTCAACCATCACCTGCGGGTCGATACCGTTGTTCTTCGACTTGGACATTTTGCTCATGCCGGTATAAACCAGTTCATGGCCTGCCGCGTCTTTCGCTTTCACGATACGGCCTTTCTCGTCGCGCTCAACGATAGCATCAACCGGGGAAACCCAGTTACGTTCGCCGTTTTCACCAACATAGTAGAAGGCATCTGCCAACACCATTCCCTGACATAGCAGCTGTTTCGCGGGTTCGTTAGAGTTCACCATGCCTGCATCACGCATCAGTTTGTGGAAGAAGCGGAAGTAGAGCAGGTGCATGATGGCGTGTTCGATACCACCAATGTAGATATCCACCGGCAGCCAGTAGTTAGCCGCTTCGGAATCCAGCATACCTTCTTTGTACTCTGGGCAAGTGTAGCGCGCATAGTACCAGGAGGACTCCATAAAGGTGTCGAAAGTGTCGGTTTCACGCAGCGCTGGCATACCGTTAACGGTGGTTTTCGCCCACTCAGGATCTGCTTTAATCGGGCTGGTTATGCCATCCATCACCACATCTTCCGGCAGGATCACCGGCAGCTGGTCGTCTGGGGTCGGCATTACGGTACCGTCTTCCAGCGTCACCATCGGAATCGGCGCGCCCCAGTAACGTTGACGGGAAACACCCCAGTCGCGCAGGCGGTAGTTCACTTTACGCTCGCCAACGCCCATCGCAGTCAGTTTATCGGCGATAGCGTTGAAGGCCGCTTCATGGTCAAGGCCGTTGAACTCGCCGGAGTTGAACAGCACACCTTTTTCGGTCAGGGCTTGCTGAGAAAGGTCGGGTTCAGAGCCGTCAGACGCCAGGATAACTGGCTTAATGTTCAGGCCGTATTTAGAGGCAAACTCGTAGTCGCGCTGGTCGTGACCCGGAACTGCCATAACTGCGCCAGTGCCGTACTCCATCAATACGAAGTTTGCTGCCCAAACTGGAATTTCTTCGCCCGTTAATGGGTGAACGGCTTTAAAGCCAGTATCGATGCCTTTTTTCTCCATCGTCGCCATTTCAGCTTCGGCAACTTTGGTATTACGGCATTCGTCAATAAACGCGGCCAGTTCAGGATTATTTTCTGCCGCTTTCTGCGCCAGCGGATGACCTGCTGCTACCGCCAGGTAGGTACAACCCATAAAGGTGTCCGGGCGGGTCGTGTAAACGGTCAGTGTGTTGTCATAGTTGTTAACGTTGAAGGTGATTTCTACGCCTTCGGAACGACCGATCCAGTTACGCTGCATGGTTTTAACGGTGTCTGGCCAGTTGTCCAGTTTATCCAGATCGGTAAGCAGCTCGTCAGCGTAAGCGGTGATTTTGATAAACCACTGCGGGATCTCTTTACGTTCAACTTTGGTATCGCAGCGCCAGCAGCAGCCGTCGATAACCTGCTCGTTCGCCAGTACGGTCTGGTCGTTAGGGCACCAGTTGACCGCAGAAGTCTTCTTATATACCAGGCCTTTTTTATACAGCTCGGTGAAGAATTTCTGTTCCCAACGGTAGTATTCCGGCGTACAGGTTGCCAGCTCGCGGCTCCAGTCATAACCAAAGCCCAGCATTTTGAGCTGGTTTTTCATGTACGCGATGTTGTCATACGTCCACGGTGCTGGTGCAGTGTTGTTTTTCACTGCTGCGCCTTCCGCAGGCAGACCAAACGCGTCCCAGCCGATCGGCTGCAGGACGTTTTTGCCCAGCATACGCTGGTAGCGGGCGATCACGTCACCGATGGTGTAGTTGCGCACGTGGCCCATGTGTAGTCGACCAGAAGGATAGGGAAGCATCGACAGGCAGTAATACTTCTCTTTGCTCTCGTCTTCGGTTACTTCAAATGTGCGCTTCTCATCCCAGTGAAGCTGTACTTTGGATTCTATCTCTTCCGGGCGGTATTGCTCTTGCATGGCAGCCAGTGGTCCTGTTTTCAATACGGCTACAAATGTAGCGTTGAGGTGGTTTTTCAGATCCGCATAGCATAGCCCAAACGTCCGCGTCAAAACAGCCTTTCGCGCATTCGACGTTGAAATGATACCCGGATTAATTCATACATTAATTTACAGAGTTTGTGGGCGTATTAGCAAAGCAAGGAACAACGAACGTCTATTATTATAGTCAGTTAACGACCCGGGAGATGAAATGATGAACAAGGTTGCTCAATATTACCGTGAACTGGTGGCGTCATTAAGCGAGCGGTTGCGCAATGGCGAGCGTGATATCGACGCACTGGTAGAGCAGGCGCGCGAGCACGTAATAAAAACAGGGGAGTTAACGCGAACAGAGGTCGATGAACTGACGCGTGCCGTCAGACGCGATCTGGAAGAGTTCGCTATGAGCTATGAAGAGAGTCTAAAGGAAGAATCTGACAGCGTTTTTATGCGGGTGATTAAAGAAAGCCTCTGGCAGGAACTGGCAGATATCACCGATAAAACGCAGCTCGAATGGCGCGAGGTGTTCCAGGATCTCAATCATCACGGGGTTTATCACAGCGGAGAAGTGGTGGGGCTGGGGAATCTGGTCTGCGAGAAATGTCACTTCCATCTCCCAATCTACACACCGGAAGTGCTGACGCTATGCCCGAAATGTGGTCATGACCAGTTCCAGAGACGCCCGTTCGAGCCGTAGTCGTTAATTCACTCGTACCAGTGCGGTGAAAGGGGTAAAATGCGGCCGCACTGGCAAATAGCGATAATAGCGCTCAGGGACGAAAGAGATATTCATGGCAACGTGTTGGCAGATTTTAGGCGTTGAAGAGAACTGCGACTCCGATAATATTCGTAAAGCTTATTTATCATTACTTCCGCAATTTCATCCAGAAAACGATCCGGACGGTTTTAAACGTTTGCGTAATGCTTATGAGGCAGCCTTGTTGTTGAGTCAAAAACAGGGGGGCCGACACCACAGACAAAGATTTTCTCAACCGCGACATGTGGAGGAAATTGAGTCGCTGTTCGACACGTTGTTGCATTCACCACAACACCGTTATCAACCAGAGGCCTAGCAGCAGTTTATTGCGGAACTTAATAAATATCCCCCTGATGTGATTAACGATATTCGTTGGTCGCTGTTTTGGAAGGCGCAGGAAGAACTGGATATGCTGTCGCTTTCCTGTCTTAATCTGTTGTATCAGCGTTTGGACTGGGGTTGGGAGGGGATTGCTAAGCAATCCCCAGAACTATGGGAAACGGTGGAGGCATTGTTTGAACGGATAGATGAGGGGGACCTCTTCGACTATAGTCAGTTGTCTGCTATGCCATTATCGGTACAGAATTATGTAATTTGTGAATATACTGCATTATCCGAAGCGGTAGTTGTTTCTCCTGCCAGTGCCGAAGAAGTTCTTTTAATGCCTCGGGTGTTGCCTGTTCTTGCGGATGATAAATTAATACAGAGAATATTTTTTTATTATAGCCATTATAACGAGGGCGTTTTTCTGGCAGTCGATGAGATGATGCAACAATGGCCTGGAAATGCGGGTTACCATTTTTTGCTCACGCTCTGGCAGTGGTATCGCACAGACGGCTGTAAAAAACTACTGCTGTGGTGGTTTTATCGTCATTCTCCTTTGTATGTACCTTTGATGATTCTGGCGCTTGATGTTTATTGCTACCCTCGTGAAAATATCGCTCCTGGACGATATAAGAAAACGAAAATACTCTGCCAGTGGGCATTAAAGTGGATGAGCGGACTTGCCTTGCCAGCACAATATCTGGTGAAGCAAATATTGTCGGGAGCATCCTTGCAGGCAATCAAGAAAACATTCGGCAACCAAATGAAAACACAACCTTTATGGCCGCTTTATTTGGACGCAGAGAGGCTAATTCGTGGTCATTATCCTGATAATAAATGGTTGACGAGAGATATAACCGAAATTGAGCAGGACCCCTTGTCGACAATGATTGTGGAAGCGATGGCGCTTCAGATCAGGGAATTAACTCGCTATGAAGCGTTACCACAGCGTTATGAATCGCTGAATCCGGAATATAAGGAATCAATGGCAACCGCCAAAGCTGTCTTTTTACTTTCACTTATTGCAGTGATTATTGCGCTGTTAACGGTAGTGATACCAAAATAATCTCACCGGGGAATGATATGAAGCGTTTTTACCCTTGCTTTTTTTTCGTTTTGTGTCTCAGTTGCTGTTTCAGTGCTGGAGTGCTTGCTGAGGAAGATGTTGAAACCATCAGGCCCGCTGCCGCTGATGAGCAGGCTATCACTGCGCTGGTGGATAGCTGGAACAACCTCCTGAATAAACATGAGGATGTATCTCCACAGTCATTATATGCTCCTGAAGTTGAATGGTATGGACAAAAGTTTTCTGCCCAGCAGGTTATAAATAATGAACATGCCTTTCTGGCAAAAAACACCGATTTTCGCCAATCTATTGTCAGTACATTAAATATCCAGCGTTCTGACGACGATAAAGACATTGTGCTGGTGAGTTTTGTTAAACGTGCTGGTCTGACCTTCCAACATGAGCAAAATTACCCGCAGGAAATACAGGTCACGAAAGGCGTGCAGGGTTGGCGTATTGTGAGCGAAACAGACGGCATTACACTTGCGAATCAGAGTAAAGAAAAAAATACCAGCGTCGTACGGGGTAAATTTGATGGTAAAAATAAAAGCTATGTCTGGATGAGTGAGGCCGATCCTCGCACTGGGGGAGCATGCTTGCCATATAGCGATTGTGATTGTTCTTTGTGGAGTAGTAATCCCGATATTACTCCAATAAAAATTACGCAATGCCTTATTGGTAATGTTGAGACGATTTCCGGGCTGGATGATAGTGGCCGTGATCGTGTTATTGTCTCTCCTGAGTGGTGGAGCAGTGCTTATCGCATCGTTTATGTTTTTGACATTCAACAAAATCAGTGGATTCAGGTAATGCCGGGGTTTACAAAAAATCTCAATATTCAGGAAACCGCAACCGCCTCAGATTTATTACAACGTGATCCGCAGCATCCCGGTCAGGTTAAAGTCACAACGGCGTATTGGGATACAGAAAAAGACGATCTTCTTACCAAAGTCATTAATAAAAAATTGTGGGTTTTGAATTAGTTTATGTGTTTACAGGAACGAGTTGTTACAAGAAGTCGTGTTGACAACTCGCTGCCAAATTGATGGGCTTATTCGTTATCCAGTAAATCTTCAATCTCACGGATTTCTTGACTGACATCTCTTATACCGGATGACTGAACTTTACGATACAGGTCGAGAGCCTGTCGGAGATCGACAGGTCTTCCTTCTCCATAGTGATACATAATGGCCAGGTTATACCAGGCAGTGGCGTCATTGCATTCTGCGGCTTTCATAAACCATTCAAAGGCGGCCTGATAATTTTTCTCAACGCCTTGTCCGTGTTTATACATATAACCGATGTTTACGTAAGCACTGACGCTTTCCTGGGCGGCAGCCTTCAGATACCAGTACATCGCTTGCTTATAGTCCTGGTCCACCCCTTCGCCAGCGTTATAATCCCACGCAATTTGAAATTGAGCGTGCCGATTACCCTGCTGTGCGCTTTTCAAATACCAGAATGCGGCGAGAGTCTTGTTTTGAGTAACGCCTTTCCCGTCTTCATAAAGATCGGCCAGATTGTCTTGCGCGTAACTATGGCCTTGCAATGCAGCTTGTTTGTACCAGAAAAATGCCAGCGCATAATCTTGTGCGACTCCGTTGCCATTTCTGTACATCCACCCAAGATTATTTTGCGCATAAGACATTCCGCTCTCCGCAGCTATCTGATACCAGGCAACTGCTTCTTTATAGTTGGGGTCTTCTCCACGATCCAGTATCCAGCCCAACGAGTTCGATGCAGCAGTATGACCTTGTACGGCAGCTTTTTTCAGCCAAAAGATGGCTTGCTCATTATCCTTATGACGGCTTTTATCCTCGGAGTATTTTCGCCCTAAGGAATATTGTGCTTCGCAATGACCTTGCCCGGCGGCAAGCTTCAGCCAGTAAAAGGCCTTTTCGTCGTCCGGAGAGTCAATTGCGCTATCGCGATTGTAATAAAATCCAACAATATATTGTGCTTCACTATCACCTTTTTCAGCACGTTCAATAGCCTCTTCTATTGAAAAATTATCGCAGCAACTTGACGTAAAAATCATTATCATTCCTTATGGTTGCAGATAAAATATATTATATTTTTATGTATTCCATTTTTGCGTAAGCTTTATTTTATGCATATTATGTCTCGTCAGAAAAGTATAAATAAATGAAACTCGTAATGCGGTTAGTATTCACTTAGTGAATATTTAAGGATGAAT
The DNA here is from genome assembly GCF_002965065.1 of Escherichia sp. MOD1-EC7003. Lineage (GTDB taxonomy): Bacteria > Pseudomonadota > Gammaproteobacteria > Enterobacterales > Enterobacteriaceae > Escherichia. Next base: position 29,079 of record NZ_PTRE01000056.1, read on the forward strand.
TATATGGACATGGAGTCACAAAAAATATTGTTTGCGCTTTCCACTCCGATGGAAATACGCAATGAATGCTGTTTACCTTCACATTCATCACCTAAAATGTATTTAGGTACACGCTTTTTTGACCTTTCCTCCTCATGGGGAATTGATGACCGTGATGACCTGTTGCAGACAATTCATCGAATGATCGATAACGGTCATGCCGCGCGGTTGGCTGGGTTTTATCACCGCTGGTTTCGTTATTCGCCATGTGAATGGCGTGACTATCTTGCTGAATTAAATGAGCAAGGTCAGGCTTATGCGCAATTTGTCGCCAGCACCGCCGAATGCTGTGGTGAAGGGGGGATCAAAGCCTGGGATTATGTCCGGATGGGTTTTTTAAGCCGGATGGGCGTACTTAATAACTGGTTGAGTGAAGAAGAAAGTCTATGGATCCAGTCGCGTATTCATCTACGGGCTCTACGTTATTATAGTCACTGGCGGCAATACTTTGCCGGTTATACCTTTGGTCGGCAATATTGGCAGTCTCCCGAGGACGATAATCTGTCGTTATTACGCGAATTCTTAGCGCGTAAAGAATACGACGATTCGGGCAATGATATGTTTTATCAATTATTTGCCAGTGATGCTGCGTATTACCCTACCTTGTCCTGGCAACCATTAGCTTGCTACCCAACATGCCCGGAAACGCTTAAGGATATGAGCGACTTATGAAAACCTGTTGGCAACTCCTTGATATACCTGAAACAACTGATGTTGATATTATCCGCCACGCTTATCTGGCGTTGTTACCGTCTTTTCATCCAGAAACCGATCCGCAGGGTTTTAAACAGCTTCGTCAGGCGTATGAGGAGGCGCTACGACGCGCGCAGTCGCCTGCTAAATATGTTAATCAACCAGAAGAACATGAGGTAGCAGAGCATGGCGTTCAGCTGGCCTTTCGTGCGTTACTTGCCTCTGATAGCGAACGTTTTCTGCCCTCTGCCTGGCAGCGATTCATTCAGCAATTAAACTATTGCTCGATGGAAGAGATTGATGAATTACGCTGGTCGTTGTGCGCGATAGCTATGAACACTGCCCATTTATCCTTCGAGTGCGTGATGTTATTAGCAGAAAGATTGCGGTGGCTGCAGGAAGAAAACACCGGGAAAATAGACGAAGAAGAACTGGAATCCTTTTTATATGCCATTGCGAAGGGGAATGTTTTTAACTTCCAGACCATCCTGTCTCTGCCCGTTGCCGTGCAAAATGAAACCATTGATTTTTACCAAATGTTCGCTCGGGTTTGGTCGTCGCATCCAGAATGGCTGACACGGTATTTAGCGCAACATCGCGCAATGATTATCCCTGATGATGAAAAACTGCACAGAAATTTACTGCGCTGGTATAGTTCAGGCCGTCAGGGAATACCCGAACTCCTGGATTACGCCCGGTTATGGCGGCAAGCAGAACCTGATAATGAAGATGCACGTTATTATGAATATGCACAACGCGTCTATTGTGGGGAGGGTGAAAGCCTGCTGGCTGAACTTTGCGATTTTTGGCGCGAGTATCCTTCTACCCAAGCGGATGCATTAATGTTGCAATGGTGTCGTCAGCATCGGGTGGATTATTACCCATTAGTCGTGATGATGATTGAATCGCGCGAACTGGTTAACGATCAGGGGAGACCTCTGTTATATGTCCCTGGCGATAGTGCACGTACACGTTTTCAATTATACGAGATTCTCAATCATGAAAAACTCTCTGCGCTGGGGCGCTCTCTGGTTGAGATGGTTTTGCACAAAGGGCGTAAGCCGCGAATCGCACTCACGCGTGATACACAGCATCCCTTATGGCCATTATATTTAGTTGCAAAACAATTAGTGCAGGCCAGCCAACCTACGGAACAATCATTAATGCCGATCGTGACCCGTCTTGATGCAGAAGATTGTTGTCCACTGGAAGCATTAATTATTCGTCGATTATTAATACAGTCGGCGAATTTTACCGAGAAGCAAACCGTCGAACCGGAGCTGCAACCGCAGCCAATGCCCGTTGACGATGGGGGAGTGGGCTGTCTGGGCGTCATCAAAATTATTTTCTACATTTTTATTTTTGCCGGTTTGATAGGGAAAATACTCCATCTGTTCGGGTGACAGTCGGCGTTAATGTGTGGGGAGCTCGGCAAGTAATCTTTCCGCATTTTTGTAATGTTGTTCTGCGGCCAATTTTAACCATTTGCGAGCTTCATAATAATTAGCGTTAATTCCCGTGCCGTTTCTGTAGATCAAACCCAATGTGTATTGTGCATGAACATACCCTTGTTCTGCAGCCTGCTTATACCACTGGATTGCTCGCCTGGTATCCGTTTTAACACCCAGGCCTTTGAGGTAGATCCACCCCAGTTTACTCTGCGCACGTGGATTTTCCTGTTCCGCTGATTGCTCATACCAGTATCTCGCCTGAGTATAATCCAGTGGTTTACCGGCGCTACCATGAAGATAAAACTCGCCAAGGCGATATTGTGATGTTGAGTGGCCATGAATCGCGGAAAACTCCGTTGCTGCCGTGCTAAACGGAAGGCTGCTCGGTGAGCTTAAATAATCAAAGACATAATTCGCCATAGCTTTATCGCGCAAGGTCGTTTTCTTAGGTTGGCTTATACATGTGATAGCTGCAACTATAAATATCGTGAATATAAAATATATTTTTTTGTTCATTTATCAATGCTTCGATTTTCTTTTTATTTTGAAAGCGTCAAGTTTATACTCATCATTAATAAAAAAGTAGTCAGCTAATGTACTTAAAGGATTGTTAATAAATGGATAAGGAAGAGCAATACCTTCTATTCGCGCTTTCTGCGCCAATGGAAATCCTTAATAAAGGATGCAAGCCTTCCCACGACTCACCAAAAATGTATACCGGGATAGAAGATTTTGATCTGTCATCATCCTGGGGAATAAATAATCGTGATGATTTAATTCAGACTATTTACCAAATGACTGATGATGGTCACGCAAATGATTTAGGTGGCTTATATCTGGCATGGCATCGCTCTTCACCTGAAGAGTGGAAAGCATTAATTGCTGGTGGCTCTGATAGAGGGCTGATTTATACCCAATTTGTTGCGCAAACCGCTATGTGCTGTGGGGAAGGGGGAATCAAAGCCTGGGATTATGTTCGAATGGGGTTTCTGTCACGGGTCGGAGTGCTCAACAATTGGCTGACGGAAGAAGAGAGTTTATGGCTGCAATCACGCGTCTATGTACGAGCACACCATTACTATCACAATTGGATGCACTATTTTTCTGCCTATTCGTTAGGTCGTCTCTACTGGCAATCCTCTCAGTGTGAAGACAGCGCTTCACTACGCGAGGCGCTGACCCTGTACAAATACGATAGCGCCGGGAATCGGATGTTCGAAGAGTTGGCTGCGGGAACCGATCGTTTCTATGCCACGCTTCCCTGGCGGGCATTAACTGCCCAGCCTGAATGTCCGGCAACGCTTAAGGATGTGAGCGACCTATGAAAACATGTTGGCAAATCCTCGAAATCGAAAGCACAACACAAGTTGATATTATCCGTCAGGCTTATCTTGCTCGTTTACCGTTGTACCATCCAGAAACCGATCCGCAAGGGTTTAAAGCGTTACGCCAGGCCTATGAAGAGGCGCTGCGGCTGGCGGTCAATCCAGACGGAAAAGATGCTGATGACGAGAAAGATTTGGCAGAAGAGCACGAGGCACTGAAAGCGTTCAGAACCTTACTGGCTTCGGAAAGTGAGCGTTTTCAACCTTCTGCCTGGCATAAATTTATTCAGCAGTTGAACACCTACAATATGGAGGATGTTGAGCACTTACGCTGGCCGCTGTGCGCGATCGCCATAAAAGCGCGATATCTTTCATTAAATTGCGTTTCTTTGCTGGCAGAGCGTTTGAACTGGCATTCGTTTAATGACAGCGAAGGAATGGATGAGGAAGAACGGGAGGCATTTCTGGAGGCCATTCAGGCTGGGGATTGTTTCGATTTTCTCAGCCTTCTGGAATATCCCGTCGCGTTGCAGAACCAGACTGTTGAGTATTACTTCGCGCTGGAACGCTGCTGCCGTTACCATCCCGACTATGTCACTGCGTTTTTGGCGATGGAGGGGCCGTGGTTAATTCCTGATGATGCGAAGTTGCATCGCAAACTGTTGCGCTGGTATAGCTCGGTGCAAACAGGTATAGCGGAACTCGTTCCTGTAGCCCAACAGTGGCAAACGGAAGAACCAGAAAGCGGAGATGCCCGATATTACTTGTGTGCACAACGGTTGTACTGCGGCGAGGGGGAAAGTCTGCTTGCCGAGCTCTGTGCGTACTGGGAAAGTTACCCATCTACACAAGCTGATAATTTATTACTGCAGTGGAGCGCGCAACATTGCCCGGATTATTTCGCGCTGTTAGTGATGGTTATCGAAGCGCGAAGCATGATTGATGCGCAAGGTCAACCGCTGAAATATGTTCCTGGTGAGAGCGCCCGGACGCGGCTATTGTGGGCAGAAATATTGCATAGCGGTAAATTATCGCCGTTAGGTCAATCGTTTATCGAGTCTTTATTCTTCAAACGCAAAGCATGGGCGTGGTGGAAATCGAGAGTTGGTAACGAGACAGAGGAAGATTCACCGTTACTGGATCTGTATCGGGTAGCGGAACAGGTCGTACTGGAAGCGTTTCCGAAACAAGAGATGCTTGCCCGCCTGAATGCGCGACTGGAACGTGGAGAAGCACATCCGTTAGAAGCAATTATTACTCACATGCTGCTGACGAAAGTGAAGCTCGAGCCGGTGGATGAACATGTCGGTGAACCAACATCTGAAGAACACGAAGAAAAGAGTGATGAGAGTGAAAAAACACAGAACATTGCCGGTATTATCAAAACCAGCTTAACAGTGCTGGTGATAGGTTATGTGCTTGGTAAAATTGCTATGTTATTCAGTTAGGTGCGGATGCCGGATGCCGGATGCCGGATGCCGGATGCCGGATGCGATGCTGGCGCATCTTATCCTTCAATGTCGGATGCGATGCTAACGCATCTTATTCTTCAATGTTGGATGCGATGCTAACGCATCTTATCCGACCTACGTGTAGGCCGGATAAGGCGTTTACGCCGCATCCGGCAGCCGTGTTTATGGGATCTCAATGGCCAAATAATCGCTCGCCCGCCGCCGAACTTCATCGACGCGGGCCATGTCGTTTGACTGTAACGCCGCATCAAAATCGGTAATCACCTGGCCTATTTTTTCACGCTCGTCGCCCAGTGCTCGCGCCCATAACTCTTCCAGTTTGGCTTTAAAGGTTCGGTTAATGAGCATATCCCGCGGGTAAATCTTCAATGCAGATAAACGCGTCCGACTCTCTTCAATTTGCTGGGTACTTAACGTTACCGGACTGTGGTTAATGACTCTGGACTTAACGCTGCCGTCTTCCAGAAGCACGTCAACTTCAAGCAACCCGTTGATATCATAACTAAAGCGGATATCAATCGACTGACATGCTCCGTTTTTTTTCAGCGGCACATCAAAGGATTCAACCAGAATGTTATTTTTAACTTTGTGGTTTTCTCCCTGATAGACGTTAACCGTAATTGAATCCTGTTCCGGGTGCATGGTCGAGTAAGTTTCTACACGCGACACCGGTACAGTGGTGTTTCGTTCAATAATCGGCGAGAAAATGCCGGAAATGCCCTGGCGGTTAACTTCAACGCCCAACGAGTAAGGGCAAATATCAGTGAGGATCACTTCTTCAATATCTTCACTGCGTAAGCGGCAGGCTGCCTGGATTGCTGCGCCCAGCGCGACAATAGTACTCGGGTCGTAACTTTGATACGGTAATTTGCCAAACAGACGGACCGCGATTCGCTGCACCAGCGGCATTTGCGACGCGCCGCCGACCAGTACCAGACTGTCGATTTGACTCGGCTTCAGACGCGCATCGCGCAACGCCTGTTCAATCGGCACACGCAGGCGATTGAGTAACGGTAACCACAAATCTTCCAGTTCGTTCTCGTAAAATTCGCACTCCCGCGTTTCATCCTGATACTGCCAGCGAATGTGCATTGGTGATTGATTGCTGCATTTTGCCGCTTCCACACAGGCGTACAGGGCAGCCAGTTCACTCTCGTTAAGGGTAGTTTTGGCGACATCCGCGCGCTTTAAAACGTCATCGACCAGCATATGGGTAAAATCTTCGCCACCGAGGAAGTTATCACCTGCTGAGGCGTGAACTTCAATCACCGGCGTGGCGTACTCAAGCACCGTAACGTCAAATGTACCGCCACCGAGATCAAACACCAGCGAGCGGGTGTTTTGCTGAGTATGTAGGCCATACGCCATCGCAGCCGCTGTGGGCTCATTAATCAGGCGCACTGCATTTAACCCTGCCAGCTCTGCTGCTAAACGGGTATGCTTGCGTTGTTCATCACTGAAATAAGCCGGGACGGAGATCACCACATCTTTAATCGGATGTTGCAGAAATTCTTCGGCATCTTCTTTTAATGAACGTAAGACCAAAGAGGACAATTCCGGTGCATTAAATGTGTCGCTGCCTAAACGCCAGTTGGTATTACTCCCCATTGCACGTTTAAATAACGCTGCCGTTTTATCCGGATGTGAAGTGCGCCGTGATACAGTCGGTTTCCCGACCAGAATATGATTATTTTCATCCATGCTAATTATGGATGGTGTTAAATATTCACCGAACTTATTTGGAATTAATTGCGCGGCACCGTCTTTCCAGACGGCAATTAAACTATTGGTAGTACCGAGATCGATACCAATGGCGAGTTCTGCATTATCCATTGCATTTATATCTTGAAAGAAAAGGAGGTAGCCAGATTAAGACCACACTGGCAAAACGTGGTGATCTTAATCAATAAGGAGTATTAAGCGTAAAATTTCAGACGTTCAGCCAGTAAATCAACAAAACCCTGACGATCAACATCGACCATTACGGTGGCATTCGGCTTATTGCCCGTCAGATAATAATAATCAACCACTGTCATACCCTGAGTATATTTCCCCTGTGTTTCCACGCCAACCCAGCGTTCAACAGTGGTAAACAACTCCGGTTTCAACAGCCAGGCGATGGTGCATGGGTCATGCAGCGGTGCGCCAACAAAGCCCCATTTTTCGTCTTTGTGATATTCGAGGAAGAAATCCAGCAGTTCAGCAACAATGGTGGAAACCGGGTTACCAATAGCGCGGAAACGCTCGGTATCTTCAACGTGGATTTGTGCTTTGTGAGTGACATCCAGACCGGCCATCACCACCGGGATCCCTGACTGGAAAACAATTTCGGCGGCTTCCGGGTCAACGTAAATATTAAATTCTGCCGCTGGCGTCCAGTTACCAAGCCCCATTGCACCGCCCATAATCACAATTCGGGCAATTTTGCTGTGCAGTTCCGGATGGCTATTGAGCAGCAAGGCGACGTTAGTTTGCGGTCCGGTAGAAACAATCGTGACAGGTTCCGCACTTTCGCGCAGCGTTTTTGCCATCAGCTCCACCGCCGTGCAATTTTGCGGCGCAAATGCTGGTTCCGGTAATGCCGGGCCGTCGAGACCGCTTTCGCCGTGCACATTGTCCGCGATAATCAACTCACGCATTAACGGTTTTGCCGCACCGCCAGCTACCGGAATATCGGTACGATTAAGCAAGGTCAGCATACGCAGAACATTGCGTAAGGTTTTTTCTGGTGTTTGGTTTCCGGCAGAAGAAGTAATCGCTTTGACATCAAGCTCTGGTGAGGCGAGGGCGAGAACTATTGCGATAGCGTCATCATGACCTGGGTCGCAATCTAACAGAATTGGCAGTGCCATTGTTGCTCCTTGTTGTGTACTTCTTTGCAACAAGGGTAACGCCGGGATGTAACAGATACGAGGGGGGAAACGATAAATCGTGAGATGGCGCGCAATTAGGTATACGCGCCAGAAGGATTAATGCAGGATTTTCGCGAGGAAGTCTTTTGCGCGGTCCGATTTCGGATCATCGAAGAAAGCCTCTTTCGGCGAGTCTTCGACAATTTTACCCTCGTCCATAAAGATCACCCGATTCGCCACCTTACGGGCAAAGCCCATTTCGTGGGTCACCACCATCATGGTCATCCCTTCGTTCGCCAGTTCCACCATCACGTCCAGCACTTCGTTGATCATCTCCGGGTCCAGCGCCGATGTTGGCTCGTCGAACAGCATGGCAATAGGGTCCATGCACAACGCGCGAGCGATCGCCACACGCTGCTGCTGACCACCAGAAAGCTGCGCCGGAAACTTATTGGCGTGAGCGGAAAGTCCCACGCGCTCCAGTAATTTCAGAGCTTTTTCTCGGGCGGGCGCTTTATTGCGTTTAAGCACTTTCACCTGCGCCAGGGTCAGGTTTTCGATAATCGACAAATGCGGGAACAACTCGAAATGCTGGAACACCATTCCCACACGGGAACGCAGCTTCGCCAGATCGGTTTTCTTATCGTTCACCACGATGCCATCAACGGTGATTTCACCTTGCTGCACCGGTTCGAGGCCGTTGACGGTTTTAATCAGTGTTGATTTACCAGAACCTGACGGGCCGCAAACCACGACCACTTCGCCTTTTTTCACTTCCGTTGAGCAGTTGGTCAGCACCTGAAAGTGACCATACCATTTTGAAACATTTTTCAGGGTAATCATTGTGCTGTCCTTCTTTTCAAGTAGCTGACCAACAACGACGCGCTAAGGCTAATTACGAAATAAACAAATCCGGCAAATAAGATCATTTCCACCTGTGTACCATCACGCTCACCAATGGTTGAAGCGGTACGGAAGAAATCGGCCAGAGATAATACATACACCAGTGAGGTATCCTGAAACAGTACAATGCCCTGGGTGAGCAGTAGCGGTACCATTGCGCGGAACGCCTGCGGCAGAATGATGAGTTGCATCGACTGCCAGTGAGTCATCCCCAACGCCAGCGCGGCGCTCGACTGACCACGAGAAATACTTTGAATACCGGCACGGATAATCTCTGAATAGTAGGCCGCTTCAAACATCGAAAATGCCACCATCGCCGAAATTAAACGGATATCTGTTTTCGGCGATAATCCCAACACGTTTTGCAGAAAACCCGGCACAATCAGGTAAAACCATAGCAAAACCATGACTAAAGGAATCGAGCGGAATACGTTAACGTAGGCTTTGGCAAACCATGCTACAGGCGCAAAGCTGGACAAGCGCATCACCGCCAGCAGGGTGCCCCACAAAATACCAATCACGACTGCCGTGATGGTGATTTTCAGGGTAATCACCAGTCCATCCAGCAGATAGGGCAGGGAAGGGACGATGGAACTCCAGTCAAACTCGTACATTACTTGCCTCCCATGTTGCCAGGCAGGCGAACTTTACGTTCAACCAGCGTCATCACCAGCATGATAAAAGCGTTAATCAACACATACGCCAGCGTGATGGCGGTAAATGACTCCCATGCGTGGGCCGAGTAATCGAGCAATTTACCCGCCTGCGCTGCCATATCTACCAGACCGATGGTCGAGGCGATGGCCGAGTTTTTCACCAGATTCATCATCTCGGAAGTCATTGGCGGGACGATAACGCGATACGCGTTAGGCAGCAGCACGTAGCGGTAGGCCTGCGGCAGCGTCAACCCCATCGCCAGCGCGGCATTTTTTTGCCCACGTGGCAATGACTGGATCGCGGCGCGTACTTGTTCGCAAACACGAGCGGCAGTAAACAGTCCCAGGCATAGCATGGATGAAAGGAAAAACTGAATATTGGGGTCCAGCTCTGCCTTAAACCACATGCCGATTTTTTCTGGCAGCAGTTCCGGGATAACCAAATACCAGGTAAAGAATTGCACAATCAACGGCACGTTGCGGAAAAATTCGACATATAACGTACCCAGACCGGAGAGAAAACGGTTTGGAACGGTACGTAAAATGCCAAAAAATGAACCGACGAGGAAAGCGATAATCCAGGCGCAGATCGACAAAGCGATCGTCACCTGAAAGCCGCTCCAGATCCAGCCGAGATAGGTGGTGTTGCCGAATGGGGCTTGTTGTAAAAAAATACCCCAATTCCAGTCTATAGACATAAATCTACTCCAGAAAAAAGAGGGTAGCAGCGTTAACTGCTACCCTCGAAGATTGTTACTCAGCGTATTGCGGTTTTCAGGCCCGATGGGGAACGACCATCAGGCGTATAGTCTGTCCGTGCTACGTAACAATCGAGAGGGCTGGAATTTTCGCCCCTGATTCTTGTAATTAGTTCAGTGCCTTGTCATTCGGTTCTTTGAACAGAGCTTTCATTTCGTCTGACAGTTCGAAATTCATGTTCAGGTTTTTCGGTGGAATTGGATTTTTGAACCACTTATCAAACCATTTTTCCGCTTCACCGGAGGTTTGCACCTGAGCGATGGTGTCATCCATCAGCTTTTTGAACTGCGGATCGTCTTTACGCAACATGCAACCGTAGGCTTCCTGAGATTGCGGCTTGCCGACGATTTCCCAGTTGTCTGGTTTCTTCGCTTTCGCACGCTCACCGGCCAGCAGAGCGTCATCCATCATAAAGGCAACGGCACGACCGCTTTCCAGGGTGCGGAAAGAGTCACCGTGATCTTTGGCGCTGATGATGCGCATATTCATTTTTTGCTCTTCATTAAGCTTGTTGAGCAAAACTTCAGAGGTGGTGCCGGAAGTGACGACGACGGCTTTGTCTTTCAGGTCGGCAAAATCTTTAATATCGCCGCCTTTTTTGGTCAGCAGGCGCGTACCGACCACAAAAATAGTGTCGGAGAAAGCTGCCTGTTTCTGGCGTTCGACGTTGTTGGTGGTCGAACCACATTCAAAATCGAAAGTGCCGTTTTGCAGCAGCGGAATACGGTTTTGTGAGGTGATCGGAATCAGTTTCACCTGTAAGTCTGGTTTGTTGAGTTTCTTTTTCACTGCTTCAACAATGGCGTTGGAGTAATCCTGCGAGTAACCCACCACTTTTTGCTGATTGTCGTAATAAGAGAAAGGTACTGAAGACTCACGGTGACCGACGACAATCACGCCGTTTTTAGCGATTTTGTCCAGCGTACTGTCCGCTGCCGGGGCGGCGTCATCTGCCTGTGCCAGTCCTGCGGAAAGCGCTAGGGCCAGGATTGCTGTGGCAGGTTTACGTAATTGCATATCCAACTCCTTTATCTTCTGCGTTAAGAACGCATGGATACCCGTTGTGAGTGTTTGTGTTGTTATCATCTGCAACTTTATTGTGCAGTGTTGTGTTTGCTAGGTAACATTTAGTTTGACTAAATGTAAAGATATTGCTGCTTTATTGTTTATTTTTGCGAGGTGCACCGCACCATTCCGAAGCAAAATTCTTAAACTGCACCTTTTTGGTGCTACCGATAGATTGTTGTGGTGCAACCGGGTTGCGTCGCGGCTGATTTCATTGCTTACACAGTAAATAAAGCAACTTACATGCCAAAAAATAATCAGGAGTAAATTAATTACAATTGTAATTTTAAGCTGAAAAAGTCATATTTCGGACAGAGTTAACTTTTCGGGATGGGACGTTTGCCGGGATGATAACTACACACGGAAAAAATGCTTTTTACCTGTCTTTTCAAGGAAGAAACACCTTATGTCTGCATCTTCGGCTAAGTCGTTAAATGTTCAATTACCCGCAATAACCCTTATCCTTTTTGTTTTTTGCATAGGGATGTTTTGTTATCTCGCACAATGGATGAGTTATGAAGAAGTTGATCAATCTGCACTTATCCATCTCGGCGCTAACGTTGCGCCTCTTACTTTGTCGGGTGAACCCTGGCGCTTATTGAGCAGTATCTTTCTGCACAGCAGTGTTTCTCATTTGCTGATGAATATGTTTGCGCTCCTGGTCGTGGGAGGATTCGCTGAACGAATTCTGGGAAAATGGCGACTCCTGATTGTCTGGTTATTCTCCGGCGTCTTTGGTGGGCTAATCAGCGCCTGTTATGCGTTACGCGAAAGTGAGCAGATTGTCATCAGTGTTGGGGCATCGGGTGCCATTATGGGAATTGCGGGTGCTACGATAGTCGTCCAGCTTGCTTCAGCTGCGGGAACACATCATGAAAACCAGCGGCGAGTGTTATTTTCTTTGTTGGGTATGGTGGCGCTGACGCTACTGTATGGCACCCGGCAAACAGGAATCGATAACGCTTGCCACCTTGGCGGCCTGATTGCGGGGGGCGCGTTGGGTTGGCTGAGTGCGCGTTTATCTGGGCAAAATCGGCTTGTTATGGAAGGCGGGATTATTGTTGCGGGTAGTCTTCTACTGACCGGGGCTATCTGGCTTGCGCAGCAGCAAATTGATGATTCAGTTTTACAGGTCAGGCAAAGCCTGCGTGAAGAGTTTTATCCGCAGGAGATTGAACAAGAGCGACGGCAAAAAAAGCAGCAGTTAGCGAAGGAACGCAATGCACTCAAAGAAACATTACCCGCTCCGGTAAGTCGTGAACAGGCCAGTGGTGATTTGCTCGCTGAGATTGCCGATATCCATGATATGGCGATCAGTCGGGATGGTAATACGTTGTATGCCGCTATTGAAAACACAAACAGCATTGTCGTTTACGATCTCGCACAAAAGAAAATTCTGCATACTTTTACAGCGCCTATAGCGAAAGAAAAATCAGCCAAACATTGTGGAGGCTGTAAAGATCAGGGCGTCAGATCGCTGGCGTTAAGCCCGGATGAAAAGTTGCTTTATGCGACTTCATTTGAAGCGAATGCGTTAACTGTCATTAACGTGGCGACGGGGGAGATTATTCAGTCGATTACCACCGGTGCACATCCTGACAGCCTTATCCTCTCGCGTGATGGCACAAAAGCCTGGGTGATGAATAGCACCAGTAATAGTGTGTCAGCCATTGATCTGGTGGCTTATCAGCATGTGGTGGATATCCCGCTGGAGAAATACGACGGGACGGGGACGAGCAATAAGCCTGGCGCCTGGGTTATGGCACTTTCACCGGATGAAAAAACATTGTTGATACCCGGTATGGTCAGAGGTGACATTGTACGCATCAATACCATCACGCAACAGAAAGAAGACTTTCCCACCGGTAATGCGCGTGGCGTAGTTTCTGCGATGGGATTCCGACCAGAAAATGGCGAGGTTATTTTTGCCGACAGCCAGGGGATTTCACGTATAAGAGTTGGGGATCAACAAGCCAGCATTATGACGCAATGGTGTAGCAGGAACATCTATTCCGTTGAGGGTATTAGCCCGGACGGTCAGTATTTAGCGTTGGTGTCATATGGCCTGCAAGGTTATGTCATCCTGCTCAATATTAATGCCGGGCAGATTATTGGCGTTTATCCTGCCAGCTACGTTAATCACCTTCGTTTTTCAGCGGATGGTAGAAAGATATTTGTTATGGCGAAGAACGGATTAATCCAAATGGACAGGACGCTCTCGCTTGATCCGCAGGCAATTATTCGTCATCCCCAATATGGCAATGTAGCTTGTATCCCTGAAGCGTAAGAAAAAGGGGCATGATAATCACGCCCCACAGCTCAATGAGAAAGTACGTTTTGTTCATGCCGGATACATCAGGCACATCAACGTTTACGTGCTCGCAGGCTCATCAGTACAGCAGCAAAACCAAATAGTGCCGTCAGTACCCACAGCGGCCAGTTGCCGGTACGTGCGTACGGTGTGAGTCCGGTGGTCGGTGTCACATTAGTGGTCAACACCTCGCGGGTGAATTGTGGGATCATCGCCTGAATTTCACCCTGCGGGCCAATCACCGCCGTAATGCCGTTGTTGGTGCTACGCAGTAACGGGCGCGCCAGCTCCAGTGCACGCATTCGCGCCATCTGGAAATGCTGCCACGGGCCGATAGATTTACCAAACCACGCATCGTTAGAGATGGTCAGTAGATAATTGGTATCCGGACGGAAGTTATCGCGCACCTGCTCGCCGAGAATGATCTCGTAACAAATGGCCGCAGTAAGCTGAATGTCGTTTACTGACAGTGGTGGCTGGATATATGGTCCACGGCTGAATGACGACATCGGCAGATCAAAGAACGGCGCTAACGGACGCAGAATCGACTCCAGCGGGACAAACTCGCCAAACGGCACCAGATGGTTTTTGTTATAGCGATCGGCTGATTCGTAGCTGTACGGCGCACCTTTACCCAGCGTGATAATGGTGTTGTAGGTATCGTAGCGGTTCTGCTTATTGAGACGCGCATCGACAATCCCGGTTACCAGCGAGCTACCTTTCTCACGCAGCACGCCGTCCAGCTCTTTGAGGAACGGTTGCTGATTAATTTCCAGATCGGTTATCGCCGACTCCGGCCAGATGATCAGCGACGATTTACCCATCAGCGGTGCCGTCGCGTTGTAGTAAATCTTCAGCGTATTAAGAAGCTGTCCTTCATCCCACTTCAGCGATTGCGGAATATCACCCTGCACCATCGAAACCTGAATGGTTTTCTCTGGTTGTGGGGTAAACCACTGGATGTAACGTAGCGGGAAGGGGAGGGCAAACAGCACAATTGCCACCCCCAATGGACGCCAGTTGCGTTTCACCAGCGCCAGTGCCAGCAGGCCGCTTACCATCATCAGCAGGAAGTTAATGGCTTCCACGCCCATTATCGGTGCCAGCCCTTTTAACGGGCCGTCAATCTGGCTATAGCCGAACTGTAACCACGGGAAGCCTGTCAGTACCCAACCGCGCAGAAACTCGGTCACTTGCCAGAGGGCAGGGGCGGCAATCGCCACGCGTAGCCAGGTAGTTTTCGGCCACAGTCGCGACAGCACGCCAGCAAACAGTCCGGTATACAGCGACAGATACGCCGCCAGCAGTATCACCAGGAAGATGTTAACCGGGCCTGGCATTCCACCAAAAGTCGCGATGCTGACATAGACCCAGTTAATACCGCTACCAAAGAGACCAAATCCCCAGCAGAAGCCAATAGCGGCAGACTGGAGTGGACGGCGGTTAAAGGTCAACGCCTGAAGCCCCATCAGCGAAATAATCGCCGCAGGCCAGACGTCATAAGGAGAGAAGGCCAGCGTTCCGCAGGCACCGAATAATAACGCCAGCAGCAGGCGAATGCGCTGGCGTTCAATTAATGAGGCAAAAGCCATGTAGTTATCTATCCAGTTTCGGTTTTATTCATCCAGTTTTGGCTGGGGTGAGTCATCCGGGATTTTGACATGAACCTGAATAATACGCCGACTGTCGGCCATCGCCACTTTGAACTGGTAGCCGTCGATGTCGATGGCTTCGCCACGCGCCGGAAGATGCCCAAACGCCTGCATCACCAGACCACCGATGGTGTCGACCTCTTCATCGCTAAAGTGGGTGCCGAATGCTTCGTTGAAATCTTCAATGGAAGCCAGTGCACGCACGGTCCAGGTATGGCGACTCAGCTGACGGAAGTCGATATCATCTTCTTCGTCATACTCGTCTTCAATCTCACCAACAATCAGTTCCAGGATATCTTCAATGGTTACCAGACCGGAAACCCCACCGAATTCGTCAATGACGATCGCCATGTGGTAACGCTGAGAGCGAAACTCTTTCAGCATCCGGTCTACGCGCTTACTTTCAGGAACGACAACTGCCTGACGTAACACTTTTTCCATGCTGAAGGCTTCGGCATCGCTACGCATAAACGGCAGCAAATCTTTCGCCATCAGAATCCCTTCAATGTGATCTTTGTCTTCGCTAATCACCGGGAAACGTGAGTGGGCAGACTCGATGATAACATCAAGGCATTCGTCCAACGTCTGGTTGCGTTTCAGGGTAATCATCTGGGAGCGGGGGATCATGATGTCGCGAACGCGTTGGTCTGCGATGTCCATCACCCCTTCGAGCATATCGCGCGTATCTTCGTCGATAAGGTCGTTCTGCCCGGAATCACGGATCAGCGCCAGCAGTTCGTCACGGTTTTTCGGTTCACCGTGGAAAAGTTGGCTGAGTAACAGGGAGAAAAATCCCTTCTTGTTGCTTATCGTGTCACTACTGTGTGAATTGTCGTCGCTCATGGCGTCGTATGGGTTCTCATGTTAGTTAATCAAAACGCCGTCGTTAATCACCAACGGCGGGGGTGTCTGCCAGTTAAACACCTGGCAAATTATTCTTTCTCGGCAATGTACGGATCCTCATAGCCCAGAGCAAGCATAATCTCTGTTTCGAGGGCTTCCATCTCTTCTGCTTCATCATCTTCGATGTGATCGTAACCTAACAAATGCAGACTGCCGTGCACCACCATATGCGCCCAGTGCGCCTCCAGCGGTTTGCCTTGCTCCTGCGCTTCCTGCTCCACGACCTGACGACAGATAACCAGATCGCCCAGCAGCGGCATTTCCATGCCCGGTGGTGCTTCAAACGGGAAGGAGAGCACGTTGGTCGGCTTATCCTTACCGCGATAGGTCAGATTAAGATTGTGGCTTTCGGCGGTATCGACCACGCGAATGGTCACTTCCGATTCCTCCTGAAACTGCGGGATCACCGCATTCAACCATGTCTGAAACTGGCTCTCTTCCGGCAATCCGGCGTTATCTTCACATGCCAGTTGTAAATCGAGGATCACCTGACTCATTTTTGTTCCTGTTCTTCGCGCTTGCGTTCTGCCGCCAGCGCCGCTTTACGTTTTTGTTCGGCTTCTTCCCAGGCTTCATAGGCGTTAACGATACGCGCCACCACCGGGTGACGAACCACATCTTCGCTGTGGAAGAAGTTAAAGCTGATCTCTTCGACATCTGCCAGCACTTCGACGGCATGACGCAAACCAGACTTGGTATTACGCGGCAGGTCGATTTGTGTCACGTCGCCGGTGATAACCGCTTTTGAGTTAAAACCGATACGGGTCAGGAACATCTTCATCTGTTCGATGGTGGTGTTCTGGCTCTCGTCAAGAATAATAAAAGCATCGTTCAGCGTACGACCGCGCATATAGGCCAGCGGCGCGACTTCAATAACGTTACGCTCGATCAGCTTCTCGACTTTCTCAAAGCCGAGCATTTCAAACAGCGCGTCGTACAGCGGGCGTAGATATGGGTCCACTTTCTGACTTAAATCGCCGGGCAGGAAGCCCAGCTTCTCACCGGCTTCTACCGCCGGACGGGTCAGCAGAATACGACGAATTTCCTGACGCTCCAGCGCATCAACTGCCGCCGCTACCGCCAGGTAGGTTTTACCCGTACCCGCCGGGCCAACGCCGAAGGTAATGTCATGGTCGAGAATATTAGCGATATATTGCGCCTGGTTTGGCGTGCGCGGCTTGATTACGCCGCGTTTGGTCTTGATATTGACTGCTTTGCCGTACTCCGGCACGCTCTCCGCGCTTTGTTCCAGCACGCGCGCTTCTTTAATCGCAAGGTGGATCTGTTCCGGTTCGATATCCTGAATCTGACCACGCATCGGGGCAGTATCGACATACAGGCTGCGCAGAATGTCTGCCGCAGCGGTGACGCAAATCGGACGGCCAGTCAATTTAAAGTGGTTATCGCGGCGATTGATTTCGATGCCGAGACGGCGTTCGAGCTGTTTGATGTTGTCATCAAACGGGCCGCACAGGCTCAACAGACGCGCGTTGTCTGCTGGCTCCAGGGTGATTTCGCGAGTGTCTATGTTCAAACCGTTCCTCTTATCTGTATGCCGCCGGAAGCTGAACATTCACCGGCCTGTAAGGAAATTATTCACGCCACAGGAAAAAGGCGCAAGCATTGCGATAAAGATGGGGATAAAGAGAGAAAAAACAAGGCCCACCGGAACGGTGGGCCAGTGATTATTGACGAAGCACGCATTGTCCAGCCTACAAATTCAATATATTGCAGGAATCATGTAGGCCTGATAAGCGTAGCGCATCAGGCAATTTGGCGTTTGTCGTCAGTCTCAAAACTTACCGAAACGGTGGGCCTGAGAATTACGGCTGATAATAACCTACGCCAAGGTCGTTTTCTTTGCGAGTACGGGCAATAACTGATTCCGGGGTTTCTGCCACGCGCAGACCCATTTCATCTTCAGTACGCACCACTTTACCGCGCAAAGAGTTCGGGTAAACGTCGGTAATTTCCACATCGACGAATTTACCGATCATATCCGGCGTGCCTTCGAAGTTAACCACGCGGTTATTTTCAGTACGACCGGAAAGTTCCATGATGCTCTTACGCGAAGTCCCTTCTACCAGAATACGCTGGGTGGTGCCGAGCATCCGGCGGCTCCATGCCATCGCTTGCTGATTAATGCGTTCTTGCAGAATATACAGACGCTGCTTTTTCTCTTCTTCCGGAACATCATCAACCATATCGGCGGCTGGCGTACCCGGACGCGCGGAGAAGATAAAGCTGTAGCTCATGTCGAAATTGACGTCGGCAATCAGCTTCATCGTTTTCTCGAAGTCTTCGGTGGTTTCGCCAGGGAAGCCAACGATGAAGTCAGAACTGATCTGAATATCCGGACGCGCGGCACGCAGTTTACGGATGATCGCTTTGTACTCCAGCGCCGTGTGGGTACGGCCCATCAGGTTCAGAATGCGATCGGAACCGCTCTGTACCGGCAGATGCAGGAAACTCACCAGTTCCGGCGTATCGCGGTACACTTCGATGATATCGTCGGTGAATTCGATCGGATGGCTGGTGGTAAAGCGAATACGATCGATCCCGTCGATCGCAGCAACCAGACGCAGCAGATCGGCAAACGATCCGGTGGTGCCGTCGTAGTTCTCACCACGCCAGGCGTTCACGTTCTGACCGAGCAGGTTGACTTCACGCACGCCCTGCGCGGCGAGCTGGGCAATCTCAAACAGAATATCGTCGGACGGACGGCTGACCTCTTCACCACGAGTGTAAGGCACCACGCAGTAGGTGCAATATTTATTGCAGCCTTCCATGATGGAGACAAACGCGGTCGGCCCTTCGGCACGCGGTTCCGGCAGGCGGTCGAACTTCTCGATTTCCGGGAAGCTGATATCCACCACCGGGCTTCGGTTACCGCGCACGGAGTTAATCATCTCCGGCAGGCGGTGCAGCGTTTGCGGCCCAAAAATAATATCGACATAATGGGCGCGTTGACGTATGTGCTCGCCTTCCTGCGATGCCACGCAGCCGCCGACGCCGATAATCAGGTCTGGATTCTTCTCTTTTAACAGTTTCCAGCGACCTAACTGATGGAAGACTTTTTCCTGAGCCTTCTCGCGGATTGAGCAGGTGTTCAGCAGCAGCACATCCGCTTCTTCTGCCACGTCGGTCAGTTGATAGCCGTGGGTGGCATCCAGCAGATCGGCCATCTTCGATGAATCGTACTCGTTCATCTGACAGCCCCAGGTTTTAATATGGAGTTTTTTGGTCATCGACTTGCTCTTGCGAAATAGTAGCCAGGAATGCAGGGCGCATAGTGTAATGCTTTGCTGCCGTTGTGACCAGTATGAGCGTTATCAGCCCTTGGGGGTAAAAATCCTGTAAACTTAAAGCATATTGCTAACAGGATGATTGACCATGACAAATCAACCAACGGAAATTGCCATTGTCGGCGGAGGAATGGTCGGCAGCGCACTGGCGCTGGGACTGGCACAGCACGGATTTACGGTAACGGTTATCGAACATGCCCAACCTGCGCCGTTTGTCGCTGACAGCCAGCCGGACGTGCGGATCTCGGCGATCAGCGCGGCTTCGGTATCATTGCTTAAAGGTTTAGGCGTCTGGGATGTAGTACAGGCTATGCGTTGCCATCCTTACCGCAGACTGGAAACCTGGGAGTGGGAAACGGCGCATGTGGTATTTGACGCCGCTGAACTTAAGTTACCGTTGCTTGGCTATATGGTGGAAAATACTGTCCTGCAACAGGCGCTGTGGCAGGCGCTGGAAGCGCACCCGAAAGTAACGTTACGTGTGCCAGGTTCGCTGATTGCGCTGCGTTGCCAGAATGGTCTTCAGGAGCTGGAACTGAAGGGGGGCGAAGTGATCCGCGCGAAGCTGGTAATTGGTGCTGACGGGGCAAATTCGCAGGTGCGGCAAATGGCGGGAATTGGCGTTCATGCCTGGCAGTATGCGCAGTCGTGTATGTTGATTAGCGTACAGTGTGAAAACGATCCCGGCGACAGCACATGGCAGCAGTTTACCCCGGACGGTCCACGTGCGTTTTTGCCGCTGTTTGATAACCGGGCATCGCTGGTGTGGTATGACTCTCCGGCGCGTATTCGCCAGTTGCAGAATATGAATATGGCGCAGCTACAGGACGAAATTGCGAAGCATTTCCCGTCGCGTCTTGGGTACGTGACGCCGCTTGCCGCAGGTGCGTTTCCGCTGACGCGCCGCCATGCTTTGCAGTATGTGCAACCAGGGCTGGCGCTGGTAGGTGATGCGGCGCACACTATACATCCGCTGGCGGGGCAGGGGGTGAATCTTGGCTATCGCGATGTCGATGCCCTGATTGATGTTCTGGTGAATGCCCGTAGCTATGGTGAGGACTGGGCCAGTTACCCTGTCCTCAAGCGTTACCAGATGCGGCGCATGGCAGATAACTTCATTATGCAAAGCGGTATGGATTTGTTTTATGCCGGATTCAGCAATAATCTGCCACCACTGCGTTTTATGCGTAATCTCGGGTTAATGGCGGCAGAGCGTGCTGGCGTGTTGAAACGTCAGGCGCTGAAATATGCGTTAGGGTTGTAGCCTCACAACATGCCGGATGCATGCCAACCGTAGGTCGGATAAGACGCGCCAGCGTCGCATCCGACTTCGTAGGGTAAGGCGTGCCAACATCGCATTCGACATTGAATATACGCAGAAAAACAAAAAGCTCGCCGAAGCGAGCTTTTTTAATGTGGCTGGGGTACGAGGATTCGAACCTCGGAATGCCGGAATCAGAATCCGGTGCCTTACCGCTTGGCGATACCCCAACAAATTGGTTTTTGAATTTGCCGAACTTATTCGGCACATTCATAATTTGGTGGCTACGACGGGATTCGAACCTGTGACCCCATCATTATGAGTGATGTGCTCTAACCAACTGAGCTACGTAGCCA
>NZ_PTRE01000057.1 GCF_002965065.1 Escherichia sp. MOD1-EC7003
AAGTCGCTGAGGCTGATATGACAGAAGTCGTGCATCAGCGGCGCACCCAGCAGCGAGGCGGCGGCGATACTGGCGGTCATCCCTGGAATAAGGCGAACTTCCACATCCAGCTTCTGCTTGCTCACCAGCTCCAGCACCAGTCCCGCCATGCCGTAAATACCGGCGTCGCCGCTGCTAATCAGCGCCACGTTATGCCCGGCCTGCGCCAGTTCAATCGCCGTCTGGCAGCGTTCAATCTCTTTACACATCCCGGTTTTAATCACCTGCTTGTCGCCGGTAAAGGCTTTCACCAGGTGGGTGTAGGTCTTATAACCGACGACGATTTCTGCCGCCTGTAACGCCTCAATCGCTTCCATGGTCATCATTGATTGTGAGCCAGGGCCAATCCCGATTACGCTTAACATCAGTGTGAAACTCCCAAAGTAATAGTGACGCCCTGTTCGCGCAGGGTTTCGCCCAACAGTTGCCCGTGGCTCAGCAGCCACGCCGCCGGCCCCGATACGCTCCCAACCCCCACCGTTTGGCGAACAAACGAAGACGAAGGGAAGTGGTGTTCATGCTCACGCAGCGCGTCAGCGGTAAAGGTTTCAAACGGCACGCGGCAGTAGGAGGCCAGCTGGATAAGCCCCTGCTCGTGTTTTTTCAGCGTAACGCTGCCGATGGCTTTCAGGGCCAGCGGGTCAAGGCGCTGCGCTTCAAGCTGACGCGCCAGCAGCGCCGCTAACAGCGGGAACGGCGTATCACGACGGCAGCCGATGCCCGCAACGACGCGCTGCGGCACCAGCTTCCAGTGCGGTATGGCGATCTCCGGCAGTTCGTTACGCAAGGTGATACAGATAAGCGCATCCAGTTCGGGAAGCTGACTCAGGTCAGAGACGGTGATAAACCCGCGCCGGTCGCAGTGATTGACGTCCTCATTCAGCTCTTCATCCCACCACAGGCCGACGCGCTGATGGCTGACCAGCATCTGGTTGACGATTTTCACCGCCGCGCGGAAGTCGGTCATTCGCGCATTAAGCTGGAATGCCAGCGTATCCAGAGCCGCCATATCGTTAACGTCGGTGGCGGTGGTGATCACCGGATCTGCACCCAGTATTCCCGCCAGATAGCGGCTCAGAGCATTAGCCCCGCCCGCGTGACCGGAGAGCAGGCTGATGACGTGCTGCCCGCGTTCATCGATCACCACCACCGCCGGGTCGCTGAACTTGTCATTAATCAGCGGCGCCAGCACGCGCACCGCGATACCTGTCGCGCCGATGAAAATCAGTGCCGAGTAGCTGCTGAAGGCCTCGCGCGCGGCATTGGCGAAGCCGTTTTCAAAGGGCAGAAACCCCTCCTCCAGCAGCTTCTCGCTGGTAAAGCAGGTTAACGGCAGCATTGCCGCCAGCCGTTTAGCCAGCGTTACGCCACCGGGGGTCAGGCAGAAAAGAGCGATAGATTCAGGCTTTACGGTATTCATGGCTAAAGTCTGCCGCGTAGAGTTTTGAGTAGTGATACTCATCCCCAAGAAAATTCCCGACCAGAATGAGCGCCGTTTTACGGATCCCCGCATCGCGCACCTTGTCGCCGATATCGGCCAACGTGCCGCGCACGGTCTGGCTTTCCGGCCAGGTCGCTTTATAGATAACCGCCACCGGCGTGGTGGCCGGATAGCCACCTTCTATCAGGCGTTCTGCCACCCGATGAATGCGCTGCACCGAGAGATAAATCGCCATCGAGGTCTGGTGGCTGGCAAAGGATTCAAGCTGCTCGCGTTCCGGCACCGGCGTGCGCCCTTCAAGACGGGTAATAATCAGGCTCTGAGAGACCTCCGGCACGGTGTACTCGACACCCAGCTCTGCCGCCGCACCCAAAAAGGCGCTGACGCCCGGCACCACCTGCCAGTCGATGCCGCGTTTGGTCAGCTCTTCGCCCTGCTCGCGTACCGAGCCGTATAGCGAGACGTCTCCGGTCTGTAAGCGCACTACCGTTTTCCCGGCTTTTACCCCGGCTTCCATCAGGTCGAGAATTTGCTCCAGATGCAGCTCGGCGCTGTCGTGGCACTCTGCCCCTGCGGGGCAATACTCCAGTAATTCGGTGTTTATCAGCGAACCGGCGTAAATAACGACCTGGGCCTGCTGCAACAAGCGGTAGCCCTTGAGGGTAATCAGCTCACGATCGCCCGGCCCTGCGCCAACGAACCACACACTACGGGGATCAAATGTCTCAGCCATGGTTTTCTTCCTTCTGACAGGCGATAACAAAAACGGGATTATTCGGTTTGAAATAGTGGCCGCTGCCAAGCCGGGTCAGCGACGAAACGTTAAGCTGGAGGCAATCGACCTGTTCGATCCCCCGCTGTTGCAGGTAGTCGAGGGCGGCGTTCAGGTTTTCTTGCAAAATAAAGGTCATCACCAGACGGCCTCCGGGATAGAGCTGCTGCCAGGACCAGTCAATCAGTTCTCCAAGATGACCGCCGCTGCCGCCCATAAAAATGGCGTCAGCCCGCTCGGTCATTACCATCGGCGCTTCACCGGGCAGGATTTCAATGTTGCCGCAGGCGAAATGCTGGCGATTTTCGTCCAGCAATTGCAGCGCCGCCGGATTACGTTCGACCGCCGTCACCTGTAACGAGGGATATTGCAGCGCTGCCTCAATCGACACGCTGCCAGTACCGGCGCCGATATCAATCAGGTGGCTTGCCCGGTGCAGTTCAAGTTTGGCCAGCGCCAACGCGCGAACCGCCTCTTTGGTCATCGGCACTTTCTCGCCGCGCAGAAAAAGCTCATCTTTCATCGAGGATCACCACCGCGTTCATTTCATATTCAGCGTCAACCTCACTAACCGGCAGCCAGTGAATGCGCTCATTTTCCATCGCCAGATTTTCGCCAATCACCATCCAGCGATACCCTTTTCCCCGCGCCACCAACTGGGTGGCGATTTCACGCGGCCCGCAGCGCCCGTCGGTCACCATCGCCACTTTGCGATGGCGCGCCAGTTCATCAAAGCAGACGTCACGCCCGTGGCTGCTGGTCAGCCAGATATCGTTCATATCGATTCCGGCGCGGGCGCACAGGTACTGCACCGCGCTGATGCCGGGGATAACACGCACGCGTTCGATGCCAAAGTGGGCAATCAGCCGCGTGCCAATGCCGTAAAACAGCGGGTCGCCGGAGGCCAGCACCACCACTTGCTGCGCTTCGCGCTCGCTGAGCCACTCCAGCAACTCAGCAATATTGGCGCCCAGCGTAAACTGCTCGCCGTGAAATTCAGGGAACTGCAATAAATGCCGCTTGCCGCCGACCAAAGCGTCTGCCGTCGCCACCGCTTCCCGCGCCGCGGGGGTCATCAGATGCAGTCCCGACGGCCCCATACCGACCACCGTTAACATGACATCTCCCGTGCGATCTCTTCGACCGGGCGATTGCTGCCGAGAACCTTGTTATCAAAGGAGAACATGATGGCGTCGCAGGTGGGCGGCGTTTTGGTAAAGCGCAGCATCTGCATCACCCGCAGGCAGATGCGCTCAGCAAGATGGTCGTAGATATGCTGAAAGCCGTACTCGTCGATATGTTCCATCGCCGCTTCGGTGGTATCGCATTCGCTGACCAGCCGCAGAAGCTCCAGCGGCGCGCCGAGCAGCGCCAGGTGCGCGACGAGCGTTTCCATCCGCGCATCGGCAATATGGCTGTGAGTATGGAAAATACCGGCGGCAATTTTAATCAGCTTGCCGGGATGGCCGATCAGCACAATCTGACGGAACCCGAGGCGCACGGCTTCTTCAATCATGTAGCCGACGAAATTGCTCATGGTGACCACCACCTGAGAATCAATCCCCATCTGCTCGCGAACAAAGCGCTCGCCGTGGTTGCCCGGCACCAGCACCACGCGATCCAGCCCAGCCGCACGTTTGATCTCCAGCTCAAGCGACAGCGAACGTTTCCAGCTCTCCTCCGACATCGGCGTGACGATCCCGGTGGTGCCGATAATCGAGATGCCACCTAAAATTCCGAGCCGCGAGTTGTAGGTTTTCTTCGCCCGCTCTTCGCCTTCCGGTGCGAAGATTTCTACCTCTGCCCCGCGTGACGGGCCAATCGCTTCGCGCACCGCTGACTCAATGGTGTGGCGCGGAGTACGGTTAATCGCCGGGCTGCCGATGGGCAGGCCAATCCCTTTGCGCGTTATCGTGCCAATGCCCTCGCCACCGCGCAGCGTAATCTCAGAAGAATCATTAAGCGTCACGCGGGCAAAAATCAGCATCCCGTGAGTGGCATCAACGTCGTCGCCGCCGTCTTTACGGATTGCGGCAATCGCCTGCTGCCCTTCAACGTGCGGCGACTCGACGTTAAGACACAGCGTTACGCCGGACGGCGTAATAATGGAGACCTGATGAATCAGATGCTGGCGCATCACCATCAGCGCCGCGACCTTTGCCGCCGCCGTCGCGCAGGAGCCAGTGGTATAGCCTTTACGCAACGCCTTGCCGTTGTGCCACACAGGGTCATCAAAGGATTGCTCGCTCATCGCGCCCCCTGCAAGTGATACAAAATGGCGTTGACGATGGCAGCGGCGACGTTACTGCCGCCTTTACGTCCCAACGCAGCGATACCCGGCAGGCCGCTCTGCGTCAGAGCCTCTTTTGATTCTGCCGCGCCGACGAAGCCCACCGGCACGCCAATCACGCCGTTCACCGCGACATCATGCTCAAGCAGACGAAACAGCGCGGTGGGGGCATTGCCAAACACAAACACCTTCTCGCCCTCTTCGGCCACCGCAATATCGACCGCCGCCATCGAACGGGTCATCCCCTGCGCTTTCGCCTCAGCCACCACACGCGGGTCGCTGATATAACAGCGGCACTCGCCGCCAAATTTCGCCAGCAGGGTTTTATTGATCCCGGAGAGCGCCATGGTGGTGTCGGTATACAGAATGCAGGGCTGACTTAACGCAGCGCAGAGGCGCTCAAGGACGTCGGGCGAAAACCACAAAATATCCAGCCAGTCAAAATCGGCGGTAGTGTGGATCACCCGCTTAATAATGGCTTCGTGCAGCGGGCTGGCAAAGCGGTAGTCCGGGCGAGTCTCTGCAATAATTTCGCCAATAATGTCGAAGCTTTTCGCCTCAATTGCCTGTGGTTGCTGGATATAGTGCATTTATTTGTCCTCAGGCCACGCCGACCAGCCAGTACCGCGCTGCCATAAACAGCACCAGTGCCAGGGTCGAAGCTACCCACATCAGTCGAATCGTTCGGGAAATATCGTCTACGTCAATGTCGCGCGTCGCGTCGCCAATCCATGGTTTCTCCACGCGCTGGCCAAAATAATCGTTTGGGCCACCAAGCCGGATGCCGAGCGCCCCGGCAACGGCGGCTTCCGACCAGCCGCAGTTCGGACTGCTGTGGTTGTAGCGATCGCGCCAGCCGATGCGCAGTGCGCGACCACCCGATTCGCGGCAAAGAAAGGCGGCCAGGCTGATAAGCAGCCAGCTCAGGCGAGCAGGAATATAGTTGGCGACATCATCAAGGCGGGCGCTGACCATACCAATGGCGCGGTATTTTTCATGCTTGTAACCGACCATCGAGTCGAGAGTGTTGACCGCTTTATAGGCCATCGCCAACGGCACACCGCCCAGCAATAGAAAGAAGAGCGGCGCAATAATGCCGTCAACGGTGTTTTCTGCCACCGTCTCGACAACCGCGCGGTTAATCTGCTGCGGCTCGAGCTGCGACGTGTCGCGCCCGACAATCCATGAGAGTTTGAGGCGGCTTTCTGCCAGATCGCCCGCACGCAGCGGACGCTCGACGTCCCGCGCCGACTGCGCCAGACAGCGCCCGGCCAGTACGGTGAAAATCATCCACACCTCAACCACCCAACCAAACCACGGATGAATCATCTGCGCTAACGTCAGCACGCCCCAACTGACGCCCCACGTCAGTCCGACCACAACTATCCACATCACCCCGCCACCGACGCGTAAAGCAAAGTCGCTGTGACAATAGCGGCGCACGCTACGCTGAACGGCGGCGATCAGGTTGCCTATCCAGCGCACCGGATGCGGCCAGTTCTGCGGGTCTCCGATGATAAAATCGAGGAGCCAGGCAACGCACCAGGCCAGCAGCGTCATAGGGCGCTCCTTGCCGCAGCCAGCCAATAGCTGAGCATCGTGGGGCGCTGAGCAAAGTGCAGGTGCAGATAGCTGGCAAAGGTATTGCCCACCTGCCAGCCACCCGACCACTGCTGAAGCGTTATGCCATCGCGCACTTTACGACAGGCCAGCACCGCCGGGGTTTCCGGGGTGAAATCCGAGTAGTGGAATTCATGTCCGCGTAAAGTTTCACCGGGAGCTGCCAGTAGCGTTTGCCGCATCGCCCGCGCCTCGCAGTAGCCAAAGCGGGTAAGCCGTTTGCCCATCTTGCTGTGGCCGGGAATAAGATTGGCCATCGGGTAAATTTCACCGCTGGCGTCTTCCAGGGTGCTACCGAGATACATCAGACCACCGCATTCGGCGTAAATCGCCACCCCGCGCCGGTGCGCTTCCCGCAACTGCGCCAGCATTGGCGTATTGGCCGCCAGCGCGGCGGCATGAATTTCGGGATAGCCACCGCCAAGCCAGATCATCTGGCACGGCGGCAATTCGCTATCGTGCAGCGGGCTGAAGCGCACGATACTCACCCCACAGCGTTCAAGCAGAGTGAGGTTATCCGGATAATAAAAGTTGAAGGCTTCGTCATCGGCCAACGCCAACGTCAAACCTGCTCCGGCGTCAGGCGACGGTAGCGCAGGCCACTCCCCGATGGGTAAAGCAGTAAGCTGGCTGAGAGTAAGAAGTTGTTCAATATCCAGAGTTTGCGCCAGCGTTTGGGCAAAATCGCGCCACGGCTGCTGGTTCACCAGCGACTCTCGGGCGGTCACCAGTCCTAGATGCCGTTCAGGCAGGGCAACACCTTCCACTCGCGGTACGTAGCCGAGAACTGGAAGCCCGCAGTAGCGCTCAATGGCGCTTTTGAGTAGTTGATAGTGAGTATCGCTGTTGACGCGATTGACAATAACGCCAGCGATATTGAGGCTGGGGTCGAAGTGCTGAAATCCCATCACCGTGGCGGCGATGGAGGTGGAAACCGCTTTACCATCCACCAGCAGAATGACCGGGCAGCCGAGCTGTTTGGCCATCGCGGCGGTGCTGCAATAATTCGGGTCAGTGCCATAGCCGTCATAAAGCCCCATGACACCTTCGATCACCGCGATATCCACCCGCTGCATCTGTTCACAAAACAGCGCATTGAGCACTGGTTCCGGGAGCATAAAGCTGTCGAGGTTGCGGGAAGCGACGCCGCTGACGGCGGTATGCCAGCCGGTATCAAGGTAATCCGGACCGACTTTGCAGGGCTGAACCCGCATACCGCGCTGCTTCAACAGACTGAGCAGACCAAGCGTAACGGTGGTTTTACCACAGCCGCTGCCGGTCCCTGCGAGAATAAATGCGTACTGCCTGGCTGCCATACCCCGATCCTGTGCCGGGTGGAAGGGCTGCGAGCATTCCCAGTCTTTCAACTGTACGCATCTGAGCAACCCACTTCCCACCGAAGTTGTTGGTAATAACTGACAGGCAGGTCTTCTGGCTTAGCGTCGTCCTTCCCCATCCTTCCCAATCTCGCGATCAGTGGTCAAATATGGGTTCGTCAGCATCACAGCAGCGGGGGCTGCGGGGGATTCTCACCCCCTTCCCTGGCACCTGTCGGTTTTCTCAAGCGGGACGCGTCCTCGCTCGAATAATTTCCGAAACATTTCATGGGAACTGGATGGTTCCCATTGTTACTAATATCTAATGACAAAGGCAGTTTCATTACGCCACTAGCGGTCTGAAAGCCATTTCTGATGACACTCTATCCCATCAAATAAATAAAAACTGGTGCAACTTAACGTTCTCTCATTATTATTTCGTTGCGCTATGACAATTTATTGCTCTTAATGAGAGTTTTTCACTTTATAATGAATCAGATACAGAGGGATATCAAAAATCGGCAATAACAAAATATTGTCATTTAAAATGACTCAGTCTGTGATCTGGCATTAATTTGCTGACGATAAGCCTGCGGAGTCACCTGATAGGTCTGGCGAAAAACTTTGCAAAAATAGCTGGTTTGCGAGAAGCCTAAATTCCGCGCAATGCTGGCGATACTCCAGTCGCTGTGGCAAAGCAGCTCTTTGGCGCTCACCATCCGCTGATGATTTACCCAGGCGTTAAAGCCAATCCCCTGATATTTTTTGAACAGCTTACTGAAATAATAAGGGCTGAGATAAACGTGGGCGGCAACATCTTCCAGGCGTAGCTCATCGGATAAATGGGCATCAATATAGCGCAGCGCTTTCTTCATTTTACTGTCGTGAGGGCTGGCCACCCGGCTGGCGCACGCAGGTTCAGGGTGCTGCGGGTTATCTTTAATCACCACAAAATTGAGCTGTTTTTTAAGGCAGTTTTCGACAATAAGCTTCAGTAAATCGGCAGAAGCAATCACTCTGGAGTAGTCCATTTCCGGCACGTCGCGGAACGCTTTTACCAGCTCAGGATCGGCCTGCCAGCGATCGTCCACGTTGAGAATGTCGACCAGCTCAACATCATTGCTTAAGCGCACCTGCCCACATAGCACAAAACCCACAAGGTGTCCGGCAATGACCAGAGGGATGGCAAAATCGGTTAATCCGGCGTGGCAGCGATAGATACAGAGCTGATCGGTTTTTGACGCATCGAGACCGCCGCAGCGGTCGCTCATCCGGCAGCGAGTACTGTGCTGGGGGTGCTGACGCATCAGCCGACAGAAAGGCGTGAAATTAAACAGCTCAGATATTTCATCACCGTGAATATTGACGACCACCACCGCCAGACTGGTGGCCTGTGCAAAATCCTGTGCGATTTTATTGATGAGTTCTGAGTTCAGTGTACTCGCAGAAATCATGATAAAACCTCTCAGTTAATTTTTTGTTATAAACAAAACATTTTTTTAATATTTACTTCCTTTCATCATTATTTGCCGCCAACGATAAAAGAATAATACGATAGCAAAAGTCTCCCATCCGTGGGAGACATTTTGGCCGACTTCGTGATACCGGTTCATGAAAATTTTTAGCTATTTCAGCGTATGCATTAATCCTCTAACTTACAGGTATTATTACCAATCAGATAACGATAGACAGCCGCCCCCAGACAGGCCCCAATTAACGGCGCGACAATCGGCACAATAAAGTACGGAATATCTCTGCCGCCGGTCATCGCAATATCGCCCCAGCCCGCCATCCATGTAAACAGCTTCGGTCCAAAATCACGCGCCGGATTCATCGCAAAACCGGTCAGCGGCCCGGTTGAAGCGCCAATAACCGCCACCAAAATGCCGATCAGCAGCGGTGCCAGCGGCCCTTTTGGCACGCCGTTGCCATCGTCGGTCAGCGCCATAATCATGCCCATCAGCATGGAGGTAATCACCACTTCAACCAGCGCTGCATGCCAGATGCTCAGCGATGCCGCCGGGTAAGTGCTGAAAATACTCGCCAGTTGCAGGCTTTCTACGCTACCGCGAGCGATATGGTGTGCGGCTTCAAACTCGGTAAACATCGTGCTGTAAAGCACATAGGCCAGCACTGCGCCGCCAAAGGCACCCGCGACCTGTGCAATAATGTAGGGGAACACTTTTCGAGCTGGAAAACTGGCAAACAACCATAAAGCGACGGTTACGGCTGGGTTGAGATGCCCGCCGGATATTCCCGAAGTCAGATACACAGCAAGCGAGATCCCCAGACCCCAGATAATGCAAATTTCCCACAATCCGAGGCTTGCTCCCGCTACCTTTAACGCGCTCAGGCAGCCGATACCGAAAAACAAAAACAGCCCGGTGCCCAGAAACTCGGCGGTACATTGCGCTTTTAACGAATCATTCATTATGACACCTTCTTAGCAGAGTTCGTGTCCTGACCAGCCAACATCCTGCTGGCAGTAGAGTACAACGGTCATCACTATATGAACTCCCTTCCGAAAATTGTTGGCAACCTGCTGGCGGTATTGCCGGAAAATTCGGGTATCAATAACAAATTATTGTCATTAAATAATCGACGATGGCACTTATCACGCGTAGCTTTTGCAATTACGAGGGCCTCACAACATGCAAAAATATTGCTAAAACCAACTCATCGTTTTCCAACAAACATCACATATCAGTTTTTTCGCATAGCAGAAAAATTTAAAAACGTCATGAACAATTTTGTAAATGTGGAATATACAAAACAAAATAATCACATTCACTCAAATTAAAAAATCTATATAAATCAGCAAATTAAAAATCAACATAGCAATTTTATATTATTGAATATCCACTATTTTTTCACCATCAAATCCAAGTCAGCCATTCTTTTTCCTCGCATCTTCTTATAGTCCCAACTATCGGAACACTCCATGCGAGGTCTTTATGCAACAAGAAGCACTAGGAATGGTAGAAACCAAAGGCTTAACCGCAGCCATAGAGGCCGCTGATGCAATGGTTAAATCGGCCAATGTGATGTTAGTGGGCTATGAAAAGATTGGCTCCGGGCTGGTAACCGTCATTGTGCGCGGTGATGTTGGCGCGGTAAAAGCGGCCACCGATGCTGGGGCTACGGCCGCACGCAACGTGGGTGAAGTGAAAGCCGTACACGTCATCCCACGCCCTCACACCGATGTAGAAAAAATCTTACCGAAGGGAATTAGCTA
This sequence comes from Escherichia sp. MOD1-EC7003, assembly GCF_002965065.1. Taxonomy (GTDB): domain Bacteria; phylum Pseudomonadota; class Gammaproteobacteria; order Enterobacterales; family Enterobacteriaceae; genus Escherichia. The sequence continues at coordinate 10,714 of NZ_PTRE01000057.1, forward strand.
ATGAGCAGCAATGAGCTGGTTGAACAGATCATGGCGCAGGTGATTGCCCGTGTGGCAACGCCGGAACAGCAGGCCATCCCTACTGAAAACCACCCAATACGAGAGACGGCTATGGCAGAAAAAAGCTGCAGTTTAACGGAATTTGTCGGGACCGCCATTGGCGACACCCTTGGCCTGGTTATCGCTAACGTCGATACCGCCCTGCTGGATGCGATGAAGCTTGAGAAGCGCTATCGCTCCATCGGCATTCTCGGCGCCCGCACCGGCGCAGGCCCACACATTATGGCGGCAGACGAAGCGGTGAAAGCCACCAACACCGAAGTGGTCAGCATTGAGCTGCCGCGCGATACCAAAGGCGGCGCGGGCCACGGTTCGCTGATTATTTTAGGTGGCAACGACGTTTCCGACGTCAAGCGCGGTATCGAAGTCGCACTGAAAGAACTGGACCGCACCTTTGGTGATGTTTATGCCAACGAAGCCGGACATATCGAACTACAGTACACCGCTCGCGCCAGCTACGCGCTGGAAAAAGCGTTCGGCGCGCCGATTGGCCGCGCCTGCGGCGTTATCGTCGGCGCTCCGGCTTCCGTAGGCGTACTAATGGCCGATACCGCGCTGAAGTCAGCCAACGTTGAAGTCGTGGCGTACAGCTCTCCGGCGCACGGCACCAGCTTTAGTAACGAAGCTATTCTGGTGATTTCCGGCGACTCCGGCGCGGTCCGCCAGGCGGTGACCTCTGCCCGCGAAATCGGCAAAACCGTCCTTGCGACCCTCGGTTCTGAACCGAAAAACGATCGCCCGTCCTACATCTGATACCCACGAGGCTGATTCATGAGATCGAAAAGATTTGAAGCACTGGCGAAACGCCCTGTGAATCAGGACGGCTTCGTTAAGGAGTGGATCGAAGAAGGCTTTATCGCGATGGAAAGCCCGAACGACCCAAAACCGTCAATTAAAATCGTTAACGGCGCGGTGACCGAGCTGGACGGAAAACCGGTTAGCGAATTCGACCTGATCGACCACTTTATTGCTCGCTACGGCATCAACCTGAATCGCGCCGAAGAAGTGATGGCGATGGATTCGGTTAAGCTGGCGAACATGCTGTGCGATCCTAACGTTAAACGCAGCGAAATCGTCCCGCTGACCACCGCGATGACGCCGGCAAAAATTGTCGAAGTGGTTTCGCATATGAACGTCGTTGAGATGATGATGGCGATGCAGAAAATGCGCGCCCGCCGCACACCGTCTCAGCAGGCGCACGTCACCAACGTCAAAGATAATCCGGTGCAAATTGCCGCCGACGCCGCCGAAGGCGCATGGCGCGGGTTTGACGAACAAGAAACCACGGTTGCGGTAGCGCGCTACGCGCCGTTCAACGCCATCGCGCTATTGGTCGGCTCTCAGGTTGGTCGTCCGGGCGTACTGACGCAATGCTCGCTGGAAGAAGCCACCGAGCTGAAGCTCGGCATGCTGGGCCACACCTGCTACGCCGAAACCATTTCCGTTTACGGCACCGAGCCAGTCTTCACCGATGGTGACGATACGCCGTGGTCGAAGGGCTTCCTGGCCTCTTCCTACGCCTCTCGCGGCCTGAAAATGCGCTTCACTTCCGGCTCCGGTTCCGAAGTGCAGATGGGCTACGCCGAAGGCAAATCGATGCTGTATCTGGAAGCGCGCTGCATCTATATCACCAAAGCGGCTGGCGTGCAGGGACTGCAAAACGGCTCCGTAAGCTGTATCGGCGTACCGTCTGCCGTGCCGTCAGGCATTCGTGCCGTACTGGCAGAAAACCTGATCTGCTCGTCGCTGGATCTGGAATGCGCCTCCAGTAACGACCAGACCTTCACCCACTCCGATATGCGTCGTACCGCGCGCCTGCTGATGCAGTTCCTGCCGGGTACCGACTTTATCTCCTCTGGTTATTCCGCGGTGCCGAACTACGACAACATGTTCGCCGGTTCCAACGAGGATGCGGAAGACTTTGACGACTACAACGTTATCCAGCGCGACCTGAAAGTGGACGGCGGTCTGCGCCCGGTTCGCGAAGAGGACGTTATCGCCATCCGTAACAAAGCCGCCCGTGCGCTGCAGGCTGTGTTTGCCGGAATGGGACTGCCGCCGATTACCGATGAAGAAGTTGAAGCCGCGACCTATGCCCACGGTTCGAAAGATATGCCGGAGCGTAACATCGTCGAAGACATCAAGTTCGCCCAGGAAATCATCAATAAAAACCGCAACGGTCTGGAAGTCGTTAAAGCGCTGGCGCAGGGCGGGTTTACCGACGTGGCCCAGGACATGCTGAATATCCAGAAAGCCAAGTTGACCGGGGACTATCTGCACACCTCCGCGATCATCGTCGGCGACGGACAGGTGCTCTCTGCGGTCAATGACGTCAATGACTATGCCGGTCCGGCAACGGGTTATCGCCTGCAGGGAGAACGCTGGGAAGAGATTAAAAACATCCCTGGCGCTCTTGATCCCAACGAGATTGATTAAGGGGTGAGAAATGGAAATTAATGAAAAATTGCTGCGCCAGATAATTGAAGACGTGCTCCGCGATATGAAGGGCAGCGATAAACCCGTCTCGTTTAATGCGCCTGCGGCATCCACAGCACCACAGACCACTGCGCCTGCCGGCGACAGTTTCCTGACGGAAGTAGGCGAAGCACGCCAGGGCACGCAGCAGGACGAAGTGGTTATCGCCGTTGGCCCGGCATTTGGCCTGTCTCAGACCGTCAATATCGTGGGCTTACCGCATAAGAGCATTCTGCGCGAAGTCATTGCCGGTATTGAAGAAGAAGGCATCAAGGCGCGCGTAATTCGCTGCTTTAAATCTTCCGACGTGGCGTTCGTCGCCGTTGAAGGTAACCGCCTGAGCGGCTCCGGCATCTCCATCGGCATCCAGTCGAAAGGCACTACGGTTATTCACCAGCAGGGGCTACCGCCGCTCTCCAACCTGGAGCTGTTCCCGCAGGCACCGCTGCTGACGCTGGAAACCTACCGTCAGATTGGTAAAAACGCCGCTCGTTATGCGAAACGCGAATCACCGCAGCCGGTCCCTACGCTGAATGACCAGATGGCACGCCCGAAGTACCAGGCAAAGTCGGCCATTTTGCACATTAAAGAGACCAAGTACGTCGTGACGGGCAAAAACCCGCAGGAACTGCGCGTGGCACTTTGATAAAGGATAACTCCATGAATACCGACGCAATTGAATCGATGGTCCGGGACGTATTGAGCCGCATGAACAGCCTGCAAGGTGAGGCGCCAGCAGCAGCTCCTGCGGCAGGCGGCACGTCCCGCAGCGCAAAGGTCAGCGACTACCCGCTGGCGAACAAGCACCCGGAATGGGTGAAAACCGCCACCAATAAAACACTGGACGACTTTACGCTGGAAAACGTACTGAGCAATAAAGTCACCGCTCAGGATATGCGTATTACCCCGGAAACCCTGCGCTTACAGGCGTCTATCGCCAAAGATGCGGGCCGCGACCGGCTGGCGATGAACTTCGAACGCGCCGCCGAACTGACCGCGGTACCGGATGACCGCATTCTTGAAATCTACAACGCCCTTCGTCCGTATCGTTCAACGAAAGAAGAGCTGCTTGCTATCGCCGACGATCTCGAAAACCGTTATCAGGCAAAGATTTGCGCAGCTTTCGTTCGTGAAGCGGCAGTGCTGTACGTTGAGCGTAAAAAACTCAAAGGCGACGATTAAGGATTTCGTATGCGATATATAGCTGGCATTGATATTGGTAACTCATCAACGGAAGTCGCGCTGGCGCGGCAAGATGAGACTGGCGCCCTGACGATTACGCACAGCGCGCTGGCAGAAACGACCGGGATCAAAGGCACGTTGCGTAACGTGTTCGGCATTCAGGAAGCACTCGCCCTCGTCGCAAAGCGCGCGGGGATCAATGTCAGCGATATTTCGCTCATCCGCATTAACGAAGCCACGCCGGTGATTGGCGATGTGGCGATGGAGACCATTACCGAAACCATCATCACCGAATCGACAATGATCGGCCATAACCCAAAAACGCCGGGGGGAGTAGGCCTTGGTGTAGGTATCACGATTACGCCGGAGGAGCTGTTAACCCGCCCGGCAGACTCGTCCTATATTCTGGTGGTATCGTCAGCCTTTGATTTTGCCGATATCGCCAATGTTATCAACGCCTCAATGCGCGCCGGATACCAGATTACCGGCGTCATTTTGCAGCGCGACGATGGCGTACTGGTCAGCAACCGGCTGGAACAATCGCTGCCGATCGTTGACGAAGTTCTGTACATCGACCGCATTCCGCTGGGGATGCTGGCGGCGATTGAAGTCGCCGTGCCGGGAAAGGTTATCGAAACCCTCTCTAACCCTTACGGCATCGCCACCGTATTTAATCTTAACGCCGATGAGACGAAAAACATCGTCCCGATGGCGCGTGCGCTGATTGGCAACCGTTCTGCCGTGGTGGTCAAAACACCATCCGGCGACGTCAAAGCACGTGCGATCCCCGCCGGTAACCTGGAGCTACAGGCGCAGGGCCGAACCGTGCGCGTGGATGTTGCCGCCGGTGCCGAAGCCATCATGAAAGCGGTCGATAGTTGCAGCAAACTCGATAACGTCACCGGTGAGGCCGGGACCAATATCGGCGGCATGCTGGAACACGTGCGCCAGACCATGGCCGAACTGACCAACAAACCCAGCAACGAGATTTTCATTCAGGATCTACTGGCCGTTGACACCTCGGTTCCGGTGAGCGTCACCGGCGGTCTGGCCGGGGAGTTCTCGCTGGAGCAGGCCGTCGGCATCGCCTCGATGGTGAAATCAGACCGTCTGCAAATGGCGATGATTGCCCGTGAAATCGAACAGAAGCTCAATATCGACGTGCAGATCGGCGGCGCGGAGGCTGAAGCCGCCATTCTGGGCGCGCTGACCACGCCAGGCACCACCCGACCGCTGGCGATCCTCGATCTCGGCGCGGGTTCTACGGATGCGTCCATCATCAACCCTAAAGGCGAAATTATCGCCACCCATCTCGCCGGGGCAGGCGATATGGTCACGATGATCATTGCCCGCGAACTGGGGCTGGAAGATCGCTATCTGGCGGAAGAGATCAAGAAATACCCGCTGGCTAAGGTCGAAAGTCTGTTCCATTTACGCCACGAAGACGGCAGCGTCCAGTTCTTCTCAACGCCGCTGCCTCCTGCCGTATTCGCCCGCGTCTGCGTGGTGAAACCGGACGAACTGGTGCCGCTTCCCGGCGATTTAGCGCTGGAAAAAGTGCGCGCTATTCGCCGCAGCGCCAAAGAGCGCGTCTTTGTCACCAACGCCCTGCGCGCGCTGCGTCAGGTCAGCCCAACCGGCAATATTCGCGATATTCCGTTCGTGGTGCTGGTCGGCGGCTCGTCGCTGGATTTCGAAGTTCCGCAGCTGGTCACCGATGCGCTGGCGCACTACCGTCTGGTCGCCGGACGGGGGAATATTCGTGGCAGTGAAGGCCCAAGAAACGCGGTGGCCACCGGCCTGATTCTCTCCTGGCACAAGGAATTTGCTCATGGACAGTAATCACAGCGCCCCGGCTATCGTCATTACCGCTATCGACGACTGCGCCAGCCTCTGGCACGAAGTGTTGCTGGGTATCGAAGAGGAAGGCATCCCTTTCCTGATCCAACATCACCCGGCTGGAGATGTCGTTGACAGCGCCTGGCAGGCGGCACGCAGTTCGCCGCTGCTGGTTGGCATTGCCTGCGACCGACGCACACTGGTCGTGCATTACAAGAATTTACCCGCATCTGCGCCGCTTTTTACGCTGATGCATCATCAGGACAGTCAGGCCCAACGTAACACCGGTAATAACGCGGCACGACTGGTCAAAGGGATCCCTTTTCGGGATCTCCATGTTTAATCACAGGAGAACGGCAGTATGAATAACGCACTGGGACTGGTTGAAACAAAAGGGCTGGTCGGCGCCATTGAAGCCGCCGATGCAATGGTTAAATCAGCCAACGTACAGTTGGTAGGCTACGAAAAAATTGGTTCTGGCCTGGTTACCGTCATGGTTCGCGGCGATGTCGGCGCGGTTAAAGCAGCCGTAGATGCCGGCAGCGCGGCGGCAAGCGTCGTGGGTGAAGTGAAATCCTGCCACGTTATCCCGCGTCCGCACAGTGATGTTGAGGCCATTTTACCGAAATCAGCCTAATCGATGGCAAATAAGGAGCACCGCGTGAAGCAATCACTGGGATTACTTGAAGTTTGTGGTCTGGCACTGGCTATCAGCTGCGCCGATATCATGGCGAAATCCGCTTCTATCACGCTGCTCGCCCTCGAAAAGACCAATGGTTCAGGCTGGATGGTGATTAAAATTACCGGTGATGTGGCCTCCGTTCAGGCGGCTATCACCACCGGTGCACATTTCGCCGAACAGCGGAATGGCCTGGTGGCCCACAAGGTTATCGCCAGGCCCGGAGAAGGTATCCTGCTCGCAGAAATTCCCCCCTCCGTCATTGAACCTGAACCTGAAGAGTCAGAGATAGCGGATGTCGTTTCTGAAGCGCCATCAGAAGAGGCCCCGCAGGAATCAGAACTGGTCAGTTGCAACCTGTGTCTGGATCCAAAATGTCCTCGCCAGAAGGGCGAACCTCGTGCGCTTTGCATTCATCCTGGTAAGCGAGGTGAAGCGTAATGGATAAACAGCTTCTGCAATCAACGGTCAGTAAAGTTCTTAATGAGATGCGCCTGCGGCCTATCCCGCTGGGCGTCTCAAACCGTCATATCCACCTGTCCGCACAGGATTATGAGCGACTATTTCCCGGCCATCCCATCAGCGAGAAAAAAGCGCTGCTGCAGCCGGGACAATACGCCGCGGAGCAAACCGTCACCCTGGTGGGACCAAAAGGACAGCTCAAAAATGTGCGCCTGCTCGGCCCGCTGCGCTCGGTAAGCCAGGTGGAAATTTCGCGTACCGATGCGAGAACGCTGGGGATTGCCGCGCCGCTGAGAATGTCCGGCAACCTGAAGGGCACGCCGGGCATCCGCCTGGTCAGCCCCTTTGCCGAACTGGAGCTACCTTCCGGGGTTATCGTCGCGCAGCGGCATATCCATATGTCGCCGCTTGATGCGCTGATCCTGCGGGTTTCCCACGGTGATATGGTTTCAGTGGCGATTGAAGGCGACGATCGCGAGCTGATTTTCAACAACGTGGCGATTCGCGTTTCACCGGACATGCGCCTCGAAATGCACATTGATACCGATGAAGCCAACGCCGCTGGTGCCGATAACCCGCAGGCCTTTGCCCGGCTGGTGGCCCCACGATGAACGGCGAAATTCTGCAGCGCATTGTTGAGGAGATTGTCTCCCGACTTCAGCGTCGCGCCCACAGCACGGCGACGCTGAACGTTGCGCAGTTGCGTGAAGCGAACAGCCGAAGCCTGTTCTGTCAGCACGCATCGCTGCGCATCCTGCTCGTCGACCTGCCGCTGCTGGGTCAGCTTGCGGATGCAGAAACCGACGATGCCGCCGCCCGGAAAATTCACGACGCGCTGGCGTTTGGCATCCGCGTACAACTCAGCCTGCACAGCCAACTGCTGCCGGTTATCCCGGTAAAAAAACTGGCTCGTCTGCCGCTGGTATTCACCGACGAGCACGGACTGCCGCTGGTTTTGCATGCGGGTTCGGTGCTGAGCTATCGCGATGTCGCGCAGCTAAGCCGGGGGTGTGTGGTTGTCCATCGCAAATGCATCGTAACCGCCATGGCACGTGACGTGGCCAATGCGCGGAATATTCAATTAATTAAGCAGGAGTAAATCATGCATCTGGCACGAGTCACGGGCGCGGTTGTCTCCACGCAAAAATCACCTTCTTTGATTGGGAAAAAGCTGCTGCTGGTGCGTCGGGTCAGCGCCGATGGCGAACTCCCCGCCTCGCCCACCTCCGGCGATGAAGTGGCCGTGGACTCCGTCGGTGCGGGTGTCGGCGAACTGGTTTTGCTCAGCAGTGGCTCCAGCGCCAGGCACGTTTTTTCCGGCCCAAATGAGGCCATCGACCTCGCCGTTGTCGGCATTGTAGATACGCTTTCGCGTTAAGGGACGGTTATGGCGATTTATACCCGAACAGGTGACGCTGGCACCACATCACTGTTTACCGGCCAGCGGGTGAGCAAAACGCACCCGCGGGTTGAAGCCTACGGCACGCTGGATGAGCTGAACGCCGCGCTGAGCCTGTGCGCCTGTGCGGCTGCGGATGAAAATCACCGCACCTTACTCGAGGCCATCCAGCAGCAACTTTTTTGGTTTAGCGCAGAGCTGGCCAGCGACAGCGAGCAGCCGTCGCCCAAACAGCGCTACATCAGCAGCGAAGAGATTTCGGCCCTGGAGGCCGCTATCGATCGGGCAATGGCCCGCGTCGAACCGCTGCACAGCTTTATTTTACCCGGACGCTGCGAAGCCGCGAGCCGCTTACATTTTGCCCGCACGCTGGCACGCCGCGCCGAACGCCGTCTGTTTGAACTGGCAACTGAGGTCAACGTACGCCAGGTGCTGATGCGCTACATCAACCGTTTATCAGACTGCCTGTACGCCCTGGCCCGTGCGGAAGATAGCGATGCGCACCAGGCCAACATCATCCGTGAAGTTAGCAAGCGCTATCTGGCTGCCAGCCAGCCGATCCGCAGCAAGGAGACAACGCCCGTGGCCCTCTCATTCCACGATCTGCACCAGCTCACCCGCGCCGCCGTTGAACGCGCGCAGCAGCTTCAGGTTTCGGTTGTCGTCAGCATCGTTGACGCGCACGGTACGGAAACTGTGACCTGGCGGATGCCGGACGCCCTGCTGGTCAGCAGCGAACTGGCGCCGAAAAAGGCATGGACCGCTGTTGCGATGAAAACGGCGACCCATGAGCTGAGCGATGTCGTTCAGCCGGGCGCGGCGCTTTATGGCCTGGAAAGTCATTTACAGGGAAAAGTAGTCACCTTTGGCGGCGGTTACGCCCTGTGGCGCGACGGCTTATTAATTGGGGGTCTTGGCATCAGCGGCGGCAGCGTTGAGCAGGACATGGATATCGCACAGACCGCCATTGCGGCCATTAACGTGGGAACTCATCAATGAATACTTCTGAACTCGAAACCCTGATTCGTACCATTCTTCGTGAACAATTAACACCAGCGCAAACGCCGAGCCAGCCTCAGAGCAAAGGGATTTTTCAGTCCGTGAGCGAGGCCATCGACGCCGCGCATCAGGCGTTCTTACGTTATCAGCAGTGCCCGCTGAAAACCCGCAGCGCTATCATCAGCGCGATGCGTCAGGAGCTGGCGCCACTGCTGGCGGCTCTGGCAGAGGAGAGCGCCAATGAAACGGGAATGGGCAACAAAGAAGATAAATTCCTCAAAAACAAGGCTGCGCTGGACAACACGCCGGGTGTAGAAGACCTCACCACCACCGCGCTGACCGGTGACGGCGGCATGGTGCTCTTTGAATATTCGCCGTTTGGCGTCATCGGTTCGATCGCCCCAAGCACCAACCCAACAGAAACCATCATCAATAACAGCATCAGCATGTTGGCGGCAGGCAACAGTATCTACTTTAGTCCGCATCCGGGAGCGAAAAAGGTCTCTCTGAAGCTGATTAGCCTGATTGAAGAGATTGCCTTCCGCTGCTGCGGCATCCGCAATCTGGTGGTGACTGTGGCTGAACCGACTTTCGAAGCGACCCAGCAGATGATGGCCCACCCGCGAATCGCAGTACTGGCCATTACCGGTGGCCCGGGCATTGTGGCAATGGGCATGAAGAGCGGTAAGAAGGTGATTGGCGCTGGCGCGGGTAACCCGCCCTGCATCGTCGATGAAACGGCAGACCTGGTGAAAGCGGCAGAAGATATCATTAACGGCGCGTCATTTGATTACAACCTGCCCTGCATTGCCGAGAAGAGCCTGATCGTAGTGGAGAGCGTCGCCGAGCGTCTGGTGCAGCAAATGCAAACCTTCGGTGCGCTGCTGCTAAGCCCTGCCGATACCGACAAACTCCGCGCCGCCTGCCTGCCAGAAGGCCAGGCCAATAAAAAACTGGTCGGCAAGAGCCCATCGGCCATGCTGGAAGCCGCCGGGATCGCCGTCCCTGCAAAAGCGCCGCGTCTGTTGATTGCGCTGGTTAACGCTGACGATCCGTGGGTCACCAGCGAACAGTTGATGCCAATGCTGCCGGTGGTGAAAGTCAGCGATTTCGATAGCGCGCTGGCGCTGGCCCTGAAGGTTGAAGAGGGGCTGCATCATACCGCCATTATGCACTCGCAGAACGTGTCGCGCCTGAACCTCGCAGCCCGCACGCTGCAAACCTCGATATTCGTCAAAAACGGCCCCTCTTATGCCGGGATCGGCGTCGGCGGCGAAGGCTTTACCACCTTCACTATCGCCACGCCAACCGGTGAAGGGACCACGTCAGCGCGTACTTTTGCCCGCTCCCGGCGCTGCGTGCTGACCAACGGCTTTTCTATTCGCTAACCGAGGTCGCGATGAATACCTTCTCACTACAAACGCGGTTGTATAGCGGTCAGGGCAGCCTGGCGGTGCTCAAGCGCTTTACCAATAAGCACATCTGGATAATCTGCGATGGTTTTCTGGCGCGCTCTCCGCTGCTGGATACCCTGCGTAACGCGCTGCCCACAGATAACCGCATCAGCGTCTTTAGCGAGATAACGCCGGACCCCACCATCCATACCGTGGTGCAGGGCATTGCGCAAATGCAGGCGCTGCAGCCGCAGGTGGTAATTGGTTTTGGCGGCGGCTCGGCAATGGACGCGGCGAAAGCGATTGTCTGGTTTAGCCAGCAGAGCGGGATCAACATCGAAACCTGCGTGGCGATCCCGACCACCAGCGGCACCGGTTCGGAAGTGACCAGCGCCTGCGTAATTAGCGACCCGGATAAAGGTATTAAGTACCCGCTGTTCAACAATGCGCTATATCCGGATATGGCGATCCTTGACCCGGAGCTGGTGGTCAGCGTGCCGCCGCAGATTACCGCCAACACCGGCATGGACGTCCTGACTCACGCCCTGGAAGCGTGGGTGTCACCGCACGCCAGTGACTTTACCGACGCGCTGGCAGAAAAAGCAGCCAAACTGGTGTTCCAGTATCTGCCCACGGCGGTGGAAAAAGGTGACTGTGTAGCGACGCGCGGGAAAATGCACAACGCTTCAACGCTGGCGGGGATGGCCTTCAGTCAGGCGGGATTGGGGCTTAACCACGCCATCGCTCATCAGCTTGGTGGGCAGTTTCATCTGCCGCATGGTCTCGCCAACGCGCTACTGCTTACCTCTGTGATCCGCTTTAACGCTGGAGATCCTCGCGCCGCCAAACGTTATACACGAATGGCCAAAACCTGCGGCTTTTGTCCGGCAGAAGCTAATGACGTTACGGCGATCAATGCGCTGATTCAGCAAATCGAACGGCTTAAGCAACGCTGCGCTCTTCCCTCACTGGCCGTTGCGCTTAAAGAAGGAAAATCCAACTTTTCCGCGCGCATTCCAGCAATGGTGCAGGCTGCGCTGGCTGACGTTACGCTGCGCACTAACCCGCGTCCGGCTAATGCCGAAGCCATTCGGGAACTGCTGGAGGAACTGCTATGAGTACCGCCGTCAACGCCGTTGAAATGTCTCATAGCGCTGATGAAATTCGTGAGCGCGTTCGCGCAGCGGGCGTCGTCGGCGCAGGTGGCGCAGGCTTTCCCGCTCACATCAAACTCCAGGCACAAGTGGAGATCTTTCTGGTGAACGCCGCCGAATGCGAACCAATGCTCAAGGTTGACCAGCAGTTAATGTGGCAGCAGGCCGCACGCCTGGTACGCGGCGTGCAATATGCGATGACAGCAACCGGCGCGCGCGAAGGGATCATTGCCCTTAAAGAGAAGTATCACCGGGCTATTGAAGCATTAACCCCGCTGCTGCCTGCCGGTATCCGTCTGCATATCCTGCCGGATGTTTATCCGGCAGGTGATGAGGTGCTGACCATCTGGATGGCAACTGGTCGCCGGGTCGCCCCAGCCGCGCTACCCGCCAGCGTCGGCGTGGTCGTCAATAACGTACAAACGGTGCTGAATATTGCCCGAGCGGTCGAGCAGCAGTTTCCGGTCACTCGTCGCACGTTGACCATTAACGGCGCGGTCGCCCGACCGCTGACCGTTACCGTTCCTGTCGGCATGTCACTGCGTGAAGTGCTGGCACTGGCGGGCGGCGCAACGGTCGACGACCCTGGTTTTATTAACGGCGGCCCGATGATGGGTGGCCTGATTACCTCTCTTGATAACCCGGTGACCAAAACGACCGGCGGCCTGCTGGTGCTCCCCAAAAGCCATCCGCTTATCCAGCGGAGAATGCAGGACGAGCGCACGGTGCTTTCCGTCGCGCGTACCGTCTGTGAGCAGTGCCGGCTATGTACCGATCTCTGTCCGCGACACCTGATCGGCCACGAACTCTCTCCGCACCTGCTGGTGCGGGCAGTGAACTTTCACCAGGCCGCCACGCCGCAGCTGCTGCTGAGCGCCCTTACCTGTTCAGAATGCAACGTTTGCGAAAGCGTGGCCTGCCCGGTGGGGATCTCGCCGATGCGCATCAACCGCATGTTAAAACGCGAGCTGCGGGCACAAAACCAGCGCTATGAAGGGCCGCTGAATCCGGCCGACGAAATGGCGAAATATCGCCTGGTGCCGGTGAAGCGGCTGATCGCCAAACTGGGACTAAGCCCCAGGTACCAGGAAGCACCGTTGGTTGAAGAAGAGCCATCAGTAGAAAAAGTCACTTTACAGCTGCGCCAGCATATTGGTGCCAGCGCAGTACCGACTGTTGCCGTCGGCGAGCGCGTGACGCGCGGGCAATGCGTTGCCGATGTCCCGGCAGGTGCATTAGGCGCGCCGATTCACGCCAGCATCGACGGCGTTGTAGCGGCCATCAGCGAACAGGCCATCACGGTTGTAAGAGGTTAACCATGTCTCAGGCTATAGGAATTTTAGAACTCACCAGCATCGCCAAAGGCATGGAGCTTGGTGATGCCATGCTGAAAAGCGCCAACGTCGATCTACTGGTCAGCAAGACCATCTGCCCAGGTAAGTTTTTACTGATGCTGGGCGGCGATATCGGCGCTATCCAGCAGGCCATTGAAACCGGTACGTCGCTGGCGGGCGAGATGCTCGTCGACAGCCTGGTGCTGGCGAATATTCACCCCAGCGTACTTCCGGCCATCAGCGGCCTGAACAGTGTCGAAAAACGCCAGGCGGTCGGTATCGTCGAAACCTGGAGCGTGGCGGCCTGCATTAGCGCCGCAGACCGGGCGGTGAAAGGCTCAAACGTCACCCTGGTGCGGGTGCATATGGCCTTCGGCATCGGCGGTAAATGCTACATGGTGGTGGCGGGCGACGTTTCTGACGTCAATAACGCGGTGACGGTTGCCAGCGAAAGCGCGGGCGAGAAAGGGTTGCTGGTTTACCGCTCGGTGATCCCGCGCCCGCATGAGGCCATGTGGCGACAGATGGTGGAGGGATAATGGAAAGGCAACCGACAACGGATCGCATGATTCAGGAATATGTTCCAGGGAAACAGGTCACCCTCGCGCACCTGATTGCCAATCCAGGGAAAGATTTATTTAAGAAGCTGGGCCTGCCGGATGTGGTCTCCGCGATTGGCATCCTTACCATCACGCCGAGCGAAGCGTCGATTATCGCCTGCGATATCGCTACTAAATCCGGCGCGGTAGAGATTGGTTTTCTTGACCGATTTACCGGTGCCGTGGTGCTGACCGGCGACGTTTCTGCTGTGGAATATGCCCTCAAGCAGGTGACGCGTACGCTGGGCGAGATGATGCAGTTCACCACCTGCTCAATCACCCGGACGTAACGTCATGAAGCGTTTGATGTTTATCGGCCCCAGCCAGTGCGGGAAAACCTCGCTGACTCAAAGCCTGCGCGGCGAAGCGCTCCATTATAAGAAAACCCAGGCCATTGAATGGTCGCCGATGGCCATCGACACGCCGGGCGAATACCTGGAGAACCGCTGCCTGTACAGCGCCCTGCTAACCAGCGCCTGCGAGGCCGACGTTATCGGCCTGGTGTTAAATGCCGACGCCCAGTGGTCCCCCTTTTCTCCAGGGTTTACCGCCCCGATGAACCGCCCGACGATTGGTCTGGTTACCAAAGCCGATCTCGCCAACCAGCAGCGTATTTCGCTGGTCGCGGAATGGCTTACGCAGGCTGGCGCAGAGCAGATTTTTATTACCAGCGCGTTGAATAACTCGGGTCTCGACGCCGTGCTGGATTTTCTGAATTCGAAGGAACCTTTATGTCTTACAAAATAATGGCCATTAACGCCGGCAGCTCATCATTGAAATTTCAGCTACTGGAAATGCCGCAGGGCGACATGCTCTGCCAGGGGCTGATTGAACGTATCGGTATGGCAAACGCCTAGGTCACTATTAAAACGCCTGCGCAAAAATGGCAGGAGTCGGCGCCGATCGCCGATCATCGCGAAGCCGTTACTCTGCTGCTGGAAAAGCTTCTTGGCTATCGCATTATTAACAGTTTGCAGGATATCGACGGCGTCGGTCACCGCGTGGCGCACGGTGGGGAGCGCTTTAAAGATTCAACGCTGGTTACCGATGAAACCTTAGCGGAAATTGAGCGTCTGGCTGAACTGGCCCCGCTGCATAACCCAGTGAATGCTCTAGGGATCAAAGTGTTCCGTCAGCTGTTGCCCGATGCGCCATCGGTCGCGGTATTTGATACCGCTTTTCACCAGACGCTGGACGAGTGCGCGTTTCTCTATCCGCTGCCCTGGCGCTACTACAGCGAACTGGGCATTCGCCGCTACGGCTTCCACGGCACCAGTCATAAGTACGTCAGCGCGACGCTGGCAGAAAAGCTCGGCGTACCGCTGAGTGCGCTGCGCGTGGTGTGCTGCCATCTCGGCAACGGCAGCAGCGTTTGCGCGATCAAAGGCGGGCGTTCGGTGAATACGTCGATGGGCTTTACGCCGCAGTCCGGCGTGATGATGGGTACCCGCAGTGGCGATATCGACCCGTCGATTCTGCCGTGGCTGGCGCAGCATGAAGGGAAAACGCCGGAGCAGCTTAATCAGTTATTGAACAACGAATCCGGCTTGCTTGGGGTTTCCGGTGTCTCGCATGATTATCGCGATGTCGAACAGGCTTCTGATGGCGGCAATCAGCGAGCTACCCTGGCGCTCACCTTGTTTGCCGAGCGCATTCGCGCCACCATCGGCAGCTACATTATGCAGATGGGCGGTCTGGACGCGCTGATCTTTACCGGCGGCATTGGTGAAAACTCGGCCCGCGCAAGGAGCGCTATCTGCCACAACCTGAATTTTCTCGGGCTATCGGTCGATGAAGAGAAAAACCAGCATAACGCCACCTTTATTCAGAGCGAGAACGCGATAGTCAAAGTGGCGGTCATTAATACCAATGAAGAGCTGATGATTGCCCGCGACGTTATGCGCCTCGCGCTTCCCGAAGCGCAGACGTTAACCGTTTCAGCCTGAGTTCACCGCCCGGCAAATTGCGGTGAATCATGGAAATAGCGGGATCGGCATGACACTATGCGCCCTGGCAATCTGAGCAAAGGGTAATAAACGTGGCTGTTGCGCAATGCCCCGCCTCCTGTGGCGAACTCATCCAGGGCTGGATCCTCGGCAGCGAGAAGCTGGTCTCCTGCCCCGTTGACTGGTACAGCACCGTCGAGGTGGACTATGGTTCTCCTCGTACGGATGAGCGTCCGCTTTCTCGGGCAATGGTCGACAAACTACTGAACTACTGGCGCTATCCACCAGATCTGAGTAAAGAGATTCGCATCGATATTTATTCTACCATTCCGGTCGCGAAAGGTATGGCCAGCAGCACTGCGGATATCGCCGCAACGGCGGTAGCTACCGCGCATCATCTTGGTCACCCGCTGGATGAAACGACCCTCGCCCAGCTTTGTGTTTCACTGGAACCCACCGACAGCACCCTCTTTCGTCAGCTTACGCTGTTCGATCACAACACCGCCGAAACGCAAATAGCCTGCCATTCTCAGCCTAAACTCGATCTGCTGGTGCTTGAAAGCCCGGAAACGCTACTGACCACTGATTATCACCGCCTTCCCCGACTTGAAAAGCTGCTCGCTCATTCTGCCGTCCTGCAACAGGCATGGGAAAAAATTCAACAGGCCTGTGAGACGGATAATCCGCGACGGATGGGTGAAGCGGCAACGCTCAGCGCCATCGCCAGCCAGCACCTGCTGCCGAAACCGGGGTTTGATGCGCTGCTGGCGCTGGTTGAAGAGTGCGATTTATACGGCATTAACGTGGCGCACAGCGGCAGCGTAGTCGGCTTGATGCTCGACCGCGAACGTCACGATATTGAATATTTGCAGCGACGGCTGGAAGAGAAGCGGCTTACCGAATCCTGGCCTGAGCAGCACCTGCTGCGCATGGTGCAGGGCGGCGTCGAACTGCGCTAACGCCGCCACTCTCCTGTTGCCCTATTTCCCGGAGGCGGCGCTCAACGCGCCTGTCCGGGCTACCGGTCTATTTCCCGGAGGCGGCGCTCGACGCGCCTGTCCGGGCTACCTGTTTATTTCCCGGAGGCGGCGCTCGACGCGCCTGTCCGGGCTACCTGTCTATTTCCCGGAGGCGGCGCTCGACGCGCCTGTCCGGGCTACCTGTCTATTTCCCGGAGGCGGCGCTCAACGCGCCTGTCCGGGCTACCTGTTTATTTCCCGGAGGCGGCGCTCAACACGCCTGTCCGGGCTACCTGTCTATTTCCCGGAGGCGGCGCTCAACACGCCTGTCCGGGCTACCTGTCTATTTCCCGGAGGCGGCGCTCAACGCGCCTGTCCGGGCTACCTGTCTATTTCCCGGAGGCGGCGCTCGACGTGCCTGTCCGGGCTACCTGTCTATTTCCCGGAGGCGGCGCTCGACGCGCCTGTCCGGGCTACCGGTCCGTAGACGGCTGTAAAACCGTAGCCCGGTCAGCGCAGCGCCACCGGGAAAACCCACAGTTCTTAGAGCATCTACCCGCTAAATACCTGCCTGAAAGCCGCCAGCAGCTGCGTATTTTCCTGCTGGCTGCGAATGGCAACGCGGAAGTAGCGCCCGTCGAGCCCCGGATAGTTGGCGCAGCTGCGGATCAGTATATGCTGTTGCAGCATAGCGTATTGCAGATCAAGGTCCGGCACGTCGCAGCGTAAAAACAGATAGTTTGCCTGACCAGGATAGACCGTCAGACCGGGAATATGGCGCAGTTGATGGTAAAATCGCTGCCCTTCTTCCTCCAGCCACCGCCAGGTTTTCTGCTGATAAGCGCTATCCTGAAGAATAATCTCCCCCGCCAGCGCGGCAAAGGCGTTAATCGACCATGGCATCTGACGCTCGCGCATTCGCGCCACCGCCCGTTCATCACCATTCACCAGATACCCCAGACGCAGGCCGGGAATGGCATAAAATTTGGTCAGCGAACGCAGCACCCACACGTGCGGGTTATCGCGCAGAAGTGGGATAAACCCCGACTCATCAGGAATAAAATCGATAAACGCTTCATCGAGAACCAAGGCGATTTCCAGTGCCTGACAGCGCTCCGCAATCATCTCCAGCAAACGGCGGTCGGGTAGCAGGCCGGTAGGGTTGTTCGGCGTACAGAGAAATAAACAGTCCAGATCCGGCGTCAGGGCGTCGAGAATGGCCCCGGTGAGCTGCCAGCCATCCTCCTCACGCAGAAGAAACTCCCGCACCGCGCAGTCGACCGATTGCAGCGCCCGGCGATACTCGGCGAAACCGGGAATAACGATCATCGCCTGACGGGGCTTCAGACCCTGAACGAGCGTAAAGATCGCTTCGGTTTCGCCATTCCCGGCGAGGATCCAGGACGCAGGAATTTGGTGGTGTTCGGCCAGCGCAAGGTGCAGTTGCTGATACTCAACGTCAGGATAACGTTCGGCGCAGTCCATATTATCGATGATGGCGCGTTTTAAACTTTCCGGCATCCCGAGCGGATTAATATTGGCGCTAAAATCCAATAGCTGTTCCGCAGAGATACCCAATAGCGCAGCGGCCTCGCGGATGTTGCCACCATGCGCACTCTTCAGTAGAGCCATTGACCTTTCCTGTTGCGTTACCCTCGCCTTGCCAGCGTCGCGCCGTCGGCGAAATAGGCTTTTATCCCTGCCAGAATCGACTCAGCAACTTCCTGCTGGAAAGTCGCCGTTTTCAGTTTGCGCTCTTCCTCAACGTTACTGATAAACGCCGTTTCGACCAGAATGGAGGGAATATCTGGTGCCTTTAGTACAGCAAACCCAGCCTGTTCAACCTGATTTTTATGCAGTTTGTTGATTTTACTGAGCTTATTCAGTACCGCTTTACCAAATTTCAGGCTGTCCGCAATGGTCAACGACTGCACCATATCAAACATGGTGTGGTCGACATAGCGGTCGCCGCTTTTGCTCACGCCACCAATCAAGTCCGAGGCGTTCTGGGTTTGCGCCAGATATTTTGCTGCGGTACTGGTTGCACCTTTGGTAGAGAGCGCAAACACTGAGGAACCGCTCGGCTGGCGACTGGTAAAGGCGTCGGCATGAATAGAGACAAACAAGTCAGCACGCTGTTTCTGTGCTTTTGCTACACGCACTTGCAACGGAATGAAGATGTCTTCATTGCGCGTCATGTATACCTTCATATTGCCCTCTTTCTCGATCAGAGAGCGCAGACGGCGGGCAATTTGCAATACCACGTCTTTTTCACGTGTTTTGTATTTCCCCACCGCACCGGAGTCTTCGCCGCCGTGGCCAGGATCAAGCATGATGACTATCGGGCGATCGCGACCTGCTTTACCCGGTTGTGGACCACTTTGTGCTGGCGGCACCTGCTTCTCGAGGTCGCCTTTGTTGTAATCTTCCAGCAGCGCCAGCAACGGGTCCTGCATATCCTGCGCATTGGCCGGATAGAGGTCCATCACCAGACGCTCTTTAAACCCGGCGACCGGCGCAAGGGCAAACAGTTGCGGTTTTACGTTTTGCTTTAACTCAAAAACCATCCGCACGGTTTGCGGGTCAAATTGCCCGACGCGCGCCGACTTGATGAACGGGTCGTCAGCACGAATTTGTGCCGCCATCCCCTTGAGCACCGAGTTCAGGTTGACATCTTCGATATCCACCACCACGCGTTCAGGGTTACTCAACGCGAACTGCTTATATTTCAGCTGACGATTTGATTCTACCGTCACACGGGTATAGCTGGAAGCCGGCCAGACGCGCACCGCCACGACCTGGCTGACCGCAGCCAGACTGACCTGACTTACGCTCAATAGCCACATGGCACCCGCGCCTTGCAGTAAACGACGGCGGCTGATTGCAGTGTTGGATCCTGACATGCCTCTCCCGAGCCAAAAATCTAAGCTGTGTGACAAATAAACGACTAATTTGACCGGAAACTTTAGCGAAAGACGCATAATATGTCATCTAATAAACGGTAAACATTCTTTTTATATTCACGGCATTACTGATAAAAAAGTTGCTCATGCGTAAAATTTGCACTTGCGCCCAGCCCAAAAACAGAATAAAAATACAATAATTTCGAATAATAATGCAAAGAGGTGTACCGTGGTGAAGGAACGTAAAACCGAGCTGGTCGAAGGATTCCGCCATTCGGTTCCTTATATCAACACCCACCGGGGAAAAACGTTTGTCATCATGCTCGGCGGTGAAGCCATTGAGCATGAGAATTTCTCCAGTATCGTTAATGATATCGGGTTGTTGCACAGCCTCGGCATCCGTCTGGTCGTGGTCTATGGCGCGCGTCCGCAGATCGATGCGAATCTGGCTGCGCATCACCACGAACCGCAGTATCACAAGAATATACGTGTGACCGACGCCAAAACGCTGGAACTGGTGAAGCAGGCTGCGGGAACATTGCAACTGGACATTACTGCTCGCCTGTCGATGAGTCTCAATAACACGCCGCTGCAGGGCGCACATATTAACGTCGTCAGTGGAAATTTTATTATTGCCCAGCCGCTAGGCGTGGATGATGGCGTGGATTACTGCCACAGCGGGCGCATCCGGCGAATTGATGAAGAAGCGATTCATCGTCAGCTGGATAGCGGTGCGATTGTGCTGCTGGGGCCGGTCGCTGTTTCGGTCACTGGCGAGAGCTTTAATCTGACCTCAGAAGAGATTGCCACTCAACTGGCCATCAAACTGAAAGCGGAAAAGATGATTGGTTTTTGCTCTTCACAGGGCGTCACTAATGACAACGGTGATATTGTCTCTGAACTTTTCCCTAACGAAGCGCAAGCGCGGGTAGAAGCCCAGGAAGAGAAAGGCGATTACAACTCCGGTACGGTGCGCTTTTTACGTGGCGCAGTGAAAGCCTGCCGCAGCGGCGTGCGTCGCTGTCATTTAATCAGTTATCAGGAAAACGGCGCGCTGTTGCAAGAGTTGTTCTCACGCGACGGTATCGGTACGCAGATTGTGATGGAAAGCGCCGAGCAGATTCGTCGCGCAACAATCAACGATATTGGCGGTATTCTGGAATTGATTCGCCCGCTGGAGCAGCAAGGTATTCTGGTGCGCCGTTCTCGCGAGCAACTGGAGATGGAAATCGACAAATTCACCATTATTCAGCGCGATAACACGACTATTGCCTGCGCAGCACTCTATCCGTTCCCGGAGGAGAAGATTGGGGAAATGGCCTGTGTGGCAGTTCACCCGGATTACCGCAGTTCATCAAGGGGCGAGGTTTTGCTGGAACGCATTGCCGCTCAGGCAAAGCAGAGCGGCTTAAGCAAATTGTTTGTGCTGACCACGCGCAGTATTCACTGGTTCCAGGAACGTGGATTTACCCCGGTGGATATTGACTTACTGCCCGAGAGCAAAAAGCAGTTGTACAACTACCAGCGTAAATCCAAAGTGTTGATGGCAGACTTAGGGTAAGCGATAAAAATCGCCGGATGCGGCATGCGCAATGCTGTAGGCATAATAAGACGTGCATGCGTCGCATCAGGCAATCACGTTTATCCCCGCGAACTAAACAACGCCGCCAGACCACTGCGTCGCTCGGTGCGAGTGGCAATTGCCGCACTCAAAATACGCTCATCGGCGTACAGCGACAGACGGCGACGTGCGCGGGTCACTGCGGTGTAAACCAGCTCTCGCGTTACTACCGGCGTGCGTTGGTTCGGTAAAATCAACGCCGCATGATCGAACTCCGATCCCTGCGATTTATGTACCGTCATCGCCCACGTCGTTTCGTGCTCTGGCAGGCGACTCGGTTGCACAGACTTAATATTGCCGTCCGGCATCGCAAACCAGACGCGCGTCCCCTGCCCGCGCTCCAGAGCAATACCGATATCGCCATTAAACAACCCAAGCGCGCTGTCATTACGGGCAATCATCACCGGCCGGCCTTCGTACCAGCGTGAGTGCGGATGACGATGAATTTTGCGCTTCTGTTGCATAAACTGTTCAATTCGCTCATTCAGTCCAGCCACGCCAAACGGCCCTTCCCGCAGGGCGCACAAAAGCTGGTACTCATTGAATGCCTGAATGATTAAATCCGGCTCGGCACGCGCTTGCAACAGCTCCAGATAACGTCCGTAACCGGCAAGAGCTTCCTCAAGCATCACAATATAATCTTCACCGCTCTGTAAAAGTCGTTTTTCGATATCAGTAAAATCCTGCTGAAAAACCGCTTTCACTGCCGTTTTATCACCACGGTTGATCGCCGCCGCAAGCTGACCAATGCCAGAATCACTACCGAAACGGTAGCTTTTTTGCAGCAAGCAGAGACTGTCGCGCAAAGATGCCGCTTCTGTGCCTGTTCCTGCCGGAACGTGAGTTCCTGTCAGACGACTTAATTGCCCGGCGCGCTCTGCGGTAAAGCCTGCATTGGCATAAGCGCAGATATCTCCCAGCACTGCGCCAGCCTCAACCGAGGCCAGTTGATCGCGATCGCCGAGAAAGATCACTCGCGCATGATCGGGCAAGGCGTCGATCAGTCTCGACATCATAGGCAGATCGATCATTGACGCTTCATCTACCACCAGCACATCAAGATGCAGCGGGTTACCGGCATGATGACGTAAACGCTGGCTACCCGGCTGCGCACCCAGCAATCGGTGCACAGTGCTGGCATCTTCCGGAATACGTTTCTTTTGTTCATCGGTCAACGGTAGCTGGCGCAAAGCTTTGCCAAGCGATTCGGTTAAGCGCGCGGCAGCTTTACCCGTTGGCGCGGCCAGACGGATACGGCAGCGTTCGCCGTCTGCCATCTGAATTAACGCCGCCAGCAACTTCGCTACAGTCGTCGTTTTACCGGTGCCAGGACCGCCGGAAATCACCGAGATCCGCCGCGTCAGCGCCACCGCTGCCGCCACTTTTTGCCAGTTGATCTCATCGCCTGGCGCAAAGAGTTTATCCAGCGTTTGCTTCAGCAACGTTTCATCCACCTCAATGGCATGATTCACTTCGTTGAAAAAGCGTGCCACTGTGCGCTCATTACACCACATGCGATTCAGATAAAGGCGATCGCCACAGAGGATCATTGGCGTTGGTTCATCTCCCCGGCTGACCGCTTGTGAAGCCAGCAGGCACTCTTCCCAGTTTCGCAAATCGCCAATTTCACTGACGCAGGTTGCTAACAGCGGATGTGAGGTCTCGCTGTTCTCCAGTCGTGAGAGCGGTAAACAGACATGCCCTTCCCCGGCGTCGTGGCTTAACAGAGCTGCCGCGAGAGTGACAGCGGGATGTTCATCTCCCGCCACTGTCAGGGCAAACTGCACATCCAGCGGGCGTAGCTGTTTGTGCTCCACAGCTTCCAGTAATTGCTTTTGCAATTTCATTACGCCTCCTCCAGGGTCATACCGGCAAACATCTCATCCATCAGAGCAATCAACCCGGCGTTGGGTCGGGTCACGTAAATCCCTTGTTGCGGATGTTCTTTATCAACGCCACGCAGGAACAAATAAATAACGCCGCCAAAATGGCGCTCATAGTCGTAATCAGCAATGCGATGGCGCAGATAACGATGCAGCGCCAGGGTATAAAGCTGATATTGCAGATCATAGCGGTGTGCCTGCATCGCCGCTGCCATTGCCTGCTGGGTGTATGCCGAACTGTCTTCCCCCAACCAGTTAGATTTATAGTCGAGCAGGTAATAACGCCCTTCGTGGCGAAACACCAGGTCGATAAAGCCTTTTAACATGCCGCGTACCTGCATGAACTCCAGCGGTGGACAGCCAGCGGATAGCAGGTCAAACTGACGGATTAGTGCATCAAGTTGGCTGGCGATAAGCGGTTCACTAATCGGCAGGTAAAACTCCATCTCCACCTGTTTATCGCGAGTGGAAAGTTGATTCAGGCTAACACCCGTTTCATTGAGAGGAGCCTGGAGGACAGCCGTGATCCACTCGGTCAACACCGGTTCCCACTGCGGTTCAAAGCCGCCGAGTTCCAGTTTTTCTTGTACCCAGTTCGGGTCAACCGGCTGGGTAAAATCGAGGTCTTCAAACAAACTGTGCAAAAATGTCCCCGGTGACGCACCGCGCGGAAACTGATGCGGTGTTAACGTCGGTTCTTCAACGACGCTGACCACGCCTGCGGCCTCAACATCCAGCCGTGGCATCAAATCCTGAGCGATACCATGACCACGCTGCTGCAAACCGGAGTAGCTGGTGACACGCCAGTTATCGCCGGGCAATCGTTGTAGCGTCCTGGCATTCAGTTCTGCAGTTAAAGCATCATTAACCTGCCAGGGCTGGTTATCACCAGTTTGTGCCGTTTGCCAGCCAATATCATCATCACACAACGCTTCAATACAGGCGCGAAGCCCTGGCGCATCTTTCGGTTCCCCTTTTTGCAGCAAGCGCCCGAGCGCACTTTGATGGACGTCGGTATCGCCTTTTTTATCGCCACGACGGCGCACCAGCGGCGCTACGCCGAGACTGCAATGCCAGACCGAACGCGTCAGCGCCACATAGAGCAATCGGAGATCTTCTGCCAGACGCTCGGCCTCCGCAAGATCAACGCTTTCTGGTGCAGCGTTAAGATCCAAAACGGCCTCAAACGAGTGACGATCGTGATAAAACGCCTGATCCTGGACGCGGAAATTGGTGATAAACGGCAGCCAGACCAGCGGATATTCCAGCCCTTTCGATTTATGGATCGTGACAATCTGCACCAGATGTTTGTCACTTTCGAGACGCATTTGCTGGCTGGAGGCATTACTGTCGGGTTCGAGGATATGCTGCGATAACCAGCGTACCAGCGCATGTTCACTTTCCAGCTGCGTTCCGGCTTCTTGTAGCAGTTCGCTGATGTGCAAAATATCGGTAAGACGCCGCTCACCGCCTGCCGTTGCCAGCAAGTTTTCTGCAATATTACGCGCCGACATCAGCGCCCGCAGCATCGGCATGACGCCACGTTTGCGCCAGATTTGCCGATAACCATCGAACTCTTCGACTACCGCATCCCACGCCTGTTCGTCATTGTTCAGCGTTTCTATATCCAGCGCATTCAGCCCCATCATTGACGTTGCCAGCGCACTGCGCAGGGTGTTCTCACGTTCGGGCGTCATCACCGCCTGCAACAGCCAAAGCATCTCCTGCGCTTCCAGAGTTTCAAAAACACTGTCGCGGTTCGAAAGGTAAACGGAAGGGATTTCCAGCAGCGCTAAGGCATCGCGCACCTGGGCGGCCTCCTGGCGGCTGCGCACCAGCACACTGATGTCCGAGGCACGTACCGGACGCGCATCATCGCCGTTCATCAGCAACGCTTCCCCTCGCTGCCCGGCCTGTAACCAGTCGCGGATTTGCGCAGCACATACCTGCGCCATGGTACTTTGATAATCGCCAACACCGCAGCTTTCGCCTTCCATCAGCCACATTTTCATCGCAGGCTGCGTTTCACCTTTAAATACAAAACGTAACGCCTGATTTTTCCCGGCTGATTTCACTGGGATAAACGATATTTCGCGAAACATGAAAGCGTCATCAGTCTGACTAAAAATCTTGTTCACGCTGTTCACCATTCCGGGTGCGGAGCGCCAGTTGGTGTCTAAGGTGTAGTGTGCGTGAACTTCGCTACGCGCCTTCATATAAGTGAAGATATCCGCACCCCGGAACGCATATATGGCCTGTTTCGGGTCGCCAATTAGCAACAATGCGGTTTCCGGCTGATGGTGCCAGATGCGGCGAAAAATTCGGTACTGCTGGGGGTCTGTATCCTGAAATTCGTCGATCATTGCCACCGGGAATCGCGTACGGATCACCGTTGCCAGCGCCTCGCCACTTTCGCTACGCAGCGCGGAATCGAGCCGACTTAACATATCATCAAAACCCAGTTCGCCACGGCGACGTTTTTCACGCGCTACCGTTTCGCGGATCTCAGCCAGGGCGCGGGTGATCACCAGATCGCGGATCGATAATGGTTCAGCAAGCAGTTGATCGATCGCCTCAAACAGCGGATGTCGCGGCGTTTCCCCTCCTGCTTTCGTGCGATCTTCTAAGAATCGTTGAGAGAATTTTTCCAGCGACTCCGGCAACTGATAACTGTTTGTCTCTTCTTCTGCCCAGGCGCTGATCTTGTCGATCCATTTAGCCTGATTGCTACGGTTGAACTTGCGTCGATCAATGCCAGAAGATTCGATCAGCGCATCCAGCTCGCCCACCGCATCGCGCCACTGCTGTTTTACGGCATCGATACGCGCCACAATATGCGCGTGGCGGGAAACCAGCGTTTCATCATCGGGCGGCGGCGCTTTGATAACCGGCGCTTCCCCTTGCAGATAACGATTAATATCTCGCAGTAACGCCTGTGGTCCTTTCCAGGTTTCAAAGACGACCTGGGCAATTTCACGCGGTAACGGGTAGCAATGACGACGCCAGAAATCGGCACAGGCCTGGTAGCGTAGCAGAGACTCATCTTCAATCAGCTGCTGCTCAAACAACATGCCGGATTCAAAGGCGTTCAGGTTGAGCATGCGCTGGCAAAAGCCGTGAATAGTAAAGACTGCCGCTTCATCCATCTGCCGTTCGGCTAACAACAACCACTGCGCGGCTTGCGCTTTATCGTCGATCTCTTCCAGCAAGCGTGCATACAGCGGATTGTCGGTGGTTTCACGCAGACAGGCGATGCGCAACTCGTGGATATTGCTACGGATACGACCGCGCAATTCTGCGGTGGCAGCCTCGGTAAAGGTGACCACCAGCAGTTCTTCAACGGTCAGCGGGCGGGGAAAGGCGGCAGAACCGCCCAGTCCAAGTAACAGGCGCAAATAGAGCGCCGCAATCGTAAAGGTTTTGCCTGTGCCGGCTGAGGCTTCAATCAGGCGCTCGCCCTGTAAGGGCAAGCGCAAAGGATCTAGTGTCTCGGCGACCTCACTCATTCTTTTCACTCATCTGGGGCATTGTTTGCTGCAACGCGCTGACGTTCTCCCACACTTTCCAGCCTTCAGGATGCACATATTCGGCTTTCCCGTTCTGGCTGCCGGAAATCTGCGACAGAATAGCCATGCCTTGCGGCTCGACCACCGCCTGATGAAAGAAATCAGCCAGTTTTTGCGGCGTCAGCAGTTTTATCTGGGCAACGATTTTATCACGCGAATCAAAGCGCATATTGCCGCGATCGAAATCTTTACTTAACTTCGATGCTTCTTCTCCGAGCGTTTGCGGTGCCTGCTGCATCTGGGTAATTACCGCCAGCTGGATTTGCGCAAACTCTTCTGGCTTCATCGCCCGCAATTTTGCCTCTGTAGTCGGGAAAAACGCCTTGTAACGTTCCCACAAGAATGAAGGCTGTTTATCATTGCTTTGCAACAGGAAGCCCATGCCCCACTGACGCCCCACGCTCATTGGGAACGCGAACACGGCATAGCCCAACTGTTCTTCGGTACGCAACTGATTGTAGAACCACGGCTGTACAATCTGCCCCAACAGAGAGCTATAGGCTGAACTGTTGTATTCATCGTAGCCAGTCGGTA
Source organism: Escherichia sp. MOD1-EC7003 (assembly GCF_002965065.1). Classification (GTDB taxonomy): domain Bacteria; phylum Pseudomonadota; class Gammaproteobacteria; order Enterobacterales; family Enterobacteriaceae; genus Escherichia. The sequence continues at coordinate 37,702 of NZ_PTRE01000057.1, forward strand.
CAAATACCGCTGCCAGTGCGGAGTCGGTGCTGTTACCGGCTTTTTCAAAGATGACGGATTGTTTTTTATCGACCAGGACATCTTTGTTACGACACCACTCTGAACCATCAGCGCCCAACTGTTTTTGCACATCGCGTGCCAGCGTTATTGCCTGGGTTTCGGTCATGTTGCCGATAATCATAAACTCTGGTCGAGCCCCTGATTTTAAGGCGTCGCGATAGGCCAGCACCTCTTTAAGAGTAATGGAGGACAAAATTTTACGCCGTTCATCTCGCGAGAAATACGGCACCTGCGAGAGCATCTGCGCGGGCATAATCGCTTGCTCGAACGCTTTGCCCTTTTCTGCGGAATCCATCATCTGGTTATACCAGGACTTCGCTTGCTCAAGCTGATCTTCCGTAGCGGTATAGCTAAAGTAGCCCTCCAGAAGAGCCAGGAAAAGCTGCGGCAGACGCTGAGTGTAACCATTGGCATTAACCATAAGGCCATTGTTTGCATTGGTGGAAAAACTGATGCCACCAACCGACGCCTGATTGCTTAACTGATCAAGTGCCAGCCCAGCGAGATAATCATTGAGCGCAAACATCACCTGATTACGGGCGCTGTCCATGGCTTTCGGGTTACGCAAAATCAGGCTGACATCGGCTTTAGGCTCGCTGGCAAAATAACGGCTCGGCGCATATACCACACGCAGATTCGACTCATCAACAATCAGCTCTGGATGGTCGTATTTCTTTTCTGACTTAATCAGCGAGAAATTGTCAGGAATATAGCGGTTAAGTTCCGGCAAGGAGAGCGCAATGTTGGCCGCTTTTTTCTGCCAGTCAGCGAAGGTTTGTTCGCTGATTTTATCGACCTGATACGGCGCATCGACAAAGTAAGCCGTTTTATTGTGCGGCTCTTTCGGGCTGATATACCAGATACGCGCATTCTGCGGCGTCATCATCGCCAGACGCTCTTTTACTGCTTTAGCGTCGTAGCGATCGGCAATATTGACCGCATCCAGCGTATGCTCAACAGGAACGCGAATCATCGTATCAGCCAGCCATTCCACGTAATCCATATCACGGGTGATTGACGGATAACGGAAGTCGATATCCAGCACATTCGCCAGTTCATCGAAGTATTGTTTTTCAATCCCTTTTTCGCGTAACAGATTAAGGTAGCTAAAAATGGCCGCCACAACCTGATCGCGATTCGCCAGACCTTTATCGGTTAAAGACGCAGAGATCGCTAATACACCGCTGTTGCCGTTAACAATAGGATCGGAGCTGGCGCCAATGCCCTCAACAAATCCCTGCTTTTGCAGCCAGTCAGAAAGCGTTCCAGGGCTGCGATTGCCAATCAGATAGGTAATCAATTCATCCGTTTTACTGCGGAACTTCGCCGAATTGTTATCGATGCGAAACTCAACGCGCAGAACTTTACGCGGCAGCGCCGGGACGTAATGAATGATAATGCCCTTTTGCGCGTCGGTGACTACCGGCACGGTGATTTCCGGTTTTTTGCTCTCTTTGTTCGGCACGCGACCAAAGGTGTCTGCCGCCATTTGTGCCAACTTCGGCAGCGGTTTATTACTGTAAATAACGGACTTCATCAGATTGGCAGAATAGTACTTCTCGTGGAAATCTTTCAGCGCCTGCTGTACCGGATTACCAGGTTTGTCGCTTAAAGTTTCGAGGTTACCGCCAGAAAACTTTGCACCGGGGTGTGCCGGGTTAATGGTTTCTGCGCTGACCTGTGCCATGCGCATCCCGTCACGCGTACGCGCCATGGTTAATTCAGCGTTCACCGCATTACGCTCACGTTCTGCATATTTCTTGTCGAGCAACGGTTCAGCGATAGCGTCTGCCAGGCGGTCTACCGCACCGGGCAAGGCGTCGTTCTCAACTTCCAGATAGAAAGCCGTGCGATACGGTGCCGTGCTGGCATTGTGACTGCCGCCGTGCATTTTGAGGTATTCAGCCAGACTGTCAGCCTGCGGATACTTTTTCGACCCCATCAGACTCATATGTTCAAGGTAATGTGCCAGCCCCTGGTACGCCTCGGGATCTTCCAGCGACCCAACGGGCACCACCAGCGCCGAGAGCGATTTAACCGCCTGCGGATCAGAAACCAGCAAGACCACCATACCGTTATCCAGACATATAGCCTGATACTGGCGGTTATCTTTATCACTTTTACGGATGGTTTCCTGAATCGGCAGCCATCCCGTTTCTGCCTGACTTAAGGGTACCCAAAGGGCAACAAACAACAATAATGCTTTGAACCAGGTGCTGCGGGGCATTCACGGACCTCATTATCAACTTTATTTTCTAGCCAGATTCAACACGTTAACGCAAATCATCTGCCAGAATTTAATCTTGCGCTGAACGAGTCAGCCTATGTCTATATAACCATCAGTCCGCGACTGGTGCGCATCATAAAGCAAGCGAATAAATTGCGCAATTTTTATACAACACTCATGACTGATTAAAGCGAAACAGCGGTAACAGGAAACGTTGCGACTGTTCAACGATGGTTTCCATTGTCTCTGGTGTTAATTGCCGCCAGAGCCGTTGATACCAGATATCGTCACCTTCTCCACGCACCATCATGTTGCCTTCGTAAGCCTGAAGGAATTTCGTACGGGCTTTTTGCAAAGTGGAATCGTCATCCAACATGGCATCGTTTTGCGCGTCATAACAATTTTTTAGCCACGCGCCGCCACTTTCAGGTAACACCAGCAACGGCGCGGACATTCCTTCACGATACCCCTCAATCAGTTGTGAGAGGTAATGCAAAGCCTGTTCAGCGGCAAGCGGTGGAAAACGCCACTCGCCGTCTTTGCGTAGAAAAAGGCGACTTTCACCATTACCACCGCTGGCACAGTAGACAAGGTGTTCCAGCCAAAGTTGCATTCCCTGCGCCACACTTAATAAAGAGGGACGCCAGCGCAACAGGCCATCCGGCTGCACCTGCGGCAACCAGCCAGTTATCCGCACACCGTTGCAGACGAGATCAATTTCCATACTCTGCCCCGGCTGGCGACAGGCAATGACTCTGTCAGCAAGCTGCTGCATCTCCTGGCACTGTGTTTCCCAGAAAATTTCACCAAAAGCGCCATACGGTAAATCACCTGCTGCCCGGAAGCGGCGGAACAAGCGTTCGGCATCATCCTGCTCAACCAGTGCATTCAATAACTGCTGGTTGATTTGATAACGACTAAGCCCTTCAAGAATAAAAGGTTCGGTGTCGGGAATTTCGCTGTCTTCGGTACGGAAGTTCACCTGCAAACGCATCTGGAAAAATGCCCGCACCGGATGTGCCCAGAATCGTTGTAGCGTTTCCAGCGGCACGGTTTCCGGTAAGATAAACGGCAGCGGCTGAACAAATTCAGAATGTGCCTTACCAGCCTGGCTGGCCGCAGGTAGCCATTCACGAGCATAGCTTTGTCGTTCGCCTGGCTGGTAGTTTTGTGGATCAAACGGCATTCGGGTATGGAGGCAAGTAAGATGCGCTTTTACCCTTGCTTCGCTTTCATCACAGTTGAGCGCTTCATCGCCCGGTAGATAATGGCTTTGCCCGATGTAGTCGATCAGTTCCTGCACCAGCACCGACGGGAAACGTTCACTGTTATCCTGAATGGAACGCCCGATATAGCTGATATAGAGTTTTTGCTGCGCGGAAATTAACGCTTCCAGGAACAGATAGCGGTCATCATCGCGACGGCTACGGTCGCCACGCTTCGGTTTCTGGCTCATCAGGTCAAAGCCCAATGGCGCAAGCTGGCGTGGATAAACGCCGTCGTTCATTCCCAGCAGGCAAACCACTTTGAACGGAATTGAACGCATTGGCATCAGAGTACAAATGTTAACCGGCCCGGCGAGAAAACGCTGGCTGATACGTTCTTGATCCAGGCGCTGTGCCAGTTCATCACGCAATAGTGACAGCGGCACCGCGTCGCCATACTGCGCACCTAAACCTTCGGCGATAATCGCCTGCCATTGTTGTTCGATCAGCGTCATCGCCGCTTCGGTTTCCGCATCCGGCAGGAAGAAGGCGTTGAGCATATCGCGACAAACCGGCAACCACTCTTCCAGCGGACGCTCCTGCGCCAGCCCGCGACGCCAGATATTCAGCTGCATTAGCAGTGACGCCAGGTGCCCCACCAGTTCTGCAATTAAGCCGCTCGACTCATCGTAAGGCAGAACCGATTGCCACTCGCCCTGCGCGCTTTCCATCGCGTAGCCCAGCAACATGCGCGTCAGGCCAAACCGCCAGGTGTGTTGACCGGTGGCGGGGAGTTCCAGCTCGCGAACGTTGTCGTCATCTATCCCCCAACGAATGCCGGATTCGTTGACCCACTGGCGTAAATAACGCAGCCCTTCTTCGGTAATGTCAAACCGCGCCGCCAGCACCGGCACGTCCAGTAGCGCCAGCACATCCTCTGACACAAAGCGACTGTCAGGCAGTGATAACAGGCTGATAAACGCTTCCAGTACCGGATGTGACTGCCGCGCCCGACGGTCGGAAATGGCGTAAGGCAGGTAACGATCCGCAGGTGCACTACCAAACACTGCCTGAATAAACGGGCTATAGCTGTCGATATCAGCCACCATCACGATGATGTCGCGCGGAGTAAGTGTCGGGTCTTCCTCCAGCATCGCCAGCAGGCGATCGTGTAAAACTTCAACTTCACGCTGCGGGCTATGGCAAACATGGAAGGTGATACTGCTATCCAGTGGATCAAGCGGACGTTTGTTATCGCTACGGGAAAACTCTTCGATGTTCACACCAGCAACGGCACGATTTTCCAGTTCCAGAATGTCAGACTGAATGTTATGCAGCAGGTTGTCTGGCGTAACATCGACAAAAGCGTCCAGCTCCTGGCTGCTCTCCAGGTCAGAAAGGAGATAAATGTAGTCGCGCCCAAGCTTACCCCATGAGGCCAGCAGTGGGTTGCCAACATCCTGTTCACCATCGCTGTTAAAGAGCTGCCCGGCATTTTCGCTGTCGCGAAATAGCGGTAATTCGCGATCTTCAAAACTGTGTCGCCGCTGGCGAGTCAGCAGTTTCGCCAGATAAGCAGGATCTTTAATGTCGCCCCAGTAATAACGGCAGGGGTTGGTAAACAGGAGATGGATTTCAATATGTTTACCCAGCGCCTGTAGCGCCTGGAGATAAACAGGCGGTAACGCGGAAATACCGCATATAAAGACGCGCGAAGGTAACCCCGAAGGGCAGGTCGTCGCGGACTCCAGCGTTTCGATAAAGCGTTGATAGAGATTGGCACGGTGCCAGCACGGTTGCCCGAGTTCATGGGTATATTCCACCAGCGCCTTCCACAACGGCGCTTGCCAGGTCTGCGCTTCTCCCAGCCCTTCAACCAGATGCCCCGCTTCCCACTGTGCCAGCCAGTCCGGGCGATAGACCAGATACTGGTCAAACAGGTCTGCCGCTTTTGAAGAAAGCTGGAACAGTTTTCGCTTGTCGCTATCGTCAGTCAGATAATGCCGCAACAGGGTAAAGTCTTCGCGCTCCAACAGTTGCGGCAGCAGAGTCATCAGTTTCCAGCTCATGCTCTGTTTGTTAAAGGCGCTCTCTTTGGGGATCTCCGGTAACACCCGGACGAACATATCCCAGATAAAACTCGCTGGCAGCGGAAAATCAATGTTTGCCGCAATACCAAACTTTTGCGACAGGGTCATTTGCAGCCACTGCGCCATACCGGTACTTTGCACCAGAATCATTTCTGGTTCGAAAGGATCGTCCAGCCGTTCGCGTTCGACAATAAACTCCATCAACGCTTCCAGCACGTCCAGACGATTGGAATGGTAGACCCTTAACATAGCGGCTCCTGACTACTGACGATTCGGGCAATGCAGGCGGCTCATCTCGCCTTCTCTGCCCCCGGGTGAAACTAGCGTAACGCTGATGCTGACACATCCCGCCTGCGATGTCTGCATTCGGTTGACCTGCCAGTTGGCAGGTGGCGAAATCGCGCGCAGTTGCGTTTGCTGCCAGCCATGCCGCCAGAGCTGTTGGTACTGGTTTCTGCTGGCAAGACTGTTCATTAATGTTCGCTGGAAACCCGATAACGCAGTGACAATCATCACCATCAGCACCATCGCCAACATTACCTCCGGCAGGCTAAAGCCTTGTTGATTCTTCAGGGAAGCTGACATAATGCCCTCTCTTTTTGCGGACAAAAGTCGCTCCAGCCGCGTGGCGAAAAAACAATGTTTCCATCGATGACCTCGCCTGTTCGCCATAACGAAACGCCTTCATAACCAGCAATCAATAAGGCTTCTTTGTCTGCCAGTAAACGCAGACAAACCTAGGCACCGGTGGCAGCGTACAGTAAGCACTGAACTGCGGGCTGCGTCTGCCAGGAGTGCATTTTGCCCCACTCCAGCGCCGACTGAACGATGGCCTGGCGACGCAATGACTGGCTTTCCATAGTCACCCGAGAGGCAAAACTACGATCCTGCTGACTCATTCCTTGCAATAGCAAGCTACCTAAAACCAGCAGCATCAGGACCAGAGCCAGTGACGAAACACCCTTTTCGCGGTTCACAGGTTGAATCCTGTCACGCTATAGCTGGCATCCACCACGGTTTGTGGTTCTGCCTTACTGGCACCGCGCATATTAACCGTCAACATCGGCGAGAAACCGCTGACATCCTGACGTACGACCTGAAAAGTGTCGATAATGATGGCATCCGGATTCGTGACTTTATCCCAGCCCTTACCTTCACAGGATGTCGCACCGCGTAATGTTTCCAGCACATGCTCCTTCAGACGAAATCCAATCTGGTCGGACTCTTTTACCGGTTCGCGATCCCAGATACCGTTACTGTTCGCATCCCACTGCACAATGATACAGTCGCCCTGTCCGACAATTTCCACCCCTTCCCCCGTACAGCTGCCATGACAATAACCCGCCCTCTGGAGATGCTTCGCGACGGTAAATACCCGCAGCCAGATTTCATCTTCCAGTGCCAGCTTACGGGTGCTCGTTAAACTTTCACGCTGTAACGCAGGCAGAAAGCGTGCAGCCCCCAGCAACAATACGCTACTGATCGCCATAGCAATCAACACTTCCAGCAGAGAAAAACCTTGCTCTTTTACAGGCATCCTTCTGTTTCTCCTTGCTGACAAAGCCGGAGTCTTCCCCACGGTGAAACTACCAGCCACCACTCACCCGTTGAGTTTTTGAAGCGAATATGTCCCGCCCATGCGGTATTGCGCAGGCCAAAGAAAGTGAGCGAAGGTGTCAGGTCGCTCATTTCGACTTCAGGCCAGCGTGGCACAAAGACCAACGGTGAACTGCCACGACAGGTATTCGCCCCAGCAACGGAACTCACAAGGCACCATAACGTCCCCTCCCTGATAACACTGATACTGTGGTCGCGGTTATGCCAGTTGGCATCTTCACGTAAATAGAGCAAATAGTCCCGCGCCTGGCTGGCGGTTTGCCATAGCCGTTGCGACTGCTGCCAGTATTGCCAGCCATAGAGCCCACTTGCGCTTAGCATGACCAAAATCAGCATCGCGACCAGCGTTTCAATCAGCGTATAACCACGTTGTGTTTTCATGCCGGCAGTATGCCGCGAGGAGAAAAAAAGACGAGGACCAGTTTCTATTTCTTCGGCGCGTCTTCCGGACTATTGTAACCGGCTCATTTAAACCGTCTGGTCTGTTTCCTCCGGCTCTACAAAAATAATGTCCA
>NZ_PTRE01000058.1 GCF_002965065.1 Escherichia sp. MOD1-EC7003
TCACAAAACTCTATGCCTGTCTTTTTTTACCCGCCCATTACTGGGGATTCCTCAGCGCCGGGGCGGGTTTTTTTACGTTGCTTCAGATTACTCTGCAGCAGCTTCTGCTTTCTCTGAACGATCAACCAGCTCGATGTAAGCCATCGGCGCGTTGTCGCCTGCACGGAAGCCACACTTCAGAATACGAGTGTAACCACCGGCACGGCTCGCGAAACGCGGGCCCAGTTCGTTAAACAGTTTTGCCACGATCTCGTTATCACGAGTACGGGCGAATGCCAGACGACGATTAGCAACGCTATCAGTCTTGGCAAGAGTAATCAGCGGCTCAACTACGCGGCGCAGCTCTTTCGCTTTAGGCAGAGTCGTCTTGATGATTTCATGACGAACCAGTGAACCTGCCATATTGCGGAACATAGCCTGGCGATGGCTGCTGTTGCGGTTCAGTTGACGACCACTCTTACGATGGCGCATGACCTTATCCTTCTCAGTAAAACCTTAACCTGTGATCCGGTTACTCGTCAGCGATGCTTGCCGGTGGCCAGTTTTCCAGGCGCATACCCAGAGACAGTCCACGGGAAGCCAGCACGTCTTTAATCTCAGTAAGAGATTTTTTACCAAGGTTAGGCGTTTTAAGGAGCTCAACCTCGGTACGCTGTACCAGATCACCGATATAGTGGATAGCTTCTGCTTTAAGGCAGTTAGCAGAGCGGACAGTCAATTCCAGATCGTCAACAGGGCGCAGCAGGATCGGATCGAACTCTGGTTTCTCTTCTTTCACTTCAGGCTGACGTACATCACGTAAGTCAACGAAAGCTTCCAGTTGTTCAGCCAGAATGGTTGCCGCACGACGAATCGCCTCTTCAGGATCGATTGTGCCGTTGGTTTCCATTTCGATGACCAGCTTGTCCAGGTCGGTACGCTGTTCTACACGCGCTGCTTCAACATTGTAGGCAATACGCTCCACAGGGCTGTAGCATGCGTCGACCAGCAGACGGCCGATTGGGCGCTCATCTTCTTCCGAATGAATTCGGGTAGAAGCCGGCACATAACCACGACCGCGCTGAACTTTGATACGCATGCTAATAGACGCGTTCTCATCGGTCAGGTGGCAGATCACGTGCTGCGGCTTGACGATTTCGACATCACCGTCGTGGGTGATATCGGCTGCAGTCACAGGGCCAATGCCAGATTTATTCAAGGTAAGAATAACTTCATCTTTGCCCTGAACTCTCACCGCCAGCCCTTTCAGGTTGAGCAGGATTTCCAGGATATCTTCCTGAACGCCTTCTTTGGTGCTGTACTCATGTAGTACACCATCAATCTCAACCTCGGTCACCGCGCAACCCGGCATCGATGAGAGCAGAATACGGCGCAGTGCGTTACCCAGAGTATGGCCAAAGCCACGCTCTAAAGGCTCAAGGGTCACCTTGGCGTGCGTCGAACTCACTTGCTCGATATCAACCAGGCGCGGTTTTAGAAACTCTGTCACAGAACCCTGCATTGTGTCCTCTCTTTGGTACTAAGCTTTACTTGGAGTAAAGCTCGACGATCAGGTGTTCGTTAATGTCCGCAGACAGATCAGAACGCTCCGGCTTACGCTTAAACGTACCTTCCATCTTGCCAGCATCAACTTCCAGCCAGGTTGGCTTTTCACGCTGCTCAGCCAGCTCCAGAGCGGCTTTCACGCGAGACTGCTTCTTCGCTTTCTCACGAATGCTTACAACGTCATTCGGACTAACCTGATAAGAAGCGATGTTAACAACACGACCGTTTACCATAATTGCTTTATGGCTAACCAGCTGACGTGCTTCTGCACGAGTGGCACCGAAGCCCATACGGTATACAACGTTGTCCAGACGACCTTCCAGCAGAGCCAACAGGTTTTCACCGGTGTTGCCTTTCAGACGTGCTGCTTCTTTGTAGTAGTTACGGAACTGACGCTCCAGCACACCATAGATACGGCGAACTTTTTGCTTTTCACGCAACTGCACACCATAGTCAGACAGACGCGGTTTACGCGCACCGTGCTGGCCAGGAGCTTGTTCAATTTTACACTTGGTATCGATCGCGCGAACGCCTGACTTAAGGAATAAGTCGGTGCCCTCACGACGGCTCAGCTTGAGCTTAGGACCCAAATATCTTGCCATTTTCTTTCTCCAACAAACCTGGAAAACGAAGCGTTATACGCGACGTTTTTTCGGCGGACGACAACCGTTATGAGGGATCGGAGTCACATCAGTAATGTTAGTGATGCGGAAACCTGCGGCGTTCAGAGCACGAATAGTAGATTCGCGGCCTGGACCCGGACCTTTAACCATAACTTCCAGATTCTTGATACCGTATTCTTTCACGGCGTCAGCGCAACGCTCTGCTGCAACCTGAGCTGCAAACGGAGTGGATTTGCGAGAACCACGGAAACCGGAACCACCGGCTGTTGCCCAACCCAACGCGTTACCCTGACGATCAGTGATAGTCACGATGGTGTTGTTGAAAGAAGCATGGATATGAGCCACGCCGTCAGAGACTTGTTTTCTTACACGTTTACGTGCACGAATTGGTGCCTTTGCCATTATTCAATCACCCCGATTATTTCTTGATCGGTTTGCGCGGACCCTTACGGGTACGTGCGTTGGTCTTGGTACGCTGACCGCGAACCGGGAGACCACGACGATGACGCAAACCGCGATAGCAACCAAGATCCATCAGGCGCTTGATGCTCATGCTGATTTCACGGCGCAGATCACCTTCAACGACAAATTTGGCAACTTCGTCACGCAGCGTGTCGATTTGTCCTTCAGACAGCTCACTGATCTTAACATCTTCAGCGATACCCGCTGCAGCCAGGATGGCTTTAGAACGGGTCTTGCCGACGCCATAAATCGAAGTTAATGCGATTACGGCATGCTTATGATCAGGAATGTTAATGCCTGCTATACGGGCCACTATGCACTCCTACTATTTAATATGTACGTTCCATGCTGAAAAGCCCGTTTTCAGGATACTCAAATGGAAACGCACAGACATACAAAAGATTGGCTGGCTAATCTAGCCAGCTCAACCCAACTTTGCAAGAAAAATATGCGAAAAAAATCAGCCTTGGCGCTGTTTATGCTTCGGCTCGGCACTGCAAATCACACGGATGACACCATCACGCTTAACGATTTTGCAGTTACGGCATAATTTCTTGACGGAAGCACGAACTTTCATTTTTACTCTCCGTAACTTCTCGGGCGACCAATTATCGGCCATAGCCTTTCAGGTTCGCCTTCTTCAATGCAGACTCATACTGACTGGACATCATTAGAGTTTGCACTTGAGCCATAAAGTCCATAATCACGACAACAACGATAAGCAGTGAGGTCCCACCGAAGTAGAACGGTACTTTCATTGCATCACGCATGAACTCCGGGATCAGGCAGATAAAGGTAATGTACAGCGCACCAACCAAGGTCAGGCGGGTCATTACTTTATCGATATACTTCGCCGTTTGCTCTCCCGGACGAATTCCTGGTACAAATGCACCGGACTTCTTCAGGTTATCTGCTGTTTCACGCGGGTTGAAAACTAACGCCGTGTAGAAGAAACAGAAGAAGATGATTGCAGACGCATAGAGTAACACATAAAGCGGTTGCCCAGGCTGCAAATACAGCGAAATTGTTGTCAGCCAGTTCCAACCAGTACCGCCCCCGAACCATGACGCGATGGTAGCCGGGAACAGAATAATACTGGAAGCGAAGATTGCCGGGATAACCCCCGCCATATTCACTTTCAGCGGTAAATGTGTGCTCTGTGCAGCATAGACACGACGACCTTGCTGACGTTTTGCGTAGTTTACCACAATGCGGCGTTGACCACGCTCAACAAATACAACAAAGAACGTCACTGCAAATACTAATACTGCAACCAACAGCAACACGAGGAAGTGCAGGTCGCCTTGACGCGCTTGCTCGATAGTATGGGCAATGGCTGGCGGGAGTCCCGCGACAATACCGGCGAAGATAATGATTGAGATACCGTTACCGATACCACGCTCAGTGATCTGTTCGCCCAACCACATCAGGAACATCGTTCCTGTGACCAGACTTACAACAGCAGTGAAGTAGAATGCAAAGCCCGGGTTAATCACCAGGCCTTGCATACCAGGCATATTCGGCAGACCGGTAGCAATACCGATCGACTGGAATATTGCCAGCACCAGAGTACCGTAGCGGGTGTACTGGCTGATCTTACGACGACCAGACTCCCCTTCTTTCTTAATTTCTGCCAACGTTGGATGAACCACCGTCAGCAACTGGATAATGATCGACGCCGAAATATACGGCATGATCCCCAGAGCAAAGATAGAAGCACGGCTGAGAGCACCACCAGAGAACATGTTAAACATCTCAATGATGGTGCCTCGCTGTTGCTCAAGCAGTTTGGCAAGTACAGCGGCATCAATACCAGGGATCGGAATAAAAGAGCCAATACGAAACACAATCAGCGCACCGATAACAAACAGCAGTCTGCGTTTCAGCTCGCCTAAGCCACCTTTGGCACTTTGAAAATCTAATCCCGGTTGTTTAGCCATCTGCTACTTATTCCTCGATTTTACCGCCAGCAGCTTCGATAGCAGCACGAGCACCTTTAGTAACACGCAGGCCACGAACAGTTACCGGAGTAGTCACTTCGCCAGCCAGGATCACTTTCGCGAACTCGATCTGGATACCGATAATGTTAGCCGCTTTCAGCGTGTTCAGGTCTACAACACCGCCTTCTACTTTAGCCAGGTCAGACAGACGAACTTCGGCTGTAATCGCTGCTTTACGAGAAGTGAAGCCGAATTTCGGCAGACGACGGTACAGAGGCATCTGACCACCCTCGAAACCGCGACGTACGCCACCGCCAGAACGAGATTTCTGACCTTTGTGACCACGACCACCGGTTTTACCGAGGCCAGAACCGATACCACGACCCAGGCGTTTACCCGCCTTTTTGGAGCCTTCGGCCGGAGACAGAGTATTTAAACGCATCTCTTACTCCTCAACTTTAACCATGAAGGAAACCGCGTTGATCATACCGCGAATAGCAGGAGTATCCTCGCGCTCTACGGTGTGACCAATACGACGCAGACCCAGGCCAAGCAGCGTTGCCTTATGTTTCGGCAGACGACCGATTGCACTGCGGGTTTGAGTAATTTTAATAGTCTTTGCCATGGTTTATTTCCCCAGAATTTCTTCAACGGATTTACCACGCTTGGCAGCGACCATTTCTGGAGAACTCATATTTTCCAGGCCATCAATAGTTGCACGAACCACGTTGATCGGGTTGGTGGAACCATATGCTTTAGCCAGAACGTTATGAACCCCAGCGACTTCCAGAACGGCGCGCATTGCACCACCGGCGATGATACCGGTACCTTCGGAAGCCGGCTGCATGAATACGCGAGAACCCGTATGAACACCTTTAACAGGGTGTTGCAGAGTGCCGTTATTCAGCGCGACGTTAATCATATTGCGACGGGCTTTTTCCATCGCTTTCTGGATCGCTGCTGGAACTTCACGCGCTTTACCGTAACCAAAACCAACGCGACCGTTACCATCGCCAACTACAGTCAGAGCTGTGAAGGAGAAAATACGACCACCTTTAACGGTTTTAGATACGCGGTTTACCGCGATCAGCTTTTCCTGCAGTTCGCCAGCTTGTTTTTCGATGTGAGCCATCTTACACCTCTACCTTAGAACTGAAGGCCAGCTTCACGGGCAGCATCTGCCAGTGCCTGGACACGACCATGATATTGGAACCCGGAACGGTCAAAGGATACATCTTTGATGCCTTTTTCCAGAGCGCGTTCAGCGACAGCTTTACCCACAGCTGCAGCCGCGTCTTTGTTACCGGTGTACTTCAGTTGTTCAGCGATAGCTTTTTCTACAGTAGAAGCAGCTACCAGAACTTCAGAACCGTTCGGTGCAATTACCTGTGCGTAAATATGACGCGGGGTACGATGTACCACCAGGCGAGTTGCGCCCAGCTCCTGGAGCTTGCGGCGTGCGCGGGTCGCACGACGGATACGAGCAGATTTCTTATCCATAGTGTTACCTTACTTCTTCTTAGCCTCTTTGGTACGCACGACTTCGTCGGCGTAACGAACACCCTTGCCTTTGTAAGGCTCAGGACGACGGTAGGCGCGCAGATCCGCTGCAACCTGGCCGATCACCTGCTTATCAGCGCCTTTCAGCACGATTTCAGTCTGAGTCGGACATTCAGCAGTGATACCCGCAGGCAGCTGATGGTCAACAGGATGAGAGAAACCCAGAGACAGGTTAATCACATTGCCTTTAACCGCTGCACGGTAACCTACACCAACCAGCTGCAGCTTCCTGGTGAAGCCTTCGGTAACACCGATAACCATTGAGTTCAGCAGGGCACGCGCGGTACCAGCCTGTGCCCAACCGTCTACGTAACCATCACGCGGACCGAAGGTCAGGGTATTATCTGCATGTTTAACTTCAACAGCATCGTTGAGAGTACGAGTCAGCTCGCCGTTTTTACCTTTGATCGTAATAACCTGACCGTTGATTTTTACGTCAACGCCGGCAGGAACAACGACCGGTGCTTTAGCAACACGAGACATTTTTTCCTCCGATTAGGCTACGTAGCAGATAATTTCGCCACCAAGACCAGCCTGGCGCGCTGCACGATCAGTCATAACACCTTTAGAGGTAGAAACAACTGCGATACCCAGACCCGCCATAACTTTCGGCAGCTCGTCTTTACGCTTATAAATGCGCAGACCTGGGCGACTGACACGCTGAATGCTTTCTACAACAGCTTTGCCCTGGAAATACTTAAGAGTCAGTTCCAGTTCAGGCTTGGTGTCGCCTTCAACTTTAAAATCTTCAATAAAACCTTCTTCCTTCAGCACGTTGGCGATTGCCACTTTCAGCTTGGAGGAAGGCATGGTGACCGCAGCTTTGTTCGCGGCCTGACCGTTACGGATACGGGTCAGCATATCCGCGATCGGATCTTGCATGCTCATCTGTCTTTACTCCCGTGATTCAATTGGTGACAATTACCAGCTAGCCTTTTTCAGACCCGGGATTTCACCGCGCATAGCGGCTTCACGGACCTTAATACGGCTCAACCCGAACTTCCGCAGGAAACCATGCGGACGACCTGTTTGACGGCAGCGGTTACGCTGACGAGACGGGCTGGAATCACGCGGCAGAGTCTGCAGCTTGAGAACAGCGTTCCAACGATCTTCGTCGGAAGCGTTCACATCAGAGATGATCGCTTTCAGTTCAGCGCGTTTCGCGAAGTATTTATCAGCTAAAGCTACGCGTTTTACTTCGCGTGCTTTCATTGATTGCTTAGCCATTTAGTAACCCTACCTTACTTGCGGAACGGGAAGTCAAAGGCAGCCAGCAGAGCGCGGCCTTCTTCGTCAGATTTCGCAGTAGTGGTAATGGTAATATCCAAACCACGAACGCGGTCGACTTTATCGTAGTCGATTTCTGGGAAGATGATCTGCTCACGGACACCCATGCTGTAGTTACCACGACCGTCGAAAGACTTAGCGGACAGGCCACGGAAGTCACGGATACGCGGTACAGCAATAGTGATCAGGCGCTCAAAGAACTCCCACATGCGTTCGCCACGCAGAGTTACTTTACAGCCGATCGGATAGCCCTGACGGATTTTGAAGCCTGCAACAGATTTGCGTGCTTTGGTGATCAGCGGTTTTTGACCGGAGATTGCTGCCAGGTCTGCTGCTGCGTTATCCAGCAGTTTTTTGTCAGCGATCGCTTCACCAACACCCATGTTCAGGGTGATCTTCTCGACCCGAGGGACTTGCATGACAGAATTGTAGTTAAACTCAGTCATGAGTTTTTTAACTACTTCGTCTTTGTAGTAATCATGCAGTTTCGCCATCGTACTACTCCAAATTACTTGATAGTTTCGCTGTTAGACTTGAAGAAACGGACTTTTTTACCGTCTTCGAATCTAAAGCCTACACGGTCAGCCTTGCCGGTTGCCGCATTGAAGATTGCTACGTTGGAAACCTGAATAGCGGCTTCTTTTTCAACGATGCCACCCGGTTGGTTCAGGGCCGGAACCGGCTTCTGATGTTTCTTAACCAGGTTGATACCTTCAACAATGACCTTGCCGGAAGACAGGACATTCTTAACTTTACCGCGTTTACCTTTATCTTTACCGGTTAACACGATAACTTCGTCATCACGACGGATTTTCGCTGCCATGATTCGCTCCTTAGAGTACTTCTGGTGCCAGAGAGATAATTTTCATGAACTTCTCACTACGAAGCTCACGAGTTACCGGCCCAAAAATACGCGTACCGATAGGCTGCTCGCTGTTGTTGTTCAGAAGAACACAAGCATTACCATCGAAGCGAATGACAGAACCGTCCGGGCGACGAACACCCTTCTTGGTGCGCACCACTACCGCCTTCAGCACATCACCTTTTTTGACCTTACCACGCGGAATTGCTTCTTTGATGGTGATCTTGATGATGTCGCCTACGCCTGCGTAGCGACGGTGCGAGCCACCCAGAACCTTGATACACATTACGCGACGTGCACCGGAGTTGTCGGCGACGTTCAGCATAGTCTGTTCTTGGATCATTTTAGTGCTCCGCTAATGTCAACTACTACTGAGACCCGAAAATCAGGTCGTTAAAAATCCCCATATCGAGGGCGCGGCATTATAACACCGCTTCAAGGATATGGGTAGAAAAAATAAACGGCTCATTTCTGAGCCGTTTATTCGTATCGAGAAAGTGTACTGTATTACAGAACCGCTTTCTCTACAACGCGAACCAGCGTCCAGGATTTAGTCTTGGACAGCGGACGGCATTCGCGGATTTCAACCACGTCACCGATACCGCATTCATTGTTCTCGTCATGTACGTGCAGTTTGGTCGTACGCTTGATGAATTTACCGTAGATCGGGTGTTTCACAAAACGTTCGATAGCAACAACAATGGATTTCTCCATTTTGTCGCTAACAACGCGACCTTGCAGAGTACGGATTTTATCGGTCATTACGCACCCGCCTTCTCGTTCAGTAAAGTCTTAACGCGTGCGACATCGCGACGCACTTGCTTCAACAGGTGAGACTGTTGCAGCTGGCCACTTGCAGCCTGCATACGCAGGTTGAACTGCTCACGCAGCAGGTTCAGCAGCTCGGTGTTCAGCTCTTCAACGCTCTTCTCACGCAGCTCTTTTGCTTTCATTACATCACCGTCTTAGTTACAAAGGTGGTTTTAATCGGCAGTTTCGCTGCTGCCAGCTTGAATGCTTCACGGGCCAGCTCTTCCGGAACACCGTCCATTTCATACAGGACTTTACCCGGCTGAATCAAGGCAACCCAATACTCCACGTTACCTTTACCTTTACCCATACGCACTGCCAGCGGCTTTTCAGTGATCGGTTTGTCCGGGAACACACGGATCCAGATCTTACCTTGACGCTTAACTGCACGGGTCATAGCACGACGTGCTGCTTCGATCTGACGGGCAGTCAGACGACCACGGCCAACAGCTTTCAGACCGAAGCTGCCGAAGCTAACATCCGTACCCTGCGCCAGGCCGCGGTTACGGCCTTTGTGCATTTTACGGAATTTTGTACGCTTTGGTTGTAACATCAGCGACGCTCCTTATTTACGGCCTTTACGCTGCTGCTTTTTAGGCTGAGCAGCCGGTTTTTCCGGTTGTTCAACAGCAGCCATACCACCCAGGATCTCGCCTTTGAAGATCCACACTTTAACGCCGATTACACCGTAAGTGGTGTGCGCTTCAGAGGTGTTGTAGTCGATGTCAGCACGCAGAGTGTGCAGCGGTACGCGACCTTCGCGGTACCATTCGGTACGTGCGATTTCCGCGCCGCCCAGACGGCCACTAACTTCAACTTTAATACCTTTAGCGCCCAGACGCATGGCGTTCTGTACAGCACGCTTCATAGCACGACGGAACATAACACGACGTTCCAGCTGAGAAGTGATGCTGTCAGCAACCAGTTTTGCGTCCAGTTCAGGCTTACGAACTTCGGCGATGTTGATCTGTGCAGGAACGCCAGCGATGTCCGCTACGACCTTACGCAGTTTTTCTACGTCTTCACCTTTTTTACCGATAACGATACCCGGGCGAGCAGTGTGAATGGTTACACGGATGCTCTTAGCCGGACGCTCGATAACGATACGAGATACGGACGCTTTAGCCAGTTCCTTAGTCAGGTACTGACGTACTTTAAAATCGCTGTCCAGGTTGTCAGCGAATTCTTTGGTGTTCGCAAACCAGGTAGAGTTCCATGGTTTTACAATACCCAGGCGAATACCATTAGGATGTACTTTCTGACCCATTGCTAGTCTCCAGAGTCTCAGCGATCGGACACAACCACAGTGATGTGGCTGGTGCGCTTCAGGATGCGATCTGCACGACCTTTTGCACGCGGCATAATGCGCTTCATGCTCGGGCCTTCGTCTACGAAAATTTTCGCAACTTTCAGATCGTCAATGTCAGCGCCATCGTTGTGTTCAGCGTTAGCAATGGCAGATTCCAGAACTTTCTTGACCAGTACAGCCGCTTTCTTGTTGGTGTAGGTCAAAATATCCAGAGCCTGCGACACTTTCTTACCGCGAATCAGGTCAGCAACAAGGCGAACCTTCTGAGCAGAAGAACGAGCATGGCGATGTTTAGCGATAGTTTCCATCTCTTCCTCCTACCTTATTTCTTCTTCGCTTTTTTATCAGCAGCGTGGCCGCGATAAGTACGAGTCGGTGCGAATTCACCCAGTTTGTGACCGACCATTTCGTCGGTTACAAATACCGGAACGTGCTGACGACCATTATGGACAGCGATGGTCAAACCGATCATGTTAGGAAAGATCGTTGAACGACGGGACCAAGTGCGCAGGGGCTTCTTGTCTCCGCTTTCCACCGCTTTCTCTACCTTCTTCAGCAAGTGCAGGTCAATAAAAGGACCTTTCTTGAGAGAACGTGGCATGGCTTATCCTCTAAAATTATTTGCTACGGCGACGTACGATGAATTTATCAGTACGCTTGTTGCTGCGGGTCTTCTTACCTTTGGTCTGAACGCCCCACGGAGTTACCGGGTGCTTACCAAAGTTACGACCTTCACCACCACCATGTGGGTGGTCTACCGGGTTCATCGCGGTACCGCGAACGGTAGGACGAACACCACGCCAGCGTGCAGCACCTGCTTTACCCAGAACGCGCAGCATATGCTCAGCATTGCCAACTTCGCCCAGAGTTGCACGGCAGTCTGCTTCTACTTTACGCATTTCACCAGAACGCAGACGCAGGGTGACATAAGCACCATCACGAGCAACGATCTGAACGTAAGTACCGGCAGAACGCGCCAGCTGACCGCCTTTACCTGGTTTCATTTCTACGTTATGAACAGTAGAACCCACCGGGATGTTGCGCATCGGTAGGGTGTTACCTGGTTTGATTGCAGCATCAACGCCAGACTGAATCTGGTCGCCCGCTTTCAGGCCTTTAGGGGCCAGGATGTAACGGCGTTCACCGTCTTTGTACAGAACCAGCGCGATGTTCGCGGAACGGTTCGGATCGTACTCAAGACGTTCAACAACTGCCGGGATACCGTCTTTGTTGCGTTTGAAGTCAACAATACGGTAAGCCTGCTTGTGGCCACCACCGATGTGACGGGTGGTGATACGGCCATTGTTGTTACGACCACCGGATTTGCTGTTTTTTTCCAGCAACGGAGCAAAAGGTTTGCCCTTGTGCAGCTCAGGGTTAACCACTTTAACAACGTGGCGACGACCCGGAGATGTCGGTTTACATTTAACAACTGCCATTGTATTACTCCTCCGACTTACTCAGCGCCGCCAACGAAGTCCAGATTCTGGCCTTCTTTCAGGGTGACGTAAGCTTTTTTCCAGTCGCTACGACGACCGATACGCTGTCCGTGACGTTTAACTTTCCCTTTAACTACCAGGGTGTTAACGACTTCGACTTCGACTTCAAACAGTTTCTGCACAGCAGCTTTGATTTCTGCTTTGGTCGCGTCTTTAGCAACTTTGAGTACGATGGTGTTGGATTTTTCCATCGCAGTAGACGCTTTTTCAGAAACGTGCGGTGCACGCAGCACCTTCAGCAGACGTTCTTCACGAATCATGCCAGCATCTCCTCAACTTGCTTAACAGCATCAGCAGTCATTACGACTTTGTCGAAGGCGATCAGGCTAACCGGGTCGATACCAGTTGCATCGCGTACGTCAACCTTGTGCAGGTTGCGCGCAGCCAGGAACAGGTTTTCGTCCAGCTCACCGGTGATGATCAGCACATCTTCCAGAGCCATGTCTTTCAGTTTCTGTGCCAGCAGCTTGGTTTTCGGCGCTTCTACAGAGAACTTCTCGACAACGATCAGACGATCCTGACGTACCAGTTCGGACAGGATGCTTTTCAGCGCGCCGCGGTACATCTTCTTGTTAACTTTTTGACTGTGGTCCTGCGGACGAGCAGCAAAGGTCACGCCACCAGAACGCCAGATCGGGCTCTTGATAGAACCAGAACGCGCACGGCCGGTGCCTTTCTGGCGCCACGGTTTTTTACCGGAACCAGTTACTTCAGCACGAGTCTTCTGAGCACGAGTACCCTGACGAGCACCAGCTGCATAAGCAACAACAACCTGGTGAACCAGCGCTTCGTTGAAATCACGACCGAAGGTAGTTTCGGAAACAGTCAGCGCGCTCTGCGCGTCTTTCAATACTAATTCCATTGCTATCTCCTTACGCCTTCACAGCTGGTTTAACGATCAGGTCGCTACCGGTTGCACCCGGGACAGCACCTTTAACCAGCAGCAGGTTGCGCTCAGCGTCAACGCGTACTACGTCAAGGCTCTGAACGGTGACACGTTCGTTACCCATCTGACCTGCCATTTTCTTGCCTTTGAACACTTTGCCCGGAGTCTGGTTCTGACCGATAGAACCCGGAACACGGTGAGACAAGGAGTTACCGTGAGTCGCGTCCTGGGTACGGAAGTTCCAGCGCTTAACGGTACCTGCGAAACCTTTACCTTTAGAGGTGCCAGTTACGTCAACTTTTTTAACGTCAGCAAACAGTTCAACGCTAATGCTCTGACCTACAGTGAACTCTTCGCCTTCAGCCAGGCGGAATTCCCACAGACCACGACCAGCTTCTACGCCAGCTTTAGCGAAGTGGCCAGCTTCAGGCTTGGTCACACGGTTAGCTTTTTTAGCACCGGTGGTTACCTGAATAGCACGGTAGCCATCGTTAGCCAGGTCTTTAACCTGAGTAACGCGGTTTGCTTCAACTTCGATTACGGTTACTGGGATAGAAACGCCGTCTTCAGTGAAGATACGGGTCATACCCACTTTTTTACCGACTAAACCAATCATTGTTTCAACCTCTCAATCGCTCAATGACCTGATTAACCCAGGCTGATCTGCACGTCTACACCGGCAGCCAGATCCAGACGCATCAGAGCATCAACGGTTTTCTCGGTTGGCTCAACGATGTCAACCAGACGCAAGTGAGTACGGATTTCGTACTGATCGCGCGCGTCTTTGTTGACGTGCGGAGAGATCAGAACAGTGAAGCGCTCTTTGCGTGTCGGCAGCGGGATCGGACCACGGACCTGCGCACCAGTGCGCTTGGCAGTCTCGACGATTTCCGCGGTTGCTTGATCGATCAGACGATGATCAAACGCTTTCAGGCGGATACGGATTCTTTGGTTCTGCATGAGACCAGAGCTCCAATTATTTTATAAACGAAAATGATTACTCCTCAGACCCATTACGATTGATGGGAGAGTGTAACCGTTCTTACGTAGCCCCCCGATTGGGAGCATTGTTAGGTAGCCAAATTCGGCTAACTGAGGTTCAGATTGAACCTGCTGTCAACTACGACAAGCCCGCGCATTATACGCAAATCTGAGCCTGACGCAAGCATTGAGTAGAAACTAATCGCAACGCGCAGATTGCGAGCTGCATTCCACGAAATTTGTAAGGTTGTGAAGATAGCGTTTTTCACCGGAATCAGGTTAACAAATCAGCGGTTTCTCTGTTGCCGTGTATCCGGAGTTATTCGATGGTAATACTCCAATTACAGAGGATGTTTTATGGACGCTCCCCTTCCCTTTCTGATTTTGTACGTTTGTTTATCTGCCCTACTTTTTTTCTGGGATGCAAAGCATGGCTTGTTACCTGACAGATTTACGTGCCCGTTACTCTGGTCAGGTCTTTTGTTCTATCAAGTTTGTCATCCTGATGGTTTAGCCGATGCGTTATGGGGGGCGATTATTGGTTACGGCACATTCGCTGTCATTTACTGGGGGTATCGCATACTGCGTCATAAAGAAGGATTAGGCTATGGTGATGTGAAGTTTCTCGCCGCCCTTGGCGCCTGGCATACATGGGTCTTCCTGCCACGACTGGTTTTCCTTGCTGCCTCATTCGCTTGCGGAGCCGTAGTTATTGGCCTGCTCATGAGAGGAAAAGAATCATTAAAAAACCCGCTGCCTTTTGGGCCATTTCTGGCGGCTGCGGGTTTCGTTATAGGCTGGGATAGTTTGCTGGCAGGTCGTTAATCTTTAACCTTAATTTGTGATTGCAGGTAATTTTGTAGGCCGATTTTACCGATAAGATCCAGTTCAGTTTCGAGCCAGTCGATATGACCTTCCTCATCGGCAAGGATCTCAATCATCATATCGCGGCTAACATAGTCATGAACGCTGTCAGCATAAGCGATAGCCTCACGGAGATCCTTCGCACCTTCCAGCTCTAATCGCAGGTCGGATTGCAGCATCTCTTCGACATCTTCACCAATCCCCAGCTTGCCTAAATCCTGTAAGTTGGGGATTCCTTCTAAAAACAAAATACGCTCGATATACTTATCAGCGTGTTTCATCTCATCAATGGATTCATGGTATTCGACGTCATTGAGACGCATCAGCCCCCAGTTTTTAAACATCCGGGCATGAAGAAAATACTGATTGATTGCGACAAGCTCATTTCCCAATAGTTTATTGAGATAATTTATGATTTTAACATCACCTTTCATTTTATAGTCCCTCCGCTTCCACTATTAGAGCGTAGATGGGGCTAACGGGATGTCAAAAAATAAGCGTGGGCTTCAGGCAATCTCTTTAAATTCTGGCATCTGCATCAACTCGTCCTGCATCACTTCGCGCGCGGCGCGAATGCACTTACCACATTGATTTCCCACAGGAATAAACTTGCGCAATTGTTGGAAAGATTGCGGATGAAACTGACGGACTGCCTGGCGAATTTTTTTGTCACTTACACCATTACACAAACAAACGTACATGATTGCTCCCGTTCAAATTCTGCGCAAAGTGTAAAGGAGAATAGTTATGATTACAATAGCACAGTTTTATTTGCGCCATAGTTCTGCGAGCGAAATTACGACTAAATATTTTGAGCTCAAATTACAGGCAGCAAAAAGGGCGCCGAAGCGCCCTTTTTAATTCGAAACTAATTAACGTGTAATTAGCCCAGAACTTTTGCTACAACGCCCGCGCCAACGGTACGGCCGCCTTCACGGATTGCG
>NZ_PTRE01000059.1 GCF_002965065.1 Escherichia sp. MOD1-EC7003
CCAAAACCTACCAGAATATGGTGTTGGTTTATTAGCGCTGATTTATGGGGATCCCTCAGCGCTACGGCATGGTTAAGCACATTACTTTCATAAAATGAGTAAAACTCGGCTTCTTTAAAATTCACACCAAAGTCCGCAGTCACTTTCCATACTTCACCACGGTGAGTGTTGACGAAGCCACTATTCCAGTCAGCATAACCTGCATTTATTGAGCCAAAGGAACCTTTATATTCTAATGAAGAATATGCAGGAAGATGATAGATAATCGTTGTCAGGGTACACGCAATTAGAAGCCATCTTTTGGCAGACATATAATGTGCTCTCCATTCATTGTTTTTATGTTTCCATCGAAATCAATACATGAGACAATTATTTTTATTAAGAACGACACAAAAAGTATATTTAAAGGCGAGTGGCAAAGCGTGATGGAGATCGCAGATTACTTTTACCCTTGGGTATGGAGGTATCGTGTTTCAAAAAGTGTGTCTATTTTAAATATCACTCATTGATTTATAGACATTTTCCTCATGAAAAGAAAACTCAATGCTGTACAAGAATATTTTGTATCTTCTATTGCTTTCTCCCGTAATAACTCACCATTCAGGTATAACTTAAATCTATTTGTTCCTAATCTCAGTTTTTGTAAATGAAAAGGCACATAAGAGTTAAAATAAACAATGAACTAAAATTTAATTACGCAGAAATGCGAGACGTCTTCAGGATTAGAATCGATAAAACAGAATGGGTTAAAGAGAGAGGTATAATAGCGGCGGGTGCTTGAGGCTGTCTGTCTCAGGCATTAGCTAAACGGCAGATAGAGAAAAGCCCCGAGTGATATTTTACAATCAACCCGAGGCCCCCTATATGCAGAACACATGTAGAGTGCCTCTTACTGACCGTAAGGTCAAGGAGAAGAGAGCAATGAAGCAGCATAAGGCGATGATTGTCGCCCTGATCGTCATCTGTATCACCGCCGTAGTGGCGGCGCTGATAACGAGAAAAGACCTCTGTGAGGTTCACATCCGAACTGGCCAGACGGAGGTTGCTGTTTTCACGGCTTACGAATCCGAGTAAGAGCAACGGCGGGGAGCGATTCCCGCCACTTTACAGGTGCTCGCATATCTTCAACGCACCCTATTTTTTGCCCATGCCTGCCTACGGGCAGGCTTTTCAGAGCATTAGCGCGTCAAATCGTCAAAAAACTTCTTCACGCCGTCAAAGAAACTCTTCGAACGCGGACTATTGTGCTCGCCAGTTGGGCCACCGAAACTTTCTTGCAGCTCTTGCAGCAGCTGTTTCTGCTTCTCGTTCAGACCTACCGGTGTTTCGACGACAACGCGGCACAGCAAATCACCCTGTGCGCCGCCGCGGACAGACTTGACGCCTTTACCGCGCATACGGAACAATTTACCGGTCTGAGTTTCACCAGGCACTTTCAGTTTGACCCGGCCATCAAGGGTCGGTACTTCGATTTCGCCACCCAGTGCCGCCATAGCGAAGTTGATCGGCACTTCGCAATACAGGTTGTTGCCTTCACGCTCGAAAATCGGGTGCTGTTTAACCTGAACCTGAACGTACAAATCGCCTGCTGGTGCGCCGTGTTCGCCCGCTTCACCTTCGCCCGCAAGACGGATGCGGTCTCCAGTGTCCACCCCTGCCGGGATTTTAACGGACAGCGTTTTGCTGCGCTCAACACGACCATGGCCATGACATTTGTTGCACGGATCTTTGATCAACGTACCACGGCCCTGACAGTGCGGACAGGTCTGCTGTACAGCGAAGAAGCCCTGGCGCATCTGCACCTGACCAGAACCATGACAGGTCGGACAGGTCTGCGGCTGCGTGCCTGGTTTTGCGCCGCTACCGTGGCAAACATCACACTCTTCCAGAGTCGGAATGCGGATCTCTTTGGTCACGCCACGTACAGCTTCTTCGAGGGTGAGCTCCATGTTATAGCGTAAATCAGCGCCACGAGCCGCACGTTGACGACCACGTCCACCGCCAAAAATATCGCCGAAAACGTCACCAAAAATATCGCTGAAGTCTGCGCCGCCGCCAAAACCGCCGCCGCCCATACCGCCTTGCTCAAACGCCGCATGACCATATTGATCGTATGCCGCACGTTTTTGCGAGTCGGTCAGAACTTCATAAGCTTCCTTGATCTCTTTAAATTTCGCCTCGGCCTCTTTGTCACCCTGGTTACGGTCCGGGTGGTATTTCATGGCCAGGCGTTTGTAGGCCTTTTTGATTTCACGCTCTTCCGCTGTTTTGGAAACGCCTAAAATCTCGTAATAATCAAGCTTCGCCATCTTTTTTGATTTGCCCCTGGATGAATGCACGGGCGGAGAGGAAAATCCTCTTCGCCCGTGTCAGTATAATTACCCGTTTATAGGGCGATTATTTTTTGTCTTTGACTTCTTCAAATTCAGCGTCGACAACATCGTCATCTTTCGCGTTGTTTGCAGAAGCATCAGCACCGGCAGTCTGCTGCTGGGCATGTTGCTGTTGGGCGATTTCCATCAGTTTCTGGGAAACCTGTGCCAGTTCTTGCATTTTCGCTTCGATAGCGGCTTTGTCTTCACCTTTCAGAGCAGTTTCCAGTGCAGTCAGCGCAGACTCGATAGCAGTTTTGTCGTCAGCCGGCAGTTTGTCGCCTGCTTCTTCAACCTGCTTACGGGTGCTGTGCAGCAGATGGTCGCCCTGGTTGCGAGTCTGTACCAGCTCTTCAAACTTACGGTCAGCTTCGGCGTTCGCTTCTGCGTCGCGTACCATTTTCTGGATTTCATCTTCGTTCAGACCAGAAGAAGCCTTGATGGTGATCTTCTGCTCTTTACCGCTGTTTTTATCTTTCGCGGAAACGTGCAGGATACCGTCAGCATCGATATCGAAGGTCACTTCGATCTGCGGCATACCGCGCGGTGCCGGGTTGATACCATCCAGGTTGAACTGACCCAGAGATTTGTTATCAGCCGCACGTTTACGTTCACCCTGCAGCACGTGGATGGTTACCGCAGACTGGTTGTCTTCAGCGGTAGAGAACACCTGGCTGTGCTTGGTCGGGATAGTGGTGTTTTTCGCGATCAGCGTCGTCATCACACCGCCCATGGTTTCGATACCCAGAGACAGCGGGGTAACGTCAAGCAGCAGTACGTCTTTTACGTCACCAGTCAGAACACCACCCTGAACAGCAGCACCGATAGCCACAGCTTCGTCCGGGTTAACGTCTTTACGCGGCTCTTTACCAAAGAACTCAGCAACTTTCTTCTGAACCATTGGCATACGCGTCTGACCACCAACGAGGATAACGTCGTCGATATCAGATACGGACAGGCCAGCGTCCTGCAGTGCAACTTTCAGCGGCTCGATGGAACGGTTTACCAGATCTTCCACCAGGCTTTCCAGTTTCGCACGCGTCACTTTAATGTTCATGTGTTTCGGACCGGTCGCGTCTGCAGTGATGTACGGCAGGTTAACGTCGGTCTGCTGAGCGGAAGAAAGCTCGATTTTCGCTTTTTCTGCCGCTTCTTTCAGGCGCTGCATTGCCAGCGGATCGTTGCGCAGGTCAATGCCCTGATCTTTCTTGAACTCTTCAACCAGGTAGTTGATCAGACGGCTGTCGAAGTCTTCTCCACCCAGGTGGGTATCACCGTTGGTTGCCAGAACTTCGAAGGTTTTTTCGCCGTCAACTTCGTCGATTTCGATAATGGAAATATCGAAAGTACCACCACCCAGGTCATAAACCGCGATAGTACGGTTGCCAGTACCTTTGTCCAGACCGTAAGCCAGCGCAGCCGCGGTCGGCTCGTTGATGATACGTTTTACTTCCAGACCAGCGATACGGCCAGCGTCTTTGGTTGCCTGACGCTGAGCATCGTTAAAGTATGCCGGTACGGTGATAACAGCTTCAGTTACCGGTTCACCCAAGTAATCTTCAGCAGTTTTCTTCATTTTTTTCAGCACTTCAGCAGAGATCTGCGGCGGTGCCATTTTCTGGCCTTTAACTTCGACCCATGCGTCGCCGTTATCAGCAGCAATAATTTTGAACGGCATGATGGAAACATCACGCTGTACTTCTTCGTCCTGGAAGCGGCGGCCAATCAGGCGTTTAATCGCAAACAGGGTATTTTGCGGGTTCGTCACTGCCTGACGTTTAGCCGGCTGACCAACCAGAGTTTCACCATCCTGGGTATAGGCAATGATAGAAGGCGTGGTGCGATCGCCTTCGGCGTTCTCCAGTACACGCGGAGTTGTGCCATCCATAATCGCTACACAAGAGTTGGTAGTACCCAGGTCGATACCAATTATTTTACCCATCTAAACGTCTCCACTATATATTCGGTCATCATGTGGTTGTAAGTCTGTAATAGGGGCGAAACGTCTGGTTTCAACTGCCCAATTTCATTTTTTTGCAGACTCACTCACTGCGGTTGACTACTAAATGGGGTCGTAACCCACGTCATCAAGGGGGAGATGCAAAAATTTTTTGTGCTTTTGCGCAGAAATTTCGCAATATGCCAGAAGAAGCCATGAAACTGACAGTAATTTTATTCATATAAAGAATGAATCACCGCCAATACATTCATCAAAAAATTGTAATAAAAATAAAAGATTACAAACCTGAATCTTCTTTTTATCAGCAGTAAACTAGTGGGTATTCATCCCCCTACCTCTCCCCACTAAGAGAATCCTTATGAAATCCGTTTTGACGATTTCCTCTAGCCTGGCGATTAGCCTGATGCTGTGCTGCACGGCGCAGGCAAACGACCATAAAATCCTCGGCGTCATTGCGATGCCGCGTAACGAAACCAACGATCTGGCGCTAAAACTTCCTGTTTGTCGCATTGTTAAACGCATACAACTCTCTGCCGACCATGGCGATTTACAGTTAAGCGGTGCATCGATTTATTTCAAAGTCGCCCGTAGCGCCAGTCAGAACCTGAATGTTCCTTCAGAAATAAAAGAAGGGCAAACCACTGACTGGATCAACATTAATAGCGATAACGACAATAAACGCTGCGTCTCAAAAATCACCTTTTCCGGTCATACGGTGAACTCATCGGATATGGCCACGCTGAAAATTATCGGCGACGACTAACACCAGAATATAGAAGCCACAAAAAATGAATGTTAATTACCTGAATGATTCAGATCTGGATTTTCTCCAGCATTGCAGTGAGGAACAGCTGGCAAATTTCGCCCGATTGCTCACCCATAATGAAAAAGGCAAAACTCGCCTCTCCAGTGCACTGATGCGCAACGAACTGTTTAAATCGATGGAAGGACATCCTGAGCAACACCGCCGCAACTGGCAGCTGATTGCCGGAGAATTACAACATTTTGGCGGCGACAGTATCGCCAACAAACTGCGCGGACACGGTAAATTGTATCGGGCTATTTTGCTCGATGTTTCAAAACGATTGAAGCTGAAAGCCGACAAAGAGATGTCTACGTTTGAAATTGAGCAACAATTATTGGAACAATTTCTGCGTAATACCTGGAAGAAAATGGACGAGGGACATAAGAAGGAGTTTCTGCAAGCGATCGATGCCAGAGTGAATGAGCTGGAAGAATTACTGCCGCTGTTGATGAAAGACAAATCATTAGCAAAAGGCGTATCGCATTTGCTTTCCAGCCAATTGACCCGCATTTTACGCACCCACGCAGCAATGAGCGTTCTTGGGCATGGTTTGCTGCGCGGCGCGGGTCTGGGAGGCCCTGTAGGCGCAGCATTAAATGGGGTTAAAGCGGTCAGCGGCAGCGCCTATCGCGTGACGATCCCAGCAGTACTGCAAATTGCCTGCCTGCGCCGGATGCTTAGCGCCACTCAGGTCTGATAACGGATAGCGGGGAAAATTTTCATTTTCCCCTAAAAAGATCATAGACACTGCCCCACTGGCTGATTATTATGCCGCGCCCTGAAAACACTACAGTTATTCAGGGAAATTATTTCACCATTCATTCAATGATGATTTTGAGGAATTATGGGCAACACTAAGTTGGCTAATCCGGCACCGCTGGGCCTGATGGGCTTCGGCATGACCACCATTCTGCTTAACCTGCACAATGTGGGTTATTTCGCTCTGGACGGTATTATTCTTGCCATGGGCATTTTCTACGGCGGCATCGCGCAAATTTTTGCCGGTCTGCTGGAGTACAAAAAAGGCAATACTTTCGGTTTAACCGCATTCACCTCTTACGGTTCTTTTTGGCTGACGCTGGTTGCGATTCTGCTGATGCCGAAATTGGGTTTGACCGATGCGCCAAATGCACAGTTCCTTGGTGTCTACCTGGGTCTGTGGGGCGTATTTACGCTGTTTATGTTCTTCGGCACGCTGAAAGGCGCACGCGTTCTGCAATTCGTTTTCTTTAGCCTGACCGTGCTGTTTGCCCTGCTGGCGATAGGTAACATTGTTGGTAACGCCGCGATCATCCACTTTGCAGGCTGGGTTGGTCTGATCTGCGGTGCCAGCGCAATCTATCTGGCGATGGGGGAAGTGCTGAACGAGCAGTTCGGTCGCACCGTTCTGCCGATTGGTGAATCCCACTAATTGTCTGGGCTTCCCCGCACGGGGGATGCGCTTTATTCATGCCGGATGCGGCGTGAACGCCTTATCCGGCCTACATCGTCATGTAAATTCAATATATTGCAGATACCACGTAGGCCTGATAAGCGTAGCGCATCAGGCGCTTTTCGTTTGTTATCAGTCTCAGCTCCCCCGCACGGGGGTGTAAATAAAGTGCGCTTTATTCATGCCGGATGCGGCGTGAACGCCTTATCCGGCCTACATCGCCATGTAAATTTAATATATTGCAGATACCGCGTAGGCCTGATAAGCGTAGCGCATCAGGCGCTTTTCGTTTGTTATCAGTCTCAGCTCCCCCGCTCAGGGGTGTAAATAAAGTGCGCTTTATTCATGCCGGATGCGGCGTGAACGCCTTATCCGGCCTACATCGTCATGTAAATTTAATATATTGCAGATACCGCGTAGGCCTGATAAGCGTAGCGCATCAGGCACTTTTCGTTTGTTATCAGTCTCAGCTCCTCCGCACGGGGAGATTTTCTTATTCGCTAATTTCTCGTCTTGCACTCTTCGGCCTGAATGCGGCAACCACTTCCGGTGCCGTTTCAACGTATGGCCCTTCCAGCAACTGAATACAGTAAGGTACGCTGGCAAAAATACCGTGTACCACAACGTTATCCTCAGCGTCTTTCACGCCTTCCAGCGTCTCTTTAATAGACTTCGGCTGACCGGGTAAGTTAAGGATCAGTGCCTGTTTGCGAATCACGCCCACCTGGCGCGAAAGGATCGCAGTTGGTACAAAATGCAGGCTAATCTGGCGCATCTGTTCACCAAAGCCCGGCATATTGCGGTCCGCTACTGCCAGCGTCGCATCCGGCGTTACGTCACGACGCGCCGGGCCAGTTCCCCCCGTGGTGAGCACCAGATGGCAACTCATTTCATCCACCAGCTCACATAACGTTTGCTCAATAATCGCCCGCTCATCGGGGATTAAGCGGGTTTCCAGTTCAAACGGCGTGGTTAGCGCCGATGTCAGCCATTCTTCCAGCGCAGGGATGCCTTTATCCTGATAAACGCCACTGGATGCGCGATCAGAAATGGAAACTAAGCCAATACGTAAAGTATTCATCAATATTTTTCCGTTTAAACAGTCTCGTTAAACAGAATGATACACTGCGAAGAGAATGACAGACAGGCTTCAGAAGAGGTAGCATGACCGACTTCCCGGTCACGCTAAGAATGATTACAGCAGATCGCCAATCATTTTTTCCAGTTTTTCCTGGTCAACAGCAAACTTACGGATACCTTCTGCCAGTTTATCTACTGCCATTGGATCCTGGTTGTGCTGCCACAGGAACTCGGACTCGGTAATACGCGCAGGACGCGCTTTCACTTCGCCGGTGTAAGACAGTTTACGTTCGATAGCCCCTTCGCTCTCAGCCAACTCTTTCAGCAGTGCCGGTGCGATGGTCAAACGGTCGCAACCTGCCAGTTCCAGAATTTCGCCGATGTTACGGAAGCTTGCGCCCATAACCACGGTTTCATAACCGTGCTCTTTGTAGTACTGGTAAATTTCAGATACAGAAACCACGCCCGGATCTTCTGCCGGAGCGAACTCTTTCTTATCGGTATTCGCTTTGTACCAGTCAAGAATACGGCCAACAAATGGCGAGATCAGGAACACGCCCGCTTCCGCACAAGCACGTGCCTGAGCGAAAGAGAACAGCAGAGTCAGGTTACAGTTGATACCTTCTTTTTCCAGCTGTTCTGCAGCACGGATCCCCTGCCAGGTAGAAGCCAGTTTGATCAGAATACGATCGTTGCTAATACCGGCATCGTTGTAGAGCTTGATCAGGCGTTTTGCTTTCGCAATTGACGCTTCGGTGTCATAGGAAAGACGCGCATCAACTTCAGTTGAGATACGGCCCGGAACCAGTTTCAGGATTTCCAGACCAATATTTACTGCCAGTTTGTCGGTCGCGTCCACGATCTGCTGCGCGCGATCGTTGCTCTGCTGTTTCGCCCAGGCGACAGCATCATCAATCAACTTACGATATTCCGGAATCTGCGCTGCGTTAAGAATGAGAGAAGGGTTGGTTGTGGCATCCTGCGGTTGATACAGCTTCATTGCCGCGATGTCCCCAGTGTCGGCCACTACGGTGGTGTACTGACGAAGGGAAGTCAATTTGTCCGTCATGATAGTATTTCTCTTTAAACAGCTTGTTAGGGGGATGTAACCGGTCTGTCTTGATGATATCACGACGCAACGTCAGCGCAACCGCCGACAAGACGGTTATCGCCAGGCGAGACTGTTTCGGATTTCTGACACTGCGTTGATATCGCCCCCCATTTTTATACAAAACCTCATGTATGCTACGCAGAAGTTATCAAGTACCTCGTAACGTATATACTTCTTAAACAATTGGTAACGTTTACACAAGAAAGTCATCGCGACCGGCAATAAGAGGGATATGCATGCCAGATTTTTTCTCCTTCATTAACAGCGTCCTTTGGGGATCGGTCATGATTTACCTGCTCTTCGGCGCAGGTTGTTGGTTCACTTTTCGCACCGGATTTGTGCAATTCCGCTACATCCACCAGTTTGGCAAAAGTCTTAAAAACAGCATTCATCCACAGCCAGGCGGTTTAACCTCATTTCAGTCATTATGTACCAGTCTTGCGGCGCGCGTGGGTAGCGGCAACCTGGCCGGTGTTGCGCTGGCAATTACCGCCGGTGGACCCGGAGCCGTCTTCTGGATGTGGATTGCCGCGTTTATCGGTATGGCGACCTCGTTTGCCGAATGCTCCCTTGCTCAACTTTATAAAGAACGTGACGTCAATGGGCAGTTTCGCGGTGGACCAGCATGGTATATGGCGCGCGGGCTGGGAATGCGCTGGATGGGCGTTATGTTCGCCCTCTTTTTGCTCATCGCCTACGGCATAATTTTCAGTGGAGTTCAGGCAAACGCCGTTGCCCACGCCCTGAGTTTTTCTTGTGATTTTCCCCCGCTAGTGACAGGCATTATTCTCGCTGTCTTTGCTCTGCTGGCAATCACTCGTGGTCTTCATGGCGTCGCCCGGATCCTGCAGTGGTTTGTCCCGTTGACAGCGTTACTTTGGGTACTGACCAGCCTGGTGATTTGCGTAATGAATATCGGGCAACTTCCCTACGTCATTTGGTCTATTTTTGAGAGTGCTTTTGGCTGGCAGGAAGCGGCAGGCGGCGCGGCGGGATATACCTTAAGCCAGGCGATTACTAACGGTTTTCAGCGCAGTATGTTTTCCAATGAGGCGGGAATGGGGTCGACGCCAAACGCGGCAGCGGCAGCGGCGTCCTGGCCTCCGCATCCGGCAGCGCAAGGCATTGTCCAGATGATTGGCATTTTTATCGACACTCTGGTCATCTGTACGGCAAGCGCCATGTTAATACTACTGGCGGGTAACGGCACAACCTACATGCCGCTGGAAGGTATTCAGCTTATCCAGAAAGCGATGCGGGTGTTAATGGGTTCCTGGGGGGCAGAGTTTGTTACCCTTGTGGTTATTCTGTTTGCCTTCAGCTCCATCGTTGCCAACTATATTTATGCCGAAAACAATCTCTTCTTTTTACGCCTGAACACCCCTAAAGCAATCTGATGTCTGCGGATCTGCACCTTCGCAACGGTCATCGGCGGCGCCTTGCTTAGTCTTCCGCTGATGTGGCAACTGGCAGATATCATCATGGCCTGCATGGCTATTACCAATTTGACCGCCATTTTACTGCTCTCGCCTGTGGTTCATACCATTGCCAGTGATTATCTACGCCAGCGTAAACTCGGCGTACGCCCGGTGTTTGATCCGTTGCGTTATCCGGATATCAGCCACCAGCTTTCTCCGAACGCGTGGGATGATGTTTCGCAGGAGTAATCACAACTATCGATCAACTCATTCCCTTTTTTTGCTAAAGTCGGCATAAATTTCCTGCAAGGACTGGATATGCTGATTCTTATTTCACCTGCGAAAACGCTTGATTACCAAAGCCCGTTGACCACTACGCGCTATACGCTGCCGGAGCTGTTAGACAACTCCCAGCAGCTGATCCATGAAGCGCGGAAACTGACGCCCCCGCAGATTAGCACGCTGATGCGCATCAGCGACAAACTGGCGGGTATCAACGCCGCGCGCTTTCATGACTGGCAGCCAAATTTCACGCCGGAGAATGCCCGCCAGGCGATTCTGGCATTTAAAGGTGATGTCTACACCGGCTTGCAGGCCGAAACCTTCAGCGAAGACGATTTCGAGTTTGCCCAACAGCATTTGCGAATGCTTTCCGGCTTATATGGCGTACTGCGCCCGCTCGATTTAATGCAGCCTTATCGTCTGGAAATGGGGATCCGTCTTGAGAATGCCCGAGGGAAAGATCTGTATCAATTCTGGGGAGATATCATCACCAACAAGCTGAACGAGGCGCTCGCAGCACAAGGTGATAATGTGGTGATTAATCTGGCGTCAGATGAGTATTTCAAATCAGTGAAGCCGAAGAAATTGAACGCCGAGATTATCAAGCCAGTGTTCCTCGATAAGAAGAACGGCAAATTTAAGATCATCAGCTTCTACGCTAAGAAAGCACGGGGTCTGATGAGTCGTTTCATTATTGAAAATCGGCTGACCAAACCAGAGCAACTGACTGGCTTTAATAGCGAAGGTTACTTCTTTGATGAAGCTTCCTCCAGCAATGGTGAGCTGGTGTTTAAACGCGACGAATTACGTTAAGTTTGTAGTCAATGCCGGATGCGGCGTGAACGCCTTACCCGGCCTACAAAAGCATGCAAATTCAACATATTGCAGAATTCACGTAGGCCTGATAAGCCGCGCCAGCGTCGCATCAGGCGCTGAATGCCGGATTGTTAACCGGCATTTGTCATTTAGCGGTGATGTTTGCCTGGACCATGACCGCCGTGATGATCATGATGAGCTTTCTTATGGTGACGCGGCGGCGGCGGTCCGTGTGGCTGCCAGCGATTGCCTCGCCATTCATAATGTTGTTTCCACCAGCCGTGGTCGCGCCAGTGACCGCCATCCCAGTAATAGCCGCGATTATCACGATCGCCTATCTGTAATTTTATTGACGGGACTAACGTAATTTCCGCAGCCTGCGCTGCCATGGGAGCGACCAGAACCAGGGAAAGTGCGAGTACGATAGATTGCATCTTTTTCACAGGTTACTCCTTTTATCATTGCCCGCTATGGGTCGATATCCGGAGATTACGCGATGAGAACGGCGGTTGTTATTCTCCGCAATCCTAATCTCTAAGTTACCGCATTTATTGAGAATTTCTCCTTTTTCCTTGTCGATTTTCTCCATATTTTCTTCATAAAAAAGCCGGGCTGCATAAATTCAAACCCGGCCTGATTAAGATAATGAATAGACGTTACTGATGATTCATCATCAATTTACGCAACGCAGCAAAATCGGCGGGCAGATTATGCGAAAGCAAGGGTAAATCAGCACGTTCTGCCAGCTCTTTTGGCAGCTCCAACGTTTCACCAAGAATCGCTTCCACGCTTTCTTTAAATTTCGCCGGATGCGCGGTGCCGAGGAACAGGCCATATTCGCCTGGATTCAACTGGTCACGCAGCGCACGATAAGCTACGGCAGCGTGCGGCTCCGAGGTATAGCCCAGCGCTTTTAACTCACGCATTGTCTGTTGGGTGGTTTCATCATCCACCGCGGCATAACCCAGCTCTTTCAGTTGCCAGATTTTGCGACGGAACAACTCTTCCACACGCGGCCAGTTGTTCGGCTGACTCACGTCCATCGCGTTGGATAACGTCGCCTGAGTCGCTTTGGGGGACCACTGACCATCATGCAGGAAACGCGGCACTGTATCGTTCACGTTGGTCGCAGCAATAAAACGTTTCACCGGCAGACCGAGTGACTTCGCCAGCAGACCCGCCGTCAAATCACCGAAGTTTCCGCTTGGCACCGAGACAACCAGCTGGTTGCGCGCTTCCTGCGGCAGTTGCGCCACAGCTTCAAAGTAGTAGCAAATCTGCGCCAGCAAACGGCTGATGTTAATCGAGTTAGCCGAGTTTAACCCCAGCGCCACTTTCAGCTCTTCATCATCAAACGCCTGCTTCACCAGCGCCTGACAGGCATCGAAATCGCCGTCGATGGCAACAGTTTCGATATTACCACCCAACGTACAGAACAGTTTTTCTTGCAGTGGACTGATTTTGCCTCGTGGATAGAGGATAACCACTTTCACATTCGGTAAACCGTAGAAAGCATGAGCCACTGCCGCTCCGGTATCGCCGGAAGTTGCAGTCAGAATGGTCACTGGCTTATCGCCCGCAATATGGGTCAGCATTTGCGCCATAAAGCGACCGCCGAAATCTTTAAATGCCAGCGTTGGTCCGTGGAACAATTCCAGACAACCAACATCGCTTTCAACATTGGCGACCGGTGCCGGGAAGGCAAACGCCGCGCGCACGCGCTCTTCCAGTATTTCCTGCGGGATCTCATCACCAATAAACGCCGAGAGGATCTTTGCACTGCGGGTGACAAAATCCAGTTTCAGCATCTCATCTATTTCAGTCAGGCTCAATTCCGGCAGATCGTGCGGAAAAAACAGTCCCTGATTTTTGCCCAACCCCTGGGTTACGGCTTGCGCAAAGCTGACCTGCTCGTTGTGATCTTTCAAATTGTAGAGTTTCATTTAGTTTTCCAGTACTCGTGCGCCCGCCGTATCCAGCTGGCAAATATGAACAAAACCTTCCTGATTTTGCAGGTAATTCTTACCCAACCAGTCGGCAACGCGCTGGGCGGTATCCGGCTTGTCACACAGAGCGAACAAGGTCGGACCGGAGCCGGAGATACCGCTTGCTACCGCGCCGATTTCCGCGACCGCCTGCCGCGCCTGTCTGAAGCCTGGCAGTAAACGTTCCCGGTAAGGTTCAGCGATAACATCTTTCATCAGCTTCGCGGCAAGCTCAGGTTGACGGGAATAGCAGGCATGGATGAAGCCCGCCAGATGTCGTCCGTGCGCAATGCAATCCTGGCGGCGATACTGCGCCGGTAGAATAGCCCGGGCTTCTGCCGTCGAGACTTTAATTCCCGGATACGCCAGCACCCACAGCCACTCATCAAACCCCGGCACTTGCTGGCTGATAATGTCGTTTTCTTCGATCATCAACTGCATACCGCCAAGAAAACACGGTGCTACGTTGTCGTAATGAATGCTGCCGGAGATACGCCCTTCCAGCTCGCCCATCAAAGCCAACAAACGCGTGTCATTAAGCGGCTTGCCGCAGTGTTCATTCATTGCCATCAGCGCCGCGACCACCGAACAGGCGCTGGAGCCTAAGCCCGAACCGATCGGCATGTTCTTTTCCAGAGTCATCGCGACTGGAATTTGCTTGCCCAGCTCCTGACAAAAACGCTCCCAGCACTGATAAACGATATTTTCCCGTGGTGCTGACGGCAGCTTATCGGCAAAGCGTCCGAGGTTGTTAAGACTGAATGTCTCTGCCGCCTCAACCGTTACGACATCTCCGAGCAATGCACCATCAACAGGTGTCACCGCCGCCCCAAGCACATCAAACCCGACGCTCATATTGGCACTGGAAGCCGGGGCATAAACTTTAACCATGTCAGACTCCTAACTTCCATGAGAGGGTACGTAGCAGATCGGCAAAGACACCGGCAGCGGTAACGTCATTACCCGCGCCATATCCGCGCAGAACCAACGGCAGCGGCTGATAATAGTGGCTATAGAAGGCCAGGGCGTTTTCACCATTTTTCACTTTGAACAGCGGATCATTACCATCCACTTCGGCAATCTTCACGCGGCAGATGCCATCTTCATCAATATTGCCAACATAGCGCAAAACTTTTCCTTCATCACGGGCCTTCGCCACGCGCGCGGCAAAGAGAGCATCGAGCTGTGACAGATTCGCCATAAAAGCTGCAACATCACCCTCTGCGTTAAACGTTGCGGGCAGCACAGGTTCAATTTCAATATCTGCCAGCTCCAGTTCACGTCCGGTTTCACGGGCGAGAATCAACAATTTACGCGCCACATCCATACCAGAAAGATCATCTCGCGGGTCAGGTTCGGTATAACCCATTTCCCGCGCCAGCGTTGTCGCCTCAGAGAAGCTCATACCTTCGTCTAACTTGCCGAAGATATAAGAAAGCGAACCAGAAAGAATGCCGGAGAACTTCATCAATTCATCACCTGCATTGAGCAGATTTTGCAGGTTCTCAATAACCGGTAATCCTGCGCCAACGTTGGTGTCATAAAGGTATTTACGCCGCGATTTTTCCGCCGCATAACGCAACTGATGGTAGTAATCCATCGACGAGGTATTGGCCTTTTTATTCGGCGTGACAACGTGGAAACCTTCGCGCAGGAAGTCAGCATACTGATCTGCCACCGCCTGACTGGAAGTGCAGTCAACAATAACCGGGTTCAGCAAATGATATTCTTTCACCAGGCGAATTAAGCGCCCGAGGTTAAACGGCTCTTTGGCTTGCGCCAGTTCTTCCTGCCAGTTTTCCAGATTAAGGCCATGTACATTGGTGAGCAGAGCCTTCGAGTTGGCAACGCCGCAGACACGTAAGTCGATATGTTTATTCTTCAGCCAGCTTTGCTGGCGTTTCAGTTGCTCCAGCAGCGCACCGCCAACGCCACCGACGCCAATCACAAACACTTCAATAACCTGATCGGTATTGAACAGCATCTGGTGGGTAACCCGCACGCCAGTGGTCGCATCATCGTTATTTACCACGACAGAGATTGAACGTTCAGAAGATCCCTGAGCAATGGCGACAATGTTGATATTAGCGCGGGCCAGCGCGGCAAAGAATTTCGCCGAGATCCCACGCAAGGTGCGCATACCATCGCCTACCACTGAGATGATAGCCAGCCGTTCAGTGACCGCCAGTGGCTCCAGTAAGCCTTCTTTTAGTTCAAGATAGAACTCCTCCTGCATTGCCCGTTCAGCTCGCACACAGTCGCTTTGAGGAACGCAGAAACTGATACTGTATTCGGAAGATGATTGCGTAATCAGCACCACTGAAATGCGGGCGCGTGACATCGCAGCAAAGACGCGCGCCGCCATGCCGACCATCCCTTTCATCCCCGGACCAGAAACGCTGAACATTGCCATGTTATTTAGATTAGAAATCCCCTTAACCGGTAATTCGTCTTCATCACGGCTGGCGCCAATGAGCGTACCTGGCGCTTGCGGATTTCCGGTATTTTTAATCAGGCAAGGGATCTGGAACTGGGCGATGGGGGTAATGGTGCGGGGGTGAAGAACTTTAGCGCCGAAGTAGGAAAGCTCCATCGCTTCCTGATAGGACATCGACTTCAACAACCTCGCATCGGGCACCTGACGCGGGTCGCAGGTATAGACCCCGTCAACGTCCGTCCAGATCTCGCAACAATCGGCGCGTAAACAGGCAGCTAACACTGCAGCGGAGTAGTCGGAACCGTTACGTCCAAGCACCACCAGTTCACCTTTTTCATTACCGGCGGTGAAGCCTGCCATCAGCACCATGTGATCAGCCGGAATGCGGCTTGCCGCAATACGGCGGGTGGACTCAGCAATATCGACGGTAGATTCGAGGTAATGACCGACTGCCAGCAGCTTTTCGACCGGATCGATTACGGTAACGTTGTGACCACGCGCTTCTAAAACTCCGGCCATAATGGCGATCGACATTTTCTCGCCACGGCAAATCAGCGCCGCGTTGATGCTATCCGGGCACTGCTCCAACAAACTAATGCCATGCAGGACATGTTTAATTTGGGCAAATTCCTGGTCGACGAAAGTTTTCAGTTGCGCCAGCGGGAATCCCGGCTGGGCGGCGGCGAGTCCTGTCAGAAGTTCGGCAAAAATACGTTCGGCATCGCTGATATTGGGAAAAGCATCCTGGCCGCTAATGGTTTTTTCAATCATCGCTACCAGGTGGTTGGTGATTTTGGCGGGGGCAGAGAGGACGGTGGCCACCTGCCCCTGCCTGGCATTGCTTTCCAGAATATCGGCAACCCGCAGAAAACGTTCTGCATTTGCCACTGATGTACCGCCGAACTTCAACACTCGCATGGTTGTTACCTCGTTACCTTTGGTCGAAAAAAAAAGCCCGCACTGTCAGGTGCGGGCTTTTTTCTGTGTTTCCTGTACGCGTCAGCCCGCACCGTTACCTGTGGTAATGGTGATGGTGGTGGTAATGGTGGTGCTAATGCGTTTCATGGATGTTGTGTACTCTGTAATTTTTATCTGTCTGTGCGCTATGCCTATATTGGTTAAAGTATTTAGTGACCTAAGTCAATAAAATTTTAATTTACTCACGGCAGGTAACTCGTTCAGAAGCTGCTGTCAGACACTCTTTTTTTAATCCACACAGAGACATATTGCCCATTGCAGTCAGAATGAAAAGCTGAAAAATACTTACTAAGGCGTTTTTTATTTGGTGATATTTTTTTCAATATCATGCAGCAAACGGTGCAACATTGCCGTGTCTCGTTGCTCTAAAAGCCCCAGGCGTTGTTGTAACCAGTCGACCAGTTTTGTGTCATCTGCCACTGCCAGGGTCGTCAGCAATGACATGACTCGTTCGCGTAAAGCTTGCAGTTGATGTTGGTCTGCCGTTGTGTCACTTTTGGCTGGTTGTTGTATTAATGTTGCTAATTGATAGCAATAGACCATCACCGCCTGCCCCAGATTGAGCGAAGGATAATCTGCCACCATCGGCACACCAGTAAGAACGTCAGCCAACGCTAACTCTTCGTTAGTCAGCCCAGAATCTTCGCGACCAAACACCAGTGCAGCATGGCTCATCCATGAAGATTTTTCCTCTAACAGCGGCACCAGTTCCACTGGCGTGGCGTAGTAATGATATTTTGCCCGACTGCGTGCAGTAGTGGCGACAGTGAAATCGACATCGTGTAACGATTCAGCCAGCGTTGGAAAAACGTTAATATTATCAATAATATCACCAGATCCATGTGCGACCCAGCGGGTAGCTGGCTCCAGGTGTGCCTGGCTATCGACAATCCGCAGCTCACTAAACCCCATCGTTTTCATTGCCCGCGCCGCTGCCCCAATATTTTCTGCTCTGGCGGGTGCGACCAGAATAATCGTTATACGCATATTGCCACTCTTCTTGACCAAATAACCGCGAACAGGGTGAACACTGTCAACTTATTACGCGGGGAGAATTTACAAACCCTTAACGTAAATCGCAGAAAAAGCCCCTCAGCTAACTTAAAAAAGGCTAAACTATTTCCTGACAATACTAACGGTTGAATTGTTAAAAAATGCTACATATCCTTCTGTTTACTTAGGATAATTTTATCAAAGATAAATCTCGACAATTGGATTCACCACGTTTATTAGTTGTATGATGCAACTAGTTGGATTATTAAAATAATGTGATGAAAGCTAACATTTAGATACAATGATTTCATCAAACTGTTAACGTGCTACAATTGAACTTGATATATGTCAACGAAGCGTAGTTTTATTGGGTGTCCGGCCCCTCTTAGCCTGTTATGTTGCTGTTAAAATGGTTAGGATGACAGCCGTTTTTGACACTGTCGGGTCCTGAGGGAAAGTACCCACGACCAAGCTAATGATGTTGTTGACGTTGATGGAAAGTGCATCAAGAACGCAATTACGTACTTTAGTCATGTTACGCCGATCATGTTAATTTGCAGCATGCATCAGGCAGGTCAGGGACTTTTGTACTTCCTGTTTCGATTTAGTTGGCAATTTAGGTAGCAAACATGCAGACCCCGCACATTCTTATCGTTGAAGACGAGTTGGTAACACGCAACACGTTGAAAAGTATTTTCGAAGCGGAAGGCTATGATGTTTTCGAAGCGACAGATGGCGCGGAAATGCATCAGATCCTCTCTGAATATGACATCAACCTGGTGATCATGGATATCAATCTGCCGGGTAAGAACGGTCTTCTGTTAGCGCGCGAACTGCGCGAGCAGGCGAATGTTGCGTTGATGTTCCTGACTGGCCGTGACAACGAAGTCGATAAAATTCTCGGCCTCGAAATCGGTGCAGATGACTACATCACCAAACCGTTCAACCCGCGTGAACTGACTATTCGTGCACGCAACCTGCTGTCTCGTACCATGAATCTGGGTACTGTCAGCGAAGAACGTCGTAGCGTTGAAAGCTACAAGTTCAATGGTTGGGAACTGGACATCAACAGCCGTTCGTTGATCGGCCCTGATGGCGAGCAGTACAAGCTGCCGCGCAGCGAGTTCCGCGCCATGCTTCACTTCTGTGAAAACCCAGGCAAAATTCAGTCCCGTGCTGAACTGCTGAAGAAAATGACAGGCCGTGAGCTGA
Source organism: Escherichia sp. MOD1-EC7003 (assembly GCF_002965065.1). GTDB lineage: Bacteria > Pseudomonadota > Gammaproteobacteria > Enterobacterales > Enterobacteriaceae > Escherichia. The sequence continues at coordinate 18,882 of NZ_PTRE01000059.1, forward strand.
AACCGCACGACCGAACGGTAGACGTGACGATCCGCCGTATTCGTAAACATTTCGAATCTACGCCGGATACGCCGGAAATCATCGCCACCATTCACGGTGAAGGTTATCGTTTCTGCGGTGATCTGGAAGATTAATCGGCTTTACCACCGTCAGTAAAAACGGCGCTAAAAAGCGCCGTTTCAGATTGTTGGCAACGTGCGCTTTGTTCATGCCGGATGCGGCGTGAACGCCTTATCCGGCCTACAAAACATGCAATTCAATAGATTGCAGAAATTACGTAGGCCTGATAAGCGTAGCGCATCAGGCAATTTGGCGCTTGCCATCATTCTCAGACCGAACCCTGCCTCAGACTGTTGACAACGTGCGCTTTGTTCATGCCAGATGCGGCGTGAACGCCTTATCCGGCCTACAAAAACATGCAATTTCAATAGATTGCAGAGATTACGTAGGCCTGATAAGCGTAGCGCATCAGGCAATTTGGCGTTTGCCATCATTCTCAGACCGAACCCTGCCTCAGATTGTTGACAACGTGCGCTTTGTTCATGCCGGATGCGGCGTGAACGCCTTATCCGGCCTACAAAAATATGCAATTCAATAGATCGCAGAAATTACGTAGGCCTGATAAGCGTAGCGCATCAGGCAATTTGGCGTTTGTCATCATTCTCAGACCGAACCCTGCCTCAGATTGTTGACAACGTGCGCTTTGTTCATGCCGGATGCGGCGTGAACGCCTTATCCGACCTACAAAACATGCAGTTTCAATAGATTGCAGAGATTACGTAGGCCTGATAAGCGTAGCGCATCAGGCAATTTTGCGTTTGTCATCATTCTCAAACGGCGCTAAAAAGCGCCGTTTTTTATTGCTAAATTCTCTTCATTTCCAGATACGTAACTCATCGTCCGTTATAACTTCGCTACTGGCTTTCATTTTCGGCAGTGAAAACGCATACCAGTCGATATTACGGGTCACAAACATCATACCGGCCAGCGCCACCACCAGCACACTGGTTCCCAACAACAGTGCGCTATCGGCAGAGTTGAGCAGTCCCCACATCACACCATCCAGCAACAACAGCGCGAGGGTAAACAACATGCTGTTGCGCCAGCCTTTCAATACCGCCTGCAAGTAAATACCGTTCATTAACGCCCCAATCAAACTCGCGATTATCCATGCCACGGTAAAACCGGTATGTTCAGAAAGCGCCAGCAAGAGCAAATAGAACATCACCAATGAAAGCCCCACCAGCAAATATTGCATTGGGTGTAAACGTTGCGCGGTGAGCGTTTCAAAAACAAAGAAGGCCATAAAAGTCAGCGCAATCAGCAAAATAGCGTACTTAGTCGCCCGGTCCGTTAATTGGTATTGATCGGCTGGCGTCGTCACTGCAACACTAAACGCCGGGAAGTTTTCCCAGTCGGTATCATTACCTGAAGCAAAACGCTCACCGAGATTATTAGCAAACCAGCTGCTTTGCCATTGCGCCTGAAAACCTGACTCACTGACTTCCCGTTTAGCAGGCAGAAAATCACCTAAAAAACTGGGATGCGGCCAGTTGCTGGTTAAGGTCATTTCGCTATTACGCCCGGCAGGCACCATAGAAAGATCGCCGGTACCGCTTAAATTCAGCGCCATATTCAGCTTCAGGTTCTGCTTCTGCCAGTCCCCTTCGGGTAAAGGGATATGCACGCCTTGCCCGCCTTGCTCTAACCCGGTGCCGGGTTCAATGGCCAGCGCAGTTCCGTTAACTTCAGGTGCTTTCACCACACCAATACCACGCGCATCCCCGACGCTAATCACAATAAATGGTTTGCCTAAGGTGATATTTGGCGCGTTGAGTTCGCTAAGGCGCGAAACATCGAAATCGGCTTTTAGCGTTAAATCACTGTGCCAGACCTGACCGGTATAAATCCCGATCTTGCGTTCTTCCACGTTCTGACTGCCATCAACCATCAATGACTCAGGTAACCAAAAATGGATAAAACTTCGTTTCTGCTCCACGGTTTTATCCCCTTCCTGCACCGTATAAAGCTCGGTCACAGGAATAGCGATGAGCGGCCCAACGAGTTTTTGCGACCCGCTGGTACTTTGGCGAATCGCATCTTCCACATCGCTACGGTAATCGGCACGTTCGACAATCACCTGCCGAATCAGCATTATCGGAATCAACAACAGCAATACAGCACCAAACAGGGTGGTCATTTTCCAGAACAGGGGGGATTTCAACATAGTCTTCTCCTTTGCAATGGCAGCAAGATACGAAGGCTATGTGGGAAGAATTTGAAGCTATGTGAAGTGACGGTGAAGTCGAAACGAGGCCAGCACGCCGCCTTCCGGCATATTGCGCAGCGTGACTTCGCCATTAAACAAACGAGCAACCTCACTGACGAACGCCAACCCCAGACCACTGCTTTTTTGCCCATTTGCACGCGGCAAAGAGTAAAAACGTTCAAAAATACGCGACAGGGCGTAGTCAGGAATACCACAACCGGTATCCTGCACTTGAAACGTGACGTGTTCCTGATCCACTTCGGCGCTAAGCGTTATGCGACCGCTCTCGGGGGTAAAATCAATGGCGTTATCCAGTAAATTCCCCAGAGCCTGCTCCAGTAACACCGGTTCAGCAGCAACATTAACCTCGGTAGACATAACATGCAGAGTGATATTTTTTTCTGCCAACTGCACGGTGCGCGCTTCGCTGACGCGGCGAAATAATGCCGCCACATCAATAGCCGCCAGAACGACTTCCTGACGATTCTCCAGTCTTGCCTGGCGTAATAACGTTTCAACCAGTGTCTGCATACGCGCGTTTTGCGTCAGAATGTTGTCGGTAAAACGGGCCACCACTTCTGGCGGCGGGCCTTCGCGTAAAATTTCTGCCGCGCCACGGATTGCCGCCAGCGGACTTTTTAACTCATGGGTTAACGCGTAAACATACTGCTCAATATAATTTTTCCCCTCCAGCTTCACGCGCATACTTTCCAGCGCCTGCGCGAGTTTACGCAGCTCGCTACTGCCGAGATCGGGAAGAGGAACGGGCTTATTATCAGTGACGGAATCAGCATAGCGAGTGAGCCGGGCAATGGAACGATTAATCCACCAAACCATGCCTGCGCCAATCACCAGTGCAATCCCCAACAAAATGGCGCTGGCCCATAAAATTCGCCGCTCGCTGCGTTTAATGACCGGAGCCATCGCCGCGTTCGGTTTGCCTACGCTCAAAACGCCAATAAGCCGCGAGCCGTCCATAATCGGTGCGGCGACATACATCACAGAACTTTCGGGATCGGCAGGATCTTGCAACGTGCTGCGCGCACCATACTGACCACGCAACGTTAGCCAGACGTCATTCCAGCGCGAATAATCCTGTCCGACGGCTTTATTTGTCGAATCGAATAATACTTTGCCCTGCGCATCGGTCATATAAACATGATATTCATTGCGCACTTTGTTAATGCCACCGATATTGGCGCGAAACGGGCGATGTTGTAGCAGGTTAAATGCCTGTGCCAGTCGCCCATGCGTTGGGTCACCAGAGAGCAAATCGGGACGCGCCAGCTCTGCCAGCAACGTTGCGGTGTCGATCAACGTCCCCTCCGTTACTCTTCGTACGCCCGGTTTAACTTCTTTGACAAAAATAGCCAGTACGAACCAGGCCGCCACCGCCACCAGTAAAAAATAGCCCAGCAACAACCGCATGCCGATACGCATTACAGGCCCCTCAGGCTATATCCCATGCCGCGATGAGTATGAATCGGTGAAAGATCGGGGTTGATGGCGCGCAACTTGGCACGCAGCGTTTTAACGTGGGTATCGACGGTGCGATCATAGGTGTCCTGCGCATCTTCCCACACGCTATCCATCAGTTGCTGGCGGGACCAGACGCGGCCCGGCGACTTGAGTAACGTCTTCAGCAACAAAAACTCATACCGCGTCAGCGTTAATGGCGTGTCAAACCAGCTGATCTGCGCTTCGGGTTCATTCAATTCAAAATGACCAATACGGATGACGGGAGATGGCGTCGAGAACTTCTTCACCCGACGCAGTAAGGTGCGCACCCTGGCGCACACTTCGCGCGGTGAAAACGGTTTAGCCACGTAGTCGTCAGCGCCAATTTCCAGCCCAAGCAGGCGATCGACCTCTTCACTTCGGGCCGTCAGGAACAGTACAGGTAACGCTGGATGGAGCGCCAGTAACTGGCGGCACAATTCAAAGCCGCTGATATCAGGCAAACCAACATCGAGAATCATGACATCGGGAACCTGCTGGCGAGCTTTATCCAGCACCGGCAAGCCTCGCTCAAAGACCTCGACGGCAAAGCCCTCCTGCTGCAACATGTAGACCAGTGTGTCGGCTATCCCTTGCTCGTCTTCCACTAACCAGACCGTTTCCCGTTGCATAAATCGCCTCTGTTATTGCCGCCACGGCATGACAGGCACCGCGCTAATCGCGTTTTTCGGCGAACCGTCTACAACTTTGTCGGAGTAAGCCAGATAAGCGAGCGCGTTGCGTTTAGGGTCATAAAAGCGCACGACCTGTAACGACTTAAAGACCAGCGACGTGCGTTTTTTGAATACTACCTCGCCCTGGGCTTTACCATTTTTAATTCGATCCGACAGTTCAATCGGCCCGACTTGCTGACAAGAAATGGCCGCATCGGAGGTATCTTCTGCCAGGCCCACCCCCCCTTTAATACCACCTGTTTTCGCCCGGCTCACATAACAAGTGACATTTTTCACATCGGGATCGTCAAAGGCTTCTACGATAATTTTGTGATCCGGGCCGATCATTTTAAATACAGTGTCGACCGAACCAATCTCTTCTGCATGAGCCAACGGCCCCAGCATTACCAGGCTTAAAGACAGAATCAAATGCTTGTATTTCATATTGTTACCATTTTTATCTATTACACGAGCAATTAGTTCACCACGGTAAATAACATATTGATTAAAAACAAAATTTCAATACTTTTATTTCCGTCAAGACCTAAAACATACTCTACTAAGAAAAAAACACTGAATGCTAAAACAGCAAAAAATGCTATTATCCAGTTACCTGATGTCAGGTGCTCGTTGTTGAAAGGATGAGGATATTTTATGGATCAGGCCGGCATTATTCGCGACCTTTTAATCTGGCTGGAAGGTCATCTGGATCAGCCCTTGTCGCTCGACAATGTAGCGGCGAAAGCGGGTTATTCCAAGTGGCACTTACAGAGAATGTTTAAAGATGTCACTGGCCATGCTATTGGCGCATATATTCGTGCTCGTCGTTTGTCGAAATCGGCGGTCGCACTACGCCTGACTGCGCGTCCAATTCTGGATATCGCGCTGCAATATCGCTTCGACTCTCAACAGACATTTACCCGCGCATTCAAGAAGCAGTTTGCCCAGACTCCTGCGCTTTACCGCCGTTCTCCTGAATGGAGCGCCTTTGGTATTCGCCCGCCGCTACGTCTGGGTGAATTTACCATGCCAGAGCACAAATTTGTTACCCTGGAAGATACGCCGCTGATTGGTGTTACCCAGAGCTACTCCTGTTCGCTGGAGCAAATCTCTGATTTCCGCCATGAAATGCGTTATCAATTCTGGCACGATTTTCTCGGCAACGCACCAACCATTCCACCAGTGCTCTACGGCCTGAATGAAACGCGTCCGAGTCAGGATAAAGACGACGAACAAGAGGTGTTCTATACCACCGCGTTAGCCCAGGATCAGGCAGACGGCTATGTACTGACGGGGAATCCGGTGATGTTGCAGGGCGGTGAATATGTGATGTTTACCTATGAAGGTCTGGGAACCGGCGTGCAGGAGTTTATCCTGACGGTATATGGAACGTGCATGCCAATGCTCAACCTGACGCGCCGTAAAGGTCAGGATATTGAGCGATACTACCCGGCAGAAGATGCCAAAGCGGGAGATCGCCCAATTAATCTGCGCTGTGAACTACTGATTCCGATCCGTCGTTAACGCTGCAGCTCATCTAATGCAGGGGCGTCCAGATGCGAGATGTCCCCTGCGGTTTCAACCACCCAGCCAGACGCCAGCCACAGGCTTTCCTGATAATCCACGCGCGAAATAGAACAGTTACGCAGACGTAAGCGACGCTCTGCCCATGCTGGTAAGCCGAGAATGGTGCTCACCAGGCATCCCAGTGCAATACCGTGGCTCACCAGCAGCGATCGGCTTCCCTGCGGTAAGTCCCGGCAAGATTCCAGTGCCGCATTGACGCGATCGCTAAGCTCCTGCATTGACTCGCCTTCAGGAATACGCCCGTCAACGGTGCCATTGACCAGCTGGCGACGCCAGTTTTCTTCTTCCTCAGTCAGAGAATCGATATTTCTTGTTTCCAGTACACCCATATTTAATTCACGCAGGCGAGAATCAAAGATGATGTCACAGCCGCAGGCCTAGGCGATGATTTCTGCCGTACGCCGGGTGCGCCCTAAATCACTACTGATGATATGCGTAATGCCAAGCTCTTTGGCACGGGTCGCCACCTGCATCGCCTGTTGCTCACCTTTGGCAGTCAGCGGGCTATCAGACTGGCCCTGAATACGTCGCTCGGCGTTCCACTGCGTTTCACCGTGGCGGACTAGGTATACCTGTAACATGCTTTTTTTCCGTATACTGCTGTAACGTTAATTGACTGAGTAATGCTGATTATGCACCAAGTTGTCTGTGCGACCACCAATCCCGCTAAAATTCAGGCCATTCTGCAGGCATTTAATGAGATCTTCGGCGAAGGATCCTGCCATATTGCATCGGTTGCCGTCGAGAGCGGTGTACCGGAACAGCCCTTTGGCAGTGAGGAAACGCGCGCTGGCGCACGAAATCGGGTAGCAAATGCTCGCCGTTTACATCCTGAGGCTGATTTTTGGGTGGCGATTGAAGCTGGCATTGATGGCGACAGCACTTTCAGTTGGGTGGTGATTGAAAACGCCAGCCAGCGCAGCGAGGCACGTTCGGCTACTTTGCCGTTACCTGCGGTGATTCTGGAGAAAGTACGTGAAGGCGAGGCGCTTGGCCCCGTGATGTCGCGTTATACCGGCATTGATGAAATTGGCCGTAAAGAAGGAGCCATCGGTGTGTTTACCGCCGGGAAACTCACTCGCGCCAGCGTCTATCACCAGGCGGTGATCCTGGCGCTGAGTCCGTTTCATAATGTCGTGTATCAGCCATTGTAGGCCGGATAAGGCGTTCACGCCGCATCCGGCAATCAACGCCTGATGCGACGCTGGCGCGTCTTATCAGGCCTACATACGTTTTGGTTTTGTAGGCCGGATAAGGCGTTCACGCCGCATCCGGCAACAACTGCCTGATGCGACGCTGACGCGTCTTATCAGGCCTACATACGTTTTGGTTTTGTAGGCCGGATAAGGCGTTCACGCCGCATCCGGCAATCAACGCCTGATGCGACGCTGACGCGTCTTATCAGGCCCACATCCGTTTTGGTTTTGTAGGCCGGATAAGGCGTTCACGCCGCACCCGGCAATCAACGCCTGATACGACGCTGACGCGTCTTATCAGGCCTACATACGTTTTGGTTTTGTAGGCCGGATAAGGCGTTCACGCCGCATCCGGCAACAACTGCCTGATGCGACGCTGGCGCGTCTTATCAGGCCTACATACATTTTGGTTGCGTAGGCCGGATAAGGCGTTCACGCCGCATCCGACAACAACTGCCTGATGCGACGCTGGCGCGTCTTATCAGGCCTACATACGTTTTGGTTTTGTAGGCCGGATAAGGCGTTCACGCCGCATCCGGCAATCAACGCCTGATACGACGCTGACGCGTCTTATCAGGCCTACATACGTTTTGGTTTTGTAGGCCGGATAAGGCGTTCACACCGCATCCGGCAATCAACGCCTGATGCGAGGCTGACGCGTCTTATCAGGCCCACATACATTTTGGTTGCGTAGGCCGGATAAGGCGTTCACGCCGCATCCGGCAACAACTGCCTGATGCGACGCTGACGCGTCTTATCAGGCCTACATACGTTTTGGTTTTGTAGGCCGGATAAGGCGTTCACGCCGCATCCGGCAATCAACGCCTGATGCGACGCTGACGCGTCTTATCAGGCCCACATACGTTTTGGTTTTGTAGGCCGGATAAGGCGTTCACGCCGCATCCGGCAATCAACGCCTGATGCGACGCTGACGCGTCTTATCAGGCCCACATCCGTTTTGGTTTTGTAGGCCGGATAAGGTGTTCACGCCGCATCCGGCAACAACTGCCTGATGCGACGCTGACGCGTCTTATCAGGCCCACATCCGTTTTGGTTTTGTAGGCCGGATAAGGCGTTCACGCCGCATCCGGCAACAACTGCCTGATGCGACGCTGACGCGTCTTATCAGGCCTACATCCGTTTTGGTTTCGTAGGCCGGATAAGGCGTTCACGCCGCATCCGGCAACAACTGCCTGATGCGACGCTGACGCGTCTTATCAGGCCTACATACGTTTTGGTTGCGCAGGCCGGATAAGGCGTTCACGCCGCATCCGGCAATCAACGCCTGATGCGACGCTGACGCGTCTTATCAGGCCCACATACGTTTTGGTTTTGTAGGCCGGATAAGGCGTTCACGCCGCATCCGGCAACAACTGCCTGATGCGACGCTGACGCGTCTTATCAGGATTACATACGTTTTGGTTTTGTAGGCCGGATAAGGCGTTCACGCCGCATCCGGCAATCAACGCCTGATGCGACGCTTAACGCGTCTTATCAGGCCTACATACGTTTTGGTTTTGTAGGCCGGATAAGGCGTTCACGCCGCATCCGGCAACAACTGCCTGATGCGACGCTGACGCGTCTTATCAGGCCTACAAAATTAATCGCTTTTCAGCAACACGTCTTCCAGCCACTGGCGCAGCTCGACGGGCGCGGCTTTCAGGCTGTTAGATCCACGCGTAATCGTCGCGATGCCCGCGCCGAGTTCATTTTTTAACTCACGCTGGCTCATTTCGCCACGCAACAACTCTTCGACAATACGCACGCGAGTCCCCAACGCTTCGCGCTCATCTGGCGTCAGCATCAGGTTTAACAACGGTAAATGGAGATCGTTTTGGTAGGCATTCTTAAGCAGGTCGACAAAACGTAACCACTCCTGGTGACGCTGTTCTGCCATCGCTGCTGAATAGGGTGATTGTTGGGCCATAATATGTCGCCATTGTTAGCGGGGGAAGCAAAATGCCTCCCCCGATTGTACTCGCTAAAGAGTACGATAGCATATCATAAACGTGCGGATCAGTAACGACGCCCCCATTCCGTGGCGCTCATCAACGTCGGTTTATCCCCCATGAAATAGCGGTAGTACGCGTCATAAGCCAGCACGTTCTTTACGTAACCGCGCGTCTCGGAGAACGGTATACTCTCGACAAATGCCACTGCGTCGATACGCCCGGCGCTGTTGCCAAGCCAGGTACGTACCCGCCCAGGTCCGGCGTTATACGCTGCTGAGGAGAAAATACGGTTATTGCCAAACTGCTGATAAACATATTGCAGGTAACTGGTGCCAATGTTGATGTTCGTTTCCGGATCCAGCAATTGCCCAGGACTGCTATAACCGGGAATAGAGAACATCTTCACCGTATGGGTCGCTGTACCAGGCATAATCTGCATCAGACCACTGGCGCCTACCGGCGACTTCACTTTCGGATTCCAGGCGCTCTCCTGCCGAGCAATCGCCATTGCATAGCTTTGCGGGATATCTTTGCCACTGGTGTAGCGTTTGAAAAGATCGTTGTAGGCCAGCGGGAACCGCTCCTCCAGATGATCCCACAGCTTCCCGGCGATCGTTGCCTGAACGCTAAGATCCCACCATTGGTTGTTGAAAGCATACCGCGCCAGCTGTGCCTGCTCTGTTTTTGGCTTGCTCTTCACCAGATTGGCCCACTCGCTACGCGCGGTGTTATCAAGATTCCAGTACATTAACTCGCGCACGCGCGCCATCTCTGGCCCCTGAGTCAGAGCACTGTCGACATTCTGCGGCGCTTTATCAATCTTCAGCTCATACTCTTCGCCGATGCGTTGTGCAGCAACCATCGGGTAGAAACCACGCTGTTGCATGAGTTGATGCAAAATCTCTTTCGCTTCAGCTTCACGTCCGCGTTCCAGCAGTAAATCTGCCTGCCAGTAACGCCATTCATCTTTTTCTTTCGCTTCCATCGGCAAACGCGCCAACCAGGTATTCAGGCCTCGACGATCGCCGGTGCCAAGCGCCATTCGTACGCGGCGTTCAATCAGCGACGTGGATTGCGAGCGCATAATGGCGTCATCGCGCCATTTCGCCTGCTCATCGGTGACATCGTTGCCCATCAAACGCCAGGCGACGAGATCGCGCAGCTCCTGAGTCTGATCTTCATTAAGCTGCTGCGCCTTAACAAGCGACGGGATCATCAGCCTTGCATTTTCAGCATCCTGCCGTGCCACACTGGCAAACGCCACCGCCGCCATTTGACGGGTAAAATCGGTCGCTCCGGTTGTTCGCGCGAAGGTCAGTACCGTATTAGGGGTGTTCGCCAAAGAAATAATCGCCGAGGCGATAGTCTGGTAATTGGCAGGCATCTGCCCTGCCAGCACTGTCACCAGACCTGTGTTACCCGCTTTCATCGCCAGACGGATACGCTCTAAATACGCCAGCGGCTCTTGTTTACCTGACGCGCGCCAGACGCTAAATAACTTGTCACAAGCGTTAGGCTGACTCTTGCCGGTTAGCCACAGCTCTTTCGCCCCTTGCCAGGCTTCTTCACTCTGCCCGGTGTTCCATTTCGCATAGTAGTAATTACATTGCGCTTCGGTAGTCCCTGGCTTTTCAGGGCTAAAAGCTAACAAGCCACGCCAGTCTTCGCGTCGCGCCAGTTCATTGACGAAACGAGATTGCAGCGTGCGAGCGGGAGGAAGCGTGGGGTTAGCGCGAACAAAGTTAGTGACTGTCACCGCCGGTTGATTCATCAGGTCATCGGTGATCTGGCGGTATTCCAGGTAGGGATAAAGTGGATAATCCTTCAGCCCTGGCATCATTTGTTCGACCACATCCATTTGTCGATTATCCCAGGCCTGCTTGATTTGCGCGTAACGGCTACGCTGCTCATCCAGTGAGTCGGCTCGCGCCACGCTGCTGACCGTCAGCAAACAGACACCAGCAGCCAACAACCGCCAGGTAACTTGTTTGGCTTTTTCCACAAGCGCATCCTCTCAGTGTAAATACATCAATGCAGCGTCATGCCGCGTAATAGATTTATGCTAACCAGTCATTGCCGTTTACGCCACGTTACGGACACTTTTTTACTTTTATACTCTAAATAATTCGTGTTGCAGGAAGGCGATAAGTGAGTGAGTCCCCAGGAGCTTGCAGAAGTAAGTGACTGGGGTGATCGACCGGCTGGGATTAGATAAGGAAAAAGGCTACACTTCGCCTTTGAAAACCCATCATCACGATAAACATAGAGGCGAAGTCCAACGTGGCTCAATTCGTTTATACCATGCATCGTGTCGGCAAGGTTGTTCCGCCGAAACGTCATATTTTGAAAAACATCTCACTGAGTTTCTTCCCTGGGGCAAAAATTGGTGTCCTGGGCCTGAACGGCGCGGGTAAATCTACCCTGCTGCGCATTATGGCGGGCATTGATAAAGACATCGAAGGTGAAGCGCGTCCACAGCCGGATATCAAGATTGGTTACCTGCCGCAGGAGCCGCAGCTGAACCCGGAACACACCGTGCGTGAGTCCATTGAGGAAGCGGTTTCTGAAGTGGTTAATGCCCTGAAACGTCTGGATGAAGTCTATGCGCTATACGCCGATCCGGATGCCGATTTTGACAAGCTGGCCGCTGAACAAGGCCGTCTGGAAGAGATCATTCAGGCTCACGACGGTCACAATCTGAACGTGCAGCTGGAGCGTGCGGCAGATGCGCTGCGTCTGCCGGACTGGAACGCGAAAATCGCTAACCTCTCCGGTGGTGAACGTCGTCGCGTGGCGTTGTGCCGCCTGCTGCTGGAAAAACCAGACATGCTGCTGCTCGACGAACCGACTAACCACCTGGATGCCGAATCCGTAGCGTGGCTGGAACGCTTCCTGCACGACTTCGAAGGCACCGTAGTGGCGATTACCCACGACCGTTATTTCCTCGATAACGTTGCAGGCTGGATCCTCGAACTGGACCGCGGTGAAGGTATTCCGTGGGAAGGCAACTACTCCTCCTGGCTGGAGCAGAAAGATCAGCGCCTGGCGCAGGAAGCTTCACAAGAAGCGGCGCGTCGTAAGTCGATTGAGAAAGAGCTGGAGTGGGTTCGTCAGGGGACTAAAGGCCGCCAGTCGAAAGGTAAAGCACGTCTGGCGCGCTTTGAAGAGCTGAACAGCACCGAATATCAGAAACGTAACGAAACCAACGAACTGTTTATTCCACCTGGACCGCGTCTGGGCGATAAAGTGCTGGAAGTCAGCAACCTGCGTAAATCCTACGGCGATCGCCTGCTGATTGACTCCCTGAGTTTCTCGATCCCGAAAGGGGCAATCGTCGGGATCATCGGGCCGAACGGCGCGGGTAAATCGACCCTGTTCCGTATGATCTCTGGTCAGGAACAGCCGGATAGCGGCACCATCACTTTAGGTGAAACGGTGAAACTGGCGTCTGTTGATCAGTTCCGTGACTCAATGGATAACAGCAAAACCGTCTGGGAAGAAGTTTCCGGTGGGCTGGATATCATGAAAATCGGCAACACCGAGATGCCAAGCCGCGCCTACGTTGGCCGCTTTAACTTTAAAGGGGTTGATCAGGGTAAACGTGTTGGCGAACTTTCCGGTGGTGAGCGTGGTCGTCTGCATCTGGCGAAGTTGTTGCAGGTTGGCGGCAACATGCTGCTGCTCGACGAACCGACCAACGACCTGGATATCGAAACCCTGCGTGCGCTGGAAAACGCCCTGCTGGAGTTTCCGGGCTGCGCGATGGTTATCTCGCACGACCGTTGGTTCCTCGACCGTATCGCCACGCATATTCTGGATTACCAGGATGAAGGTAAAGTTGAGTTCTTCGAAGGTAACTTTACCGAATACGAAGAGTACAAGAAACGCACGCTGGGCGCAGACGCGCTGGAGCCGAAGCGCATCAAGTACAAGCGTATTGCGAAGTAATGCGTAAAATGCCGGATGCGGTGCACCAGCATCGCATCCGGCATTAGATATCTGATTAATGCGAGGCTAGTTCCCGGAAAAAGGCAGGATTTTCTTTAATTGTGGCAAGTACTTTTGCAGCCAATCCCGTAGGATTTCTTCGCTTCGATTCCCAGCTTTTAATGGTATCCACACTGGTTCCCAGAGCTTTTGCCATCTCACTTTGTGAAACGTTGAGTTGCTCACGAATAGCTTTAACATCCGCAATTTCGTAGCGGGTCATCCGTGCTGGTTCTTTCAAACCTTGTTTAATCTCGGCAGCCTCTTCCAGAGAGGTTTTCAACTCATCAAAAAAACTCATTTTATACCTCGCCTTTGAGCAGTTTCGTCAACTTCTTTAGTTGAGCTTTTCCCGTATCTGTCAGATTATCTTTGGCATTTTTCGGATAGGAAATAAAGATGATTACCTCTGCTCCCCCATCATCTCCCGCACCAGCTCCACGCAGCGCAGGAAACGGCTGTCGTAATCGTCCTCTTCAACTCGCACAAATTCGATATTGTTCTCTTCCAGCATCTCCACCAGCAAGTTCTGGAACTCTTTGCGATCCACCGAACTACCAAGGCTGCGTAAACCATCTGCTACCCATGGGGTGTTGTTCTCCAGCAGGATCACCAGATCGAAACGGTATTCATCGATCAGCGCCTGCACGAACGGATGCTCGCGTCCTTCGTACTTTTTGCAGAACGCCTGAGTTGTCACAAAATCAGTGTCGATAAACGCCACTTTATTGGCGTATTTCACTGCAAAATCAATATATTGTGCGTGGCCCAGCGCGATTTTATCGTAGTCGGAATACTGCAATGCGATCTCATCACCGCCAAGGTGCGAAAAGACATAATCGCGGCCATATTCCCACGCACTGGTAGTATTGAAGATATTGGCAAGTTTGTTTACCAGGGTGGATTTGCCGCTCGACTCGCCACCGAGGATCGCCACAGTACGCACAAAGAACGGCTTCACTTCGGTAGGAATATATTCCCAGTAGCGGAACGGATTTTCGCGGATCTGCGCACCGCTGATACTCATAAAGGTGCGTTTCGGATCGACCAGCACCGTTTCGATCCCCAGATGTTCCATATACTGCGGCGCATCGGCTTCTTCCGAGGTGTAGATCAGATCCGGCTGAATCCCTTTTTCAGCCATAAACTTTTTGATGCCGTTGCTCCACACATCCCAGCCGTGTGGATACGGCTCCATCCCCTCTTCGTTGAAAGCCTGAATGCGAATATTTTTCTGATATTTAAAGGTTTGCAATAACCAACGCAGACGATCCGGCACCGTTGGCTGCTGCGACATGGCGCTGTCTTCAAACAACACGCGGTCACGGGTATCGTCAAAGCCCATAATGATATGCAGCTCATCAACCTGGCTACAGGCACGCTGGATAAGGTAGATATGTCCGGTATGCAGCGGGTAGAACTTACCGAATACTACACCAATGGTTTTCTTCTGCCGGGGAAACTCAAGTCCCAAAAAACGGTGCAACGCTTCCAGCTTTTGCGCGCTGGGGCTTTTAATTTTGGCATTCAATAACTGGCTTAAATACCCTTTGGTCATACCGCTGGCATCGGCCACCTGTTGTAGCGTGCAGCCCTGTTGTTTAATGGCAGTTTTCAGGTAATCAAATGACGACATATCTCCCTCCGTATCTCTCATTATAAGTCGTCGAACACGCTAAGCGCGTCGGAGAGTTTTTTAACGCCAAAAATCTGCATCCCTTCTGGCACTTTTTTCGGCACATTGGCAGCCGGCACAATCGCCCGGCGAAAACCGTGTTTCGCCGCTTCAGAAATCCGCTCCTGGCCGCTGGGCACCGGACGAATTTCCCCTGCCAGACCCACTTCACCAAACACCACCAGATCCTGCGGCAACGGTCTGTCGCGCAGGCTGGAAACCATCGCCAACAGTAACGCTAAGTCGGCGCTGGTTTCGGTGACCTTCACGCCGCCGACGACGTTCACAAACACATCCTGATCGGCCATTTGCAAACCACCGTGACGGTGCAGCACCGCCAGCAGGATCGCCAGACGGTTTTGTTCCAGTCCTACCGCCACGCGGCGTGGATTCGCCATCATCGAGTGATCGACCAGTGCCTGAATCTCGACCAACAGCGGACGCGTGCCTTCCCACACCACCATCACTGAGCTACCGGAGGTCACTTCATCGCCGCGGCTTAAAAAGATGGCAGAAGGGTTGCTGACTTCACGCAGCCCCTGTTCGGTCATCGCGAATACGCCCAGCTCATTCACCGCGCCGAAGCGGTTTTTATGGCTGCGCAAAGTGCGGAAGCGAGAATCGGCATCGCCGTCCAGAAGTACCGAACAGTCGATACAGTGTTCCAGCACTTTAGGGCCAGCCAGTGAACCATCTTTGGTTACGTGCCCAACCATGACAATCGCCACACCACGCGTTTTGGCGAAGCGCGTCAGATAAGCCGCCGTTTCACGCACCTGCGCCACGCTGCCAGGCGAAGACTGCACATCTGCCATATGCATCACCTGGATGGAGTCAATCACCATCAGCTTCGGTTGCTCTTCTTCAGCAATCAGGCAGATCTGTTCGATGCTGGTTTCCGACAACATGTTGAGATTGTTGGTCGGCAGGCCAAGGCGATGAGCGCGCATTGCCACCTGTTGCAGCGACTCTTCGCCGGTGACATACAGCGTTTTCATCTGTTGGGCCAGTTTGCACAGCGTTTGCAGTAGCAGCGTGGATTTCCCCGCGCCTGGGTTACCGCCAATCAGAATGGCGCTTCCCGGCACCACGCCGCCGCCTAATACGCGGTCGAACTCTTTGAATCCGGTGGAAAAACGCGGCAGCTCTTCAAGGCTGATATCCGACAGTTTCTGGACTTTCGCCACCCCGGCGCTACCGGCATAGCCACTAAGACGCTCGTTACGCGCCACCGTTGGCGACGCAGCAAGACGCACCTCGGTGATGGTGTTCCAGGCATGACAGGCGCTGCACTGCCCCTGCCAGCGCGGATAATCGGCCCCGCATTCATTACAAACAAAGGCGCGTTTTGGAGCTTTTGCCACGGTGTACCTCGTTAATGCTGTGCCGCCCGCAGGATGACGGGCGGGCAATTACTTCTGATTCAGGCTGCCAGAGAGGATGCAGAAAACCCCCATCAGGTCAGCGTGACGGATGGTGACTTCCGTCTTTTCATTCACTTTTGGCTTGGCATGGTAGGCAATCCCCAGACCTGCCGCTTTGATCATCGGCAGGTCGTTGGCACCATCGCCAATCGCCACAGTCTGCGCCAGCGGGATTTCATACTCCTGCGCCAGACGGGTCAGGGTTTTCGCTTTGTACTGCGCGTCTACGATGTCGCCGATCACATTGCCGGTAAATTTACCGTCCATGATCTCCAGTTCATTGGCTACCACAGCAGTCAGGCGCAGCTTGTCGCGCAGGTATTCAGCAAAGAAGGTAAAGCCGCCGGAGGCAATCGCCACTTTCCAGCCCAGCGTTTCCAGCTTCAGCACCAGTTGTGTCAAACCGGGCATCAGCGGCAGATTTTCACGCACCTGTTGCAAAATGTTCGCGTCAGCGCCTTTCAGCGTCGCCACGCGGCTACGCAGGCTGGCGGCAAAGTCAAGCTCTCCGCGCATCGCCCGTTCGGTAACTTCAGCCACCATCTCGCCCGTTCCGGCTAGTCTGGCAATTTCATCGATACATTCAATCTGGATGGCGGTGGAATCCATATCCATCACCAGCAACCCCGGCGTGCGAAGATGCGGAATTTTCCCCAGCGGCGCGACATCCAGTTTCGCTTCATGGGCCAGGCGCGTTGCCCGTGCGGTGAGTGAACCGGCCAGACGAATCACCTGATAATCTTCCACGCACCAGGCGGCAACAATCACCATCGCCGCGCCCAGTTTGCTCTGGTATTGGGTCAGACGCTGTTTATCCAGCCCACGACCATACAGCAGCCAACCGCTACGACCTGCGTGGTAATCCAGTGGCATCACTTCATCACCACTTAATGAAAGAGGCAAACCCGGCCATAAAGAGACATCTTCAGGCAGGTCGCACCAGGTAATGTTAGGCATTAAAGCTCCTGTAAAATCGTTCGAAGCAGGGAAAATAACGCATGAGGCTACCTTGTATCCATTGCTTCTGGCAACATTAAGTCTCAAATTTTCAAAGGGTGGAAGATGGCTCGCACAAAACTGAAATTCCGGCTGCATCGGGCAGTGATTGTCCTGTTCTGTCTTGCCTTGTTGGTGGCGCTGATGCAGGGGGCGTCATGGTTTAGTCAAAACCACCAGCGACAGCGTAATCCGCAGCTGGAAGAACTGGCCCGCACCCTGGCGCGTCAGGTGACGCTGAACGTTGCACCGTTGATGCGTACCGACTCACCGGATGAAAAACGTATTCAGGCGATCCTCGATCAGTTAACGGATGAAAGCCGCATCCTCGACGCGGGCGTGTATGACGAACAAGGCGATCTTATCGCCCGTTCTGGCGAAAGCGTAGAAGTACGCGACCGGTTGGCGCTCGACGGTAAAAAAGCGGGCGGCTATTTTAACAAGCAGATTGTCGAACCCATTGCCGGGAAAAACGGACCGCTTGGCTATCTGCGCCTGACGCTCGACACCCATACGCTCGCCACCGAAGCCCAACAGGTGGACAACACTACTAATATTTTACGCCTGATGCTGTTGCTCGCGCTGGCAATCGGCGTAGTGCTGACCCGCACGCTGCTACAGGGTAAACGCACCCGCTGGCAGCAATCCCCCTTCCTGTTAACCGCCAGCAAGCCAGTGCCGGAAGAGGAAGAAAGCGAGAAAAAAGAGTGACCCATTACTACAAGAAAGGAAATCGTTATGTCCACATTACGCCTGCTCATCTCTGACTCTTACGACCCGTGGTTTAACCTGGCGGTAGAGGAGTGTATTTTTCGCCAGATGCCCGCCACGCAGCGCGTTCTGTTTCTCTGGCGCAATGCCGACACCGTGGTGATTGGTCGCGCACAGAACCCGTGGAAAGAGTGTAATACCCGGCGGATGGAAGAAGATAACGTCCGCCTGGCGCGGCGCAGTAGCGGTGGCGGCGCGGTGTTTCACGATCTCGGCAATACCTGTTTTACCTTTATGGCTGGCAAGCCGGAGTACGATAAAACTATCTCCACGTCGATTGTGCTCAATGCGCTGAACGCACTCGGCGTCAGCGCCGAAGCGTCCGGACGTAACGATCTGGTGGTGAAAACCGCCGAAGGCGACCGCAAAGTCTCAGGCTCGGCCTATCGCGAAACTAAAGATCGTGGCTTCCACCACGGCACCTTGCTGCTCAATGCCGACCTCAGCCGCCTGGCAAACTATCTCAACCCGGATAAAAAGAAACTGGCGGCGAAAGGCATTACTTCAGTGCGTTCCCGCGTGACCAACCTCACCGAGTTGCTACCGGGAATTACCCATAAGCAGATTTGCGAGGCCATAACCGAGGCCTTTTTCGCCCATTATGGCGAGCGTGTAGAAGCGGAAATCATCTCACCGGACAAAATGCCAGACTTGCCGAACTTCGCCGAAACCTTTGCCCGTCAGAGTAGCTGGGAATGGAACTTCGGTCAGGCTCCGGCGTTCACGCATCTGCTGGATGAACGCTTCACCTGGGGCGGCGTGGAACTGCATTTCGACGTTGAAAAAGGCCATATCACCCGCGCCCAGGTGTTTACCGACAGCCTCAATCCCGCGCCGCTGGAAGCCCTCGCAGGAAGACTGCAAGGCTGCCTGTACCGCGCAGATATGCTGCAACAGGAGTGCGAAGCGCTGCTGGTCGACTTCCCTGAACAGGAAAAAGAGCTACGGGAGTTGTCAGCGTGGATGGCAGGGGCGGTACGGTAGTTAATTGATGAATTAAAAAGCCGGAGCAGTCTCCCGCTCCGGCTTAACACGACAACTGTTTTTCAGCGAAACCCAATTACTCTTTATCGCCCAGCAGAACGGATTCCAGTGCGATTTTGATCATGTCGTTGAAGGTGGTCTGACGCTCAGCGGCAGTGGTCTGCTCGTGAGTGCGGATGTGGTCAGACACGGTGCAGATGGCCAGGGCTTTCGCGCCAAATTCTGCAGCGACGCCGTAGATACCCGCCGCTTCCATTTCCACGCCGAGGATACCGTATTTTTCCATCACGTCGAACATTTCGCCGTCCGGAGAGTAGAACAGGTCAGCGGAGAACAGGTTACCAACGCGAGCATCAACGCCCAACGCTTTAGCTGCGTCTACCGCGTTACGCACCATGTCAAAGTCAGCAATCGCGGCAAAGTCATGATCTTTAAAACGGATGCGGTTAACTTTGGAGTCGGTGCATGCACCCATACCGATAACGACGTCGCGTAGTTTTACGTGCGGCAGAACGGCGCCACAGGAACCGACGCGGATAATTTTCTTCACGCCGAAATCGGTGATCAGTTCTTTGGTGTAGATGGAGCAGGACGGGATACCCATACCGTGACCCATTACGGAAATTTTGCGGCCTTTGTAAGTACCGGTGAAGCCCAGCATACCGCGAACGTTGTTCACTTCACGGGCATCTTCAAGGAAAGTTTCAGCAATATACTTCGCACGCAGCGGGTCGCCTGGCATCAAAACTACGTCAGCGAAATCGCCCATTTCTGCATTAATGTGTGGAGTAGCCATCGTTTTATCCTTTTTGTGACATATTAAAGGCGGAGTCACTGCTCCGCCCAAATCCATCAGAACATGGCTTTGCCATATTCCATATCAGAAGTACCAAAATATTTTGCCAGCGTCTGGCCGATATCCGCGAAGGTTTCACGGTGACCCAGTGAACCCGGTTTCACTTTCGGGCCGTAAACCAGTACCGGAATGTGCTCACGCGTGTGGTCAGTACCGGTCCAGGTCGGGTCACAACCGTGGTCAGCGGTGAGGATCAGGATGTCGTCATCGCGCAGCAGAGACATCAGCTCCGGCAGACGGCGGTCGAACAGTTCCAGACCCGCGGCATAACCGGCGACGTCGCGACGGTGGCCCCAGGAAGAGTCGAAGTCAACGAAGTTGGTGAAGACGATGGTGTTATCACCCGCTGCCTTCATCTCTTTGATGGTGGCATCAAATAGCGCATCCAGGCCAGTCGCTTTCACTTTTTTGGTGATGCCGCAGTTGGCGTAGATGTCTGCAATCTTACCGACAGAAACGACCTGGCCGTGTTTTTCATCAACCAATTTCTGCAACACGGTCGGTGCTGGCGGCTCAACGGCCAGGTCGTGACGGTTACCGGTACGCTGGAAGTTACCGGCTTTGTCGCCGATAAACGGACGAGCGATAACGCGACCAATGTTGTAGCCGCCGTTGGTCAGCTCTTCACGAGCGATTTCGCACAGTTCGTAGAGTTTATCCAGGCCAAAGGTTTCTTCGTGGCAGGCAATCTGGAACACGGAGTCAGCGGAGGTATAGAAAATCGGCTTGCCGGTTTTCATGTGCTCTTCGCCCAGTTGATCCAAAATGACCGTACCGGAAGAGTGGCAGTTACCGAGGTAGCCCGGCAGGTTAGCGCGTTCGACCAGTTTATCCAGCAGCTCTTGTGGGAAGCTGTTTTCGTGATCGGAGAAATATCCCCACTCAAACAGAACCGGAACACCGGCGATTTCCCAGTGACCAGACGGGGTATCTTTACCGGATGACATTTCGTGCGCCCATGCGTACGCGCCGATAACTTCAGCGTTGCCGTCCATTCCCGCCGGAATGAAACCGGTAGAACCTTCGTGTGCTTTCGCCAGCCCCAGACGGGTCAAATTTGGCAGATTGAGCGGGCCTTTACGACCGTTATCAGCTTCGCCTTTGGCACAAGCTTCTGCGATATGACCCAAGGTGTCAGCCCCGACGTCACCAAAGCGTTCGGCATCTTCTGTAGCGCCGATGCCGAATGAGTCCAGCACCATAATAAATGCACGTTTCATATGTTCTCCGTACTCAGTGCTTCAAATTTAAGTGATCAGATCAGTATACCGTTATTCGCTGATACGGCGATAGACAGTTGGTGTGCTTTCCGGTGCTTTATCGGCAAGTTTAATTGCCGCTTTCACCGCTTTTGCTGCTTCCTGCCAGCTGTTTTCGTCTTTCGCGTGGATAACCGCCAGCGGACGCTGACCGTCTACCTGGTCGCCCAGACGCGCCATATCAGTAAAGCCGACGCTGTAATCGATGGTGTCAGATGCCTGACGGCGACCGCCGCCCATTGTAACCACTGCCATCCCCAGTGCGCGGGTATCCATTTCACTGACAAAACCTTCGGTATCAGCATAGACGGCTTTCGTCAGCATCGCTGTCGGCAGATACTTCGCGTAGTTCTCAACGAAGTCGGTCGGGCCTTTTTGTGCTGCAACCATACGACCAAAGACTTCTGCCGCTTTACCGTTGTCCAGCACCGCCTGCAATTTCGCGCGCGCCTCGGCGTCATCTTTCGCCAGTTTGCCGGAGGTAAGCATCTCCACGCACAGCGCCATCGTGACATCAAACAGACGCGGGTTACGATATTCACCCGTCAGGAACTGCACCGCTTCACGTACTTCAAGCGCGTTACCGGCACTGGAGGCCAGCACCTGATTCATGTCGGTGAGCAGCGCGGTGGTGCGCACGCCAGCGCCGTTAGCTACGCCAACAATCGCTTCGGCAAGGGCTTCAGAGAGCTCATAGGTCGGCATAAACGCGCCGCTCCCCACTTTCACGTCCATCACTAGCGCGTCCAGACCTTCTGCCAGTTTCTTCGCCAGAATCGAGGCTGTGATCAGCGGGATGGAGTCAACAGTTGCGGTAATATCGCGGGTCGCGTAGAAACGTTTATCTGCCGGAGCCAGTGAGCTGGTCTGGCCGATAATTGCCACGCCGACGTCTTTAATGATTTCGCGAAAACGATTGTCATCCGGGAAGATGTCGAAGCCAGGGATGGATTCCAGTTTGTCGAGCGTACCGCCAGTATGACCGAGGCCACGACCGGAGATCATCGGAATATAGCCGCCGCAGGCAGCGACCATCGGCCCCAACATCAGCGAAGTCACATCGCCGACGCCACCGGTGGAGTGTTTATCAACAATCGGGCCATTCAGATGCAGGCTTTTCCAGTCGAGAACGGTTCCTGAATCTCGCATCGCCATGGTCAGCGAGACACGCTCAGGCATTGTCATATCGTGGAAGAAAATGGTCATCGCGAGGGCGGCAATCTGCCCTTCGGAGATAGTGTTGTCGCGAATGCCGTTGATAAAGAAACGAATTTCTTCATCGCTCAGCGCATGACCATCACGTTTTTTACGAATAATTTCTTGTGCGAGAAACAAGGTAACCTCCCGTGGAAAAGAGTATGAGGCGGCTTTTGCCGGATGCGTCTACGCCTTATCCGGCCTACGGGTGATACGTCTCGTAGGCCTGATAAGCGCAGCGCATCAGGCGCAAAGCATCTTACTTAGTAGCTGCTGGCGCTCTTACCGTCGCCGTGTCCCAGCGCTTTCAGCAGACTTGCCAACAGGCTGGAAGCGCCAAAGCGGTAGTGACGCGCATCTGCCCAGTCAGCACCGAACAGTTCATCGGCAATCGCGAGATACTTCTGCGCATCTTCCGCAGTACGCACGCCGCCCGCCGGTTTGAAACCAACGGTTTTTTCTACGCCCATATCGCGAATAACTTCCATCATGATGCGCGCGCTTTCCGGCGTCGCATTCACCGCCACTTTACCGGTAGAGGTTTTGATGAAGTCAGCACCCGCTTTGATAGAGATTTCAGACGCTTTACGGATCAGCGCTTCGTCTTTCAGTTCGCCGGTTTCGATGATTACTTTCAGCAGCACGTTCGCCGCAGCGCAAGCCTCTTTACAGGCTTTCACCAGATCAAGACCTACCTGCTCGTTGCCCGCCATCAGCGCACGGTACGGGAACACCACGTCAACTTCATCGGCACCGTAGGCGATTGCCGCACGGGTTTCGGCCAGCGCGATTTCGATGTCGTCGTTACCGTGTGGGAAGTTGGTTACCGTAGCGATACGGATTTCCGGGGTGCCCTGCTCTTTCAGGGTTTTGCGAGCAATCGGGATAAAGCGAGGATAGATACAGATAGCGGCGGTATTGCCAACCGGAGTTTTGGCCTGATGACACAGGGCAATCACTTTTTCGTCGGTGTCGTCGTCATTCAGGGTGGTCAGGTCCATCAATTTCAGTGCACGCAGGCTGCTTGCTTTCAGATCAGTCATTTCATTCTCCTGGCTTGTCGCCAATAAAATTCACCTTGCGAGTTTGTTAGTATTCTAACATCTACTCCGCAACACACTTCGATATACATCACAATTAAGGAAATCTAATTACAATTTTGCATCACTGTTATGCGATCTGGTTCAAATAATTCACTTTCAAATGAATGCGCCAGTGGTGGCAAACGCATCAGGATCAAAGTGAACATCACGAAACTTCTTACAATGGCGCATCACCTTCGGCATAAAAGGAAAAGAAGATGCCCACTTCTCATGAAAATGCACTGCAACAACGTTGCCAGCAAATTGTTACCAGCCCAGTGCTTAGCCCGGAGCAGAAGCGCCATTTTCTGGCGCTGGAAGCAGAAAACAATCTGCCTTACCCACAGCTTCCTGCCGAAGCCCGCCGCGCGCTGGATGAGGGGGTAATCTGCGATATGTTTGAAGGTCATGCGCCGTACAAACCACGCTATGTCTTACCCGATTACGCCCGTTTTCTGGCGAACGGTTCCGAATGGCTGGAGCTGGAAGGAGCAAAAGATCTTGATGATGCGCTCTCACTGCTGACCATTCTTTACCACCACGTACCGTCGGTCACATCGATGCCGGTCTACCTAGGGCAACTGGATGCGTTGTTGCAACCATATGTTAGAATTCTAACACAGGACGAGATCGATATTCGAATAAAACGTTTCTGGCGTTACCTCGACAGAACCCTGCCAGACGCCTTTATGCACGCCAATATTGGCCCGTCTGATTCGCCCATCACCCGAGCAATTTTACGCGCAGACGCCGAGCTAAAGCAGGTTTCACCGAACCTGACCTTTATCTACGATCCTGAAATCACCCCTGATGACCTGCTGCTGGAAGTGGCGAAAAACATCTGCGAATGTAGCAAACCGCACATCGCCAACGGTCCGGTACATGATAAAATTTTCACAAAAGGGGGCTACGGGATTGTGAGCTGTTACAACTCACTGCCGTTAGCGGGTGGTGGCAGTACGCTAGTACGCCTTAACCTGAAAGCGATTGCCGAGCGCAGTGAATCGCAGGAAGACTTCTTTACGCGCACTTTACCGCACTACTGCCAGCAGCAGATCGCCATCATCGATGCACGGTGTGAATTCCTCTATCAACAATCACACTTCTTTGAGAATAGCTTCCTGGTGAAAGAAGGGCTGATTACCCCTGAACGTTTTGTGCCAATGTTTGGCATGTACGGGCTGGCAGAGGCGGTTAACTTGCTGTGTGAAAAAGAAGGGATTGCCGCGCGCTACGGTAAAGAGGCCGCTGCAAATGAAGTGGGTTATCGCATCAGCGCACAACTGGCAGAGTTTGTCGCCAATACCCCGGTGAAATATGGCTGGCAAAATCGCGCCATGTTACACGCACAGTCGGGGATCAGTTCTGATATCGGCACCACGCCGGGCGCACGCTTGCCGTATGGCGATGAGCCAGATCCGATCACCCATCTGCAAACTGTCGCCCCGCATCATGCTTATTATTACTCCGGGATCAGCGACATTCTGACGCTCGATGAAACCATCAAACGTAATCCGCAGGCGCTGGTACAGCTTTGCCTCGGTGCCTTTAAAGCCGGTATGCGCGAATTTACCGCCAATGTCAGCGGTAACGATCTGGTTCGCGTTACCGGTTATATGGTGCGTTTGTCGGATTTAGAAAAATATCGCGCCGAAGGTTCGCGTACCAACACCACGTGGCTGGGCGAAGAGGCCGCACGTAACACTCGTATTCTGGAACGCCAGCCGCGCGTGATAAGCCATGAACAGCAGATGCGCTTTAGTCAGTAAGATTATCCCCTTCTCCTGCGTTGACGGGCCAGGCAGTCGTCTGGCTCTGTTTTTGCAGGGCTGCAATCTGCGCTGCAAAAACTGTCACAATCCGTGGACGATGGGGCGTTGTAATGATTGCGGGGAGTGCATGCCAGAGTGTCCGCATCAGGCGTTGCGGATTGTTGACGGCAAAGTGATGTGGAACGCGGCTGTCTGCGAGCAATGTGATACCTGCCTGAAGATGTGTCCGCAACATGCCACGCCGATGGCGCAATCTATGAGCGTGGACGAAGTGCTTAGCCATATCCGCAAAGCGGTGCTGTTTATCGAAGGGATAACGGTGAGCGGTGGAGAAGCCACGACCCAGCTGCCATTTGTGGTAGCGCTGTTTACTGCCATCAAAAACGATCCGCAACTGCGCCATCTCACCTGTCTGGTGGACAGTAACGGCTTGTTGAGCGAAACCGGCTGGGAAAAATTGCTCCCGGTGTGCGACGGCGCGATGCTCGATCTCAAAGCGTGGGGGAGCGCGAGCCATCAACAGCTAACCGGACGCGATAATCAGCAGATTAAGCGCAGCATTAGTCTGCTTGCCGAGTGCGGCAAGCTGGCAGAACTGCGTTTGCTGGTGATCCCAGGCCAGGTGGATTATTTGCAACATATTGAAGAACTGGCGGCGTTTATCAGGCAACTTGATGACGTTCCGGTACGGCTGAATGCGTTTCATGCCCACGGTGTGTATGGCGAGGCGCAAAGCTGGCCGAGCGCCACACCGGAAGATGTGGAACAACTGGCTGATGCGTTACGGGAGCGTGGGGTGAGCCGGTTAATATTTCCGGCGCTGTATTTGTGACATGCCGGATGCGGCCTACGGTTCGGTTTTGTAGGCCTGATAAGACGCGTCAAGCGTCGCATCAGGCATTGTGCGCCAACTGCCGGATGCGGCGTAAACGCCTTATCCGGCCTACGGTTCGGCACAGGCCTGTAGGCATGATAAGACGCGTCAGCGTCGCATCAGGCATTGTGCGCCAACCGCCGGATGCGGCGTAAACGCCTTATCCGGCCTACGGTTCGGCATAAACTTGTAGGCATGATAAGACGCGTTAAGCGTCGCATCAGGCATTGTGCGCCAACCGCCGGATGCGGCGTAAACGCCTTATCCGGCCTACGGTTCGGCACAGACTTGCAGGCATGACTAAGACGCGTCAAGCGTCGCATCAGGCATTGTGCGCCAACTGCCGGATGCGGCGTGAACGCCTTATCCGGCCTACGGTTCGGCATAAACTTGTAGGCATGATAAGACGCGTCAGCGTCGCATCAGGCATTGTGCACCAACTGCCGGATGCGGCGTAAACGCCTTATCCGGCCTACGGTTCGGCACAAGCCTGTAGGCATGATAAGACGCGTCAGCGTCGCATCAGGCATTGTGCACCAACTGCCGGATGCGGCGTAAACGCCTTATCCGGCCTACGGTTCGGCATAAACTTGTAGGCATGATAAGACGCGTTAAGCGTCGCATCAGGCATTGTGCACCAACTGCCGGATGCGGCGTGAACGCCTTATCCGGCCTACGGTTCGGCACAGGCTTGTAGGCATGATAAGACGCGTCAAGCGTCGCATCGGGCATCGGCGCACAACTGCCGGATGCGGCGTAAACGCCTTATCCGGCCTACGGTTCGGCACAGGCCTGTAGGCATGATAAGACGCGTCAGCGTCGCATCAGGCATTGTGCGCCGACTGCCGGATGCGGCGTGAACGCCTTATCCGGCCTACGGTTCGGCACAGACTTGTAGGCATGATAAGACGCGTTAAGCGTCGCATCAGGCATTGTGCGCCAACCGCCGGATGCGGCGTAAACGCCTTATCCGGCCTACGGTTCGGCACAGACTTGTAGGCATGATAAGACGCGTCAGCGTCGCATCAGGCATTGTGCACCGACTGCCGGATGCGGCGTGAACGCCTTATCCGGCCTACGACACGTTAAACAACGTATACGTGTTATTAAGCAACACTTCGGCAATCTCATCCGCTGATTCCGGGCGTAACTCGCAAAGTACGGCAAACACCCGCGCAGCCTGCTCCGGGCGGTTAGGCTGCCCCTGAAAACCGTTGAGCGGCATATCCGGCGCATCGGTTTCCAGCAACAACGATGCCAGCGGTAATTTTGCGATGACATCGCGGGTTTTACTGGCGCGTGGATAGGTGATAGTACCGCCTACGCCAATTTTGTAGCCCAGTTGCACAAACCGTTCGGCCTGTTGCAGGCTACCGGAAAAACCGTGAACCACGCCAGTGCGTGGCAAATCGTGGCGTTTAAGATGCATCGCCAGTTTGTCGTGCGTGCGCCGTGAATGAAGGATCACCGGCAGATCGTAGTGTTTCGCCAGTTTCAGTTGTTCATCAAGTAGCCACTGCTGCCTCTCAAATTGCGGATCGTCACCAAAGAGATCCAGGCCGATCTCCCCCACCGCCACCACCTTCGCCGGACGCCTTTCCAGCACCAGCTGTAGCTGATCCAACGATGCATCGTTATGTTTTTCCAACATACCAGGATGCAAACCCAATGCGGCATACAGCGGTTGATAAATTTCCGCTAACGCCTGCACGCGGGCAAAATTTTCTGCCTCTGTCGCCGGAACAATGATCTTGCCTACGCCCGCTTGTGCCGCACGTTGCAGGCTGGCCTCTTCATCGCCGCTAAACGGCGGGAAATCAAAATGGCAGTGGGTATCGATAAAACGGCAAATCAAGCCAGATCCTCATTGTTAAATGTCGGGTCGTTCGCCTGCGGTGCATCGATAACTTCGGTAACCAGCGTATCGTTGGCAACTGGCGCAGGTGGAATCACGATCGACTCCGGCGTCACTACCGGCACCAGATGGCGGCTCAGCGGCGCTTTTTCAGTTAATAGCTTACCAACCGTGGCGAGGAAATAACGCCCGCATAAACGCCCAAGTTTATAGTCTTCGCGCAGTGCCGGAAGCCGACTGCCGAGCGCGATACTATGCAATGGCTTCGGTGGATAAATTTCGAATATCCGCAGCTGGCCCGGTGGTTTCTCAATAAATTGCTGAATATCACGATAGCTGGTTTCATGATGCTGCACCAGATTGACCAGCGGCTGCAGGCTACTGTCACCCAGCCAACGTTCCATGCGTTTGAACCACTGCGGCGTATAGTACATTTGCGACGGCACGGTGCGAATCACCACCAGTGTTTTCGCCCCCTGCCTTGCAGCCTCTTTAACCGGAATCGCATCACTGATCCCGCCATCCAGGTAGTTAATGCCTTCCAGCGACACTCCGCTACGATAAAAGCCAGGTATCGCACTGGAGGCGCGAATCACATCCAGCCAGTTTTGTTTGGTTGGTAAAAAGTAATTCGGCGCATAGTCGTCCTGACGACAGGCGCACATATAAAACGATTTGCCGCTGTCAAACAACCGCGCGGCGGTATCCATTTGCAACGGCATCTGGCTTGCGGTAGCCTCCACCAGCCAGTCGAGATCGATAAGATTTCCTCCACGGACAAAACGCAATGGATCGAAAAATTCGCGTTTTGTGGTATAGCGCATGATAACTTTGCGCGCGTAACCGGGCTGATTACAAATATACGCCGAAAGGTTCTGCGCCCCGGCTGATGTGCCAAGATAAAGATCGAAAGGATTAAACTGCGCGCGCATAAACTCATCCAGCACACCAGCCGTGAAAATTCCACGCTGCCCGCCGCCTTCGCACACCAGAGCAATTCGTCCGGGCTGGAACGGCCTTAGCGACAACGGCGCAATATTACCAAGCGTTACAGGTATTCGCTGCCCCACCTCTGCCTTCCTGTTTTTATTGTGAAAGAATGACAAAGTAACGCAATTTATTATTCGCTAAAACCGCAAAAGCCAGTCCGTTGGACTGGCTTTGGATAAAATTTTCTTAATGGTCTGAAGGCTAGGGTCGTTTTCGCCCCATGAACAAACTCACCAGGAACAAAATAATCCCGACGACAAAGACAATTTTAGCTGCGCCTGCAGCTGTACCAGCCAGACCACCAAACCCAAGTGCGGCGGCGATTAACGCGATAACCAGAAATATGATGCCCCAACGAAACATAAGCGTCTCCTTTACCATAGTTAATGTCACCGCTTGATATGAGCGTGAAAATCACTCAATGCGATATTTTTAGTGTGGTGCACATCGCGCCTCCCGACAAAGTTCGGGAGGTCGAATTACGACGAATTACTTAGTTTTCAGATCATTTTTAACGCTTTTCACACCATCTACCGCTTTGGCGATACTTTCAGCACGGTCACTTTGTGCCTGAGAATCTACGGTACCGGAGAGCTGAACCACGCCATCGGTGGTTTCAACTTTCACTTTACGCGAAGGGACGATATCGTCTGCCAGCAGTTTGGCTTTGATTTCACTGGTGGTGGCAGTGTCACCCGCGTAGCCCTTCACAGAGCCTTCTTTAGCGTCGCGAACGTGTAGTTTGTCGCTAACGGACGTCACGCCTTCAACGCCTTTCGCCACTTTTACTGCCTCTTCGGCCTGGGCCTGGCTTTCAACGAAACCGCTCAGGGTCACGACTTTTTGATCGGTTTTGACAGAGATATCGGTGCTCTTGATGCTGTCATGATCCACCAGGGCCGCCTTCACTTTCGCGGTGATGGCACTGTCATCCATGAAATTACCGACTTTATTCATAGAACTATCGACTTTTTGCCCTGCGCTTTCATTGGTGCTCTGCGCGTTGTTTTCCGCGTAGGCAGAGCCGGTCGCGACGGCAGAGGTCAACATTACAGCCAGCAGAGTTTTCGAAATCTTCAGTCTTGTCATAGTCATCGATTTATTCCTGTATGTTTGCTCATAATTTGAGCCAGGCAACACGAGGTTGCATTGCTGAATAGGGAGAGACTTCACCCTCTACAGAAGTCAATGGTCGCCATCACAAAAGCGATGGGTAATGAATAACGACCATTACAGCCTCTGAATCAGTTATTAATATCGGTAGAATGACAATCGACGGCTTTAGATACTGATATCTACGCATTGAACGGTATTTAACGCCGTCAGAAATGTCATTACTTTGTTAAATATAGATCACAATTTTGAAACTGCTCGGGATATCAGCTAAAACATAAGCAAAAGTGAATGTTTTAAGAACATTCCGTAAGCGGCTAATAAGGAAGGGAAATTGACAGGGCGCAGCGGCTGCTGCGCCCTGGAGGCAAGAATTAATGCTCGCGGGTCTGGTGGAACTGAACGTCCGGGTAACGTTCCTGCGCCAGGCGCAGGTTGACCATGCTGGTGGCGATATATGCAAGGTTATCGCCGCCATCAAGCGCCAGTTGGCTTTCGTTCTTACGCTTGAACTCTTCGAATTTCTTCGCGTCGGCGCATTCTACCCAGCGGGCAGTGGCAACGTTGACTGACTCATACACGGCTTCAACGTTGTATTCGCTCTTCAGGCGCGATACCACCACATCAAACTGCAACACACCAACCGCACCAACAATCAGATCGTTGTTGGAGATCGGACGGAACACCTGCACCGCCCCCTCTTCGGAAAGCTGTACCAGCCCTTTGAGCAGCTGTTTTTGCTTCAGCGGATCTTTCAGACGGATACGACGGAACAGTTCCGGCGCAAAGTTCGGGATACCGGTGAACTTCATCATCTCACCCTGAGTAAAGGTGTCGCCGATCTGAATAGTGCCGTGGTTGTGCAGACCAAGGATGTCGCCCGGATACGCTTCTTCAACGTGCGAACGGTCGCCCGCCATAAAGGTCAACGCGTCGGAGATCACCACATCTTTTGCGGTGCGCACCTGGCGCAGCTTCATGCCTTTTTCATATTTACCAGATACCACACGCATAAACGCGACGCGGTCACGGTGTTTCGGGTCCATGTTGGCCTGAATTTTAAATACGAAGCCAGTAAATTTGTCTTCGCTCGATTCTACAGTACGGGTATCAGTCTGACGCGGCATCGGCGCAGGCGCCCACTCCACCAGGCCATCCAGCATATGATCGACACCGAAGTTACCCAGCGCAGTACCAAAGAACACTGGAGTAATTTCACCCGCAAGGAACAGTTCTTTGTCAAACTCGTTAGATGCGCCTTTCACCAGTTCCAGCTCGTCACGCAGCTGTTGTGCCAGATCTTCACCAACCGCAGCATCGAGATCCGGGTTATTCAGCCCTTTAACAATGCGGACTTCCTGAATGGTATGACCTTTACCGCTCTGATAAAGATAGGTTTCATCTTTATAAAGGTGGTAAACGCCTTTAAACAATTTACCGCAACCAATCGGCCAGGTGATTGGCGCACAACCGATTTTCAACTCATTTTCAACTTCATCGAGCAGTTCCATCGGATCGCGGATATCACGGTCAAGTTTGTTCATAAAGGTGAGGATCGGCGTATCGCGCAGACGGGTAACTTCCATCAGCTTGCGGGTACGATCTTCAACACCTTTTGCAGCGTCGATTACCATCAGGCAGCAGTCCACTGCCGTCAGGGTACGGTAGGTATCTTCCGAGAAGTCTTCGTGCCCCGGGGTGTCGAGCAGGTTTACCAGGCAGTCGTGATACGGAAACTGCATCACAGACGTGGTAATGGAGATCCCACGCTGCTTTTCCATCTCCATCCAGTCCGACTTGGCGTGCTGGTTAGAACCACGTCCTTTTACCGTACCGGCGGTCTGAATGGCCTGTCCGAACAGCAGCACCTTCTCGGTGATGGTGGTTTTACCGGCGTCCGGGTGAGAAATAATGGCAAAAGTGCGGCGCTTCGCCACCTCTTGCAAATAAGGAGACAACGTCATAATTCTTTCTTCTTGAGTAAGCGGCATTGCGCCGCGCTTGTTGAAAACGAAAAATTGCGGCTATTTTACCCATCAATGGGGGGGAGGCAATCAGTGTTTACACAGGAGCTGCTCCAGTTCGTGCAACGAAGAAACGGTCCAGGTGGGCGTGATGCCTTCTGGTTGTTCACGATGGTGCGCATTCAGCCAGCAGGTCGCAAGCCCGGCGTTAATACCACCAATGATATCGGACTCGGCAGTGTCACCAACCATCAGCACGCGTGAACGGTCAGGATTACCCGCCTGTTCCAACGCATAATCGAAAATTTCCTTATTCGGTTTGGCAACGCCAACTTCTTCGGAAATCACCAGCAAATCGAAATAATCACGCAGGCCCGTGCGTTCCAGACGCACTTGCTGCAAGGCGCTAAAACCGTTGGTGATGATGCCAATTTTAGCATTGCCACGAATGGCGTTAAGCAGAGAAACCGCCCCCGGCAAGGGCGTGCAGATTTCTGCCATCGCATTAATAAAGGCCTCGTTGAGTTTACCCGGCTCGACGTTCAGTCGTTCGGCCCAGCTCTCAAAACGCCCGTGCTGGAGCTGTAATGAAGTGATCGCGCCGTTTTGATAATCCACCCACAGAGGCTTGTTAACGGCCTGATAGTCCTGAAAATCTTCAGCGGTAAAGGTGACGCTGTAATCAAGAAACATTCGCTGCAAGCCGGTGAACGAGTCAAAGGTAAACAGCGTTTCATCGGCATCAAAGAAAATCCAGTCCCACTTCATTATTCCACCTTGTCTTACATACTGATTGGCAACGCCATAATGATGGCGTCTTCGCGACCGTCCGTGGTGGGGTAGTAGTTGCGACGAATTGTCGCCTCGTTAAAGCCTAAACTTTCGTACAGAGCAATGGCAGCAGCGTTTGAAGCACGGACTTCCAGCCATAGCGTCGCCACGCCGCGTTTTTCCAGTTCGTCGATCAAATGTTCCAGCAGCGCCCTTCCCAGTCCTTGACGCTGATAGTCGGGATCAACAGCAATATTGAACAATGTAGCTTCATCCAGCACCACTTGCGTAATCGCAAACGCCGCCATTTTGCCGTTTTGCCTCAACTGAAAGTTGAGATAGCGTTCGCCCTGGTTGCTGGCAAAGGTTTTTTCACTCCACGGAAAGGCGTGGGCGCGTTGTTCAATGTGGAAAGCCACGGGTAAATCAGTCGTTTCGAGGGAAGAAATCGTGTTCATATGTGCAAATTTGTTGCCATAACGCGGCGCGTGCCGTTGGGTTTGCCCGTAATTCGGTGAGCCCCGGTGATGCCACCTGAGCGCCTTCCAGTGATAGTTGTTCGTCAGTACCCAACCGCCAGCTGTTGCAGCGACTGCCTTGCGGCAGCATCGCGATCTTTTCTGGCGTCAGTTGCAGCACTTGATCGGGGCTGACAGTTAATGCGCGCAGAACGTCGCTCACCAGAGGATCGGTCAGGGCGGGAAGATCGTTTGCCACCATCACCAGACGAACGTGTGCCGGGATCGCAATGGCAATCTCCCCCTGCAACGCGCCAGGGCGACGCAGCGACCACTGGGTAATGCCCAGCTGCTGTAACTGCCAGTCTCGTCGGGATGTCATAGCGAATCGCTCCTGTTGTCAGGGGCGCAAATATAGCAAATTCGTCGATACCGCGCCAACATATGGCTATAATCGCCGCCAGTATCAATTGAGGAGCATTCCATGTCTGCATTTACCCCGGCAAGTGAAGTCTTGCTGCGTCACAGTGATGATTTCGAACAAAGCCGTATTCTGTTTGCCGGAGACTTACAGGATGACCTGCCCGCGCGTTTAGATACCGCGACCAGTCGTGCTCATACCCAGCAATTCCACCACTGGCAGGTGTTAAGTCGCCAGATGGGTGATAACGCCCGCTTTAGTCTGATCGCCACGGCAGATGACGTCGCAGATTGCGATACGCTGATTTACTACTGGCCGAAGAACAAACCAGAAGCCCAGTTCCAGTTGATGAATATACTTTCTCTGCTGCCGGTAGGGACGGATATTTTTGTCGTGGGCGAGAACCGCAGCGGCGTGCGCAGCGCCGAGCAAATGCTGGCAGATTATGCGCCGTTGAATAAGGTAGACAGCGCCCGTCGCTGTGGCCTCTATTTTGGTCGTCTGGAAAAGCAACCCGTGTTTGATGCCGATAAATTCTGGGGCGAATATAACGTGGATGGCCTGACGGTCAAAACGCTGCCGGGCGTGTTTAGCCGCGACGGTCTGGATGTCGGTAGCCAGTTGCTGCTCTCGACACTAACTCCGCACACCAAAGGTAAAGTGTTGGATGTCGGCTGCGGCGCGGGTGTGCTTTCGGTTGCCTTTGCGCGCCACTCACCGAAGATTCGTCTCACGTTGTGCGATGTCTCTGCGCCAGCGGTAGAAGCCAGCCGTGCAACACTTGCGGCCAACGGTATTGAAGGTGAAGTCTTTGCCAGCAACGTCTTTTCTGAGGTGAAAGGTCGTTTTGATATGATCATCTCCAACCCACCGTTCCACGATGGGATGCAAACCAGCCTGGATGCGGCGCAAACGCTGATTCGCGGTGCAGTGCGTCATCTTAACAGCGGCGGCGAGTTGCGAATTGTAGCGAACGCCTTCCTGCCTTATCCGGACGTGCTGGATGAGACATTTGGCTTCCACGAAGTTATCGCGCAAACCGGGCGTTTCAAGGTGTATCGCGCCATTATGACCCGCCAGGCGAAGAAAGGTTAAATATCTCGCCGCAAGCCTTGTCGGATGCGGCGTGAACGCCTTATCCGACCAACCAAACCTGCACGTTAGCCTCCTGATGAATATTTTTCCAGCAATTACACCTCCGTCGATAATTAACTATTGACGAAAAGCTGAAAACCACTAGAATGCGCCTCCGTGGTAGCAATTCTTTTTAAGAATTGATGGTATGCGAAGGTGGCGGAATTGGTAGACGCGCTAGCTTCAGGTGTTAGTGTCCTTACGGACGTGGGGGTTCAAGTCCCCCCCCTCGCACCAAAAACCACGTTGATATTGCTCGCACTGGGCGAAGGTGGCGGAATTGGTAGACGCGCTAGCTTCAGGTGTTAGTGTTCTTACGGACGTGGGGGTTCAAGTCCCCCCCCTCGCACCAAACGAAGCGATATCAAAAAAGTAAGATGACTGTGCGAAGGTGGCGGAATTGGTAGACGCGCTAGCTTCAGGTGTTAGTGTCCTTACGGACGTGGGGGTTCAAGTCCCCCCCCTCGCACCAATTATCTTTACTTCCTTTCTTGTCTTTTCCCCTGTTTTATCATCCATGATTCCAGTTCATTATCGTCAGCATGACGCCAGAAATAAGCGCCAGGCACGATGGTAGCAAAACGTAATGCCGTAACTGTTTGTGATACAGCATCACTGGCGTCAACACTAATCCCATCAGAATCACAATCCTCCACTGATCCGGCGATAAATCCGCATATGCCAGCCCTGCAATCAGCAATCCCGGCAGCAACACTCCCCAGCCACTGCCCAGCGTACGTTGCAACATGGTTTCATCTCTTTCATTGATAATGATAACTAATATCATATGATAATTTTTATCATTTGCAAGTCAGAGAAATCCCTTGCTATCGGGTAGACCTATCGATAGGATTAGCAATCATTATCATTTAGATTGCTATCACGATTATGGCTTATCGTTCCGCACCGCTCTTTGAAGATGTTATCTGGCGAACGCATCTCCAGCCGCAGGATACTGAGCTTGCACAAGCAGTACGTGCGACGATCGCCGAACATCGTGAACATTTGCTGGAGTTTATCCGTCTGGATGAACCCGCCCCACTAAACGCCATGACGCTGGCGCAATGGTCATCACCGAATGCGCTAAGTTCTCTACTGGCGGTCTATTCTGATCATATCTACCGTAACCAACCCTTGATGATCCGCGAGAACAAACCGCTGATCTCACTGTGGGCGCAATGGTATATCGGCCTGATGGTGCCACCATTAATGCTGGCTCTGTTAACGCAGGAAAAAGCATTAGACCTTTCCCCGGAACATTTCCACGTTGAGTTTCACGAAACCGGACGCGCCGCCTGTTTCTGGGTCGATGTGTGTGAAGATAAAAACGCAACACCACATTCGCCGCAGCAGCGAATGGAAACGTTAATCAGCCAGACGCTGGTTCCGGTAGTGCAGGCATTAGAAGCCACTAGAGAGATTAACGGTAAACTTATCTGGAGTAATACCGGTTATTTGATCAACTGGTATCTGACAGAGATGAAGCAGCTGCTCGGCGAGGCAACGGTTGAATCGCTGCGTCATGCCCTCTTTTTTGAGAAAACGCTCACTACCGGTGAAGATAATCCACTCTGGCGTACAGTGGTGCTGCGCGACGGCCTGCTGGTGCGGCGCACTTGCTGCCAGCGTTATCGCTTACCGGATGTTCAGCAATGTGGGGATTGTACGCTGAAATAGAAAACGTTGCCGGGGAAGTAAACCCGGCATTAGGCATATTAAAAAGGATGCAACACGTTACTTGTTTCGCAATGCCGCATACATAACAGAATATCTGCGGCCTCCAACAATCCTGCATCAGAACTGACGCCCAGTTTCGACATCACATTAAATTTATGCGCGCGGATCGTTTTGATATTGCGTTTAAGCTGCTCGGCAATTTGTGTCATTGAGTAGCCACGCGACATAAAGCGCAATATTTCTCTCTCCGTCGGGCTTAGCGTCCGGCTTTGGTTAATGTACCACTGATTGTTCAGTCGATCGGTCGCCTGACGCACACCATTTAATGACAAAAAAAGTTCCTGATGGAAAATTTCCAGCGTCGACGCTTTACTTAATACCCCGTCCAGCGGTGATGGCGACAGTGAACCAATCAGCCGAGCTTCAATATCATCATCCGCAATAACTAAACGCCGGGTTCGCGGAAACTTAATCGCCAGTTCGGTCAGGCAAGATAATCCCTCTCTGCGCTCACTTCTCATGGCAGAAAAAGAAAAAATGACCGCCGCAAATGAGAGCCGCGACATAGCATCCTGAAATGATTCCTGACTAGTATAGGTATGGAGCTTATAAGGGTTACTCGCAAACTTTCTGAATAAACTCTCAATACCGATACTGCTCATGACGCATTTTTCTATGAGAGCGACATTTCTCTTCTTAATTCGGCTGTGTTCCATTCTGCGGCATCTCCATAAACAGAAGGCAAGTTAAGTTCTCTTGCCCCCTGCGCGCTATTTATCCATGCATACATTTCAGCGTTGCTGTGAATTGCTAGTCGACGCATCGCACTGTTTTTTTGGGCGCTGATAGTTTTATTACTTTTCTTAAGCAATGAAGCTATCTGGTTGATACCCCATCCTTTGCCTAATAGCCGCAGCACTTTGCGTTCTGAAAGAGTGAGAATGACGGAGCGATAGCTAAAATCATGAGTTTCAATCATTACCGGAGAGGTCAACATGGCGCTGATACGCTCTGCGTGCGTATTGCCGGAACGTACGGTCTTAACCAGATTCTCAATGGGTTCAACATCGGACAATAACGTCGCCGTAGGGCACATAAGCAGTTCTACGGCCAGGGAATACCAGGAACGAGACACCATGAAAACCCAGTGAATTTCCCGATATTGTGAAATTAAAGAATAATAATGTTCACAAACAGAACGTGGATCTTCACTTTCACCGGTTAAATCAGCGATGACTAATCCGGAGCGACGTAATTGTAATAAAGTAAGGTCCTCTGCTGAGGTGCTGGATATTATTTCATATTCAGGGAAGTGAGTCCTCATGACCTCTTTTAACCCTGCTTGCATAACAGGTATTTTACTGATAACAATTCCATTTTTGCAGCATCCTGGCAACATATTTCCTCCACATCCACTGTCTAAAAATCATGATGGCTTATTCAGGACATTCATTCCTTAAATGATTCCAACAAATCAATAGACTACGCGAATAAATTATCCTTAGTATTCACTTTCATATCAGCATACTCCTGCTGCACAACAACTCCACTCCATGTGTCAGAAGGTTAGCATCAAATGATAACCTGGTGAAATAGCCTGGAGACATTTAAAATATCTAAATTAAGTTGTTAGAAATACTTAATGAAAAACAGAAATTTCATTCATTCAATTTATAATTAAATGATATCCCTTCCCACAGAATAAAAATCACGAAACCAATATTTATTCAATAAAATCTGATGGTTCTAACTTGTTAAAATTAAAAACCGCGCGCAGCCATCTATTATCCTGATTCGTAAAGGCCAAACAATTAATTCATTACAGTGATAATATTCATGCGATAGTTATTTGCGGCAAGTGATAATTCACTTTTTCATCACCGATGCTTCTTCCTATAACCAGGATTAATCAGCGCAATTTTGATCTTAACCTCCCTCAAAACAGCCATGCTTCATGATACAAATGGATTCTCATTATCTGAACAATACGCAGCGCGTCTATGACAAAGGGCGAGTTATGCAAACTGAGCAACAGCGAGCCGTAACACGGCTTTGTATCCAGTGTGGATTATTTCTTTTGCAACATGGTGCGGAAAGCGCGTTGGTTGATGAGCTTTCCTCACGACTGGGTCGGGCGTTGGGGATGGACAGCGTCGAAAGTTCTATCTCTTCAAACGCCATCGTGCTGACAACGATTAAAGATGGGCAATGCCTGACATCGACACGTAAAAATCACGATCGCGGCATTAATATGCATGTGGTGACTGAAGTCCAGCACATTGTGATTCTGGCAGAGCATCATCTGCTGGATTACAAAGGCGTCGAGAAACGATTTAGCCAAATTCAGCCATTACGTTACCCAAGATGGCTGGTAGCCTTAATGGTTGGCCTTTCTTGCGCCTGTTTCTGTAAACTCAATAACGGTGGCTGGGATGGTGCCGTCATCACCTTCTTTGCCAGTATGGCCGCGATGTATATCCGCCAGCTGTTGGCACAACGCCACCTTCATCCGCAGATCAACTTTTGCCTCACCGCTTTCGCCGCCACCACCATTTCCGGTTTGCTTTTACAGCTCCCCACTTTCAGCAATACACCCACCATTGCGATGGCCGCCAGCGTTCTGCTGCTGGTGCCGGGCTTTCCGTTGATTAATGCCGTCGCCGATATGTTTAAAGGCCACATCAATACCGGACTGGCACGCTGGGCGATCGCCAGTCTTCTGACGCTGGCGACCTGCGTCGGCGTGGTGATGGCACTGACGATTTGGGGGCTACGCGGATGGGTGTGATCGAATTTCTGTTAGCGTTGGCGCAGGATATGCTCCTCGCCGCCATTCCTGCGGTCGGCTTTGCGATGGTGTTTAACGTTCCCGTTCGGGCGTTACGCTGGTGTGCGCTGCTTGGCGCGATTGGTCATGGTTCCCGAATGATCTTAATGACCAGCGGGCTAAATATTGAGTGGTCAACTTTTATGGCCTCTATGCTGGTCGGCACCATCGGTATTCAATGGTCGCGCTGGTATCTGGCGCATCCGAAAGTATTTACCGTAGCGGCCGTTATCCCTATGTTCCCTGGTATCTCTGCTTATACCGCAATGATTTCGGCGGTGAAAATCAGCCAGTTAGGTTACAGCGAACCGTTGATGATTACCCTGTTAACCAACTTTCTTACAGCGTCATCGATTGTTGGCGCGTTATCCATCGGCCTTTCCATTCCTGGATTATGGTTGTACCGCAAGCGCCCTCGCGTATAAAATTGCCTCGCTTAAGGCACGCGGATGAGAGACAGCCACCTCTCCTCCGTGTGTTACTATAAAAGTTATCTCCCTTCTCGTTCATCGTTCCATATTTGAGAAACAGTATGTCTTCCAGAGTTTTGACCCCGGACGTCGTTGGTATTGACGCCCTGGTACAGGATCACCAAACCGTTCTGGCAAAAGCTGAAGGCGGTATGGTTGCCGTATTTGCTAACAATGCCCCGGCGTTTTATGCCATCACGCCTGCACGCCTGGCTGAACTGCTGGCGCTGGAAGAAAAGCTGGCGCGTCCGGGAAGCGATGTCGCTCTGGACGATCAACTCTATCAGGAACCACCAACCGCTCCCGTTGCTGTACCAATGGGTAAGTTCGCCATGTATCCGGAATGGCAACCCGATGCCGACTTTATCCGCCTGGCGGCGCTATGGGGCATGGCGCTAAGAGAGCCAGTGACCACCGAAGAACTGGCCTCATTCATTGCCTACTGGCAGGCAGAAGGTAAAGTCTTTCACCATGTGCAGTGGCAACAAAAACTGGCGCGCAGCCTGCAAATCGGTCGTGCCAGCAACGGTGGGCTGCCGAAACGAGATGTGAATACGGTCAGCGAACCTGACAGCCAAATTCCACCAGGATTCAGAGGGTAACGATGAAAAACGTTGGCGATCTGATGCAACGCCTGCAAAAAATGATGCCTGCCCATATCAAACCTGCATTCAAAACGGGTGAAGAACTACTGGCCTGGCAGAAAGAACAAGGGGCGCTCCGCTCTGCCGCTCTCGAACGTGAAAATCGGGCGATGAAAATGCAGCGCACTTTCAACCGCTCCGGTATTCGCCCACTGCATCAGAACTGCTCCTTTGAGAACTATCGCGTTGAGTGTGAAGGGCAGATGAATGCGTTAAGCAAAGCGCGCCAGTATGTCGAAGAGTTTGACGGCAACATCGCCAGCTTCATCTTTTCTGGCAAGCCTGGAACCGGCAAAAACCATCTGGCGGCGGCAATCTGCAACGAGCTACTGCTACGCGGTAAATCCGTATTGATTATCACCGTGGCCGATATTATGTCGGCAATGAAAGATACCTTCAGAAATAGCAGTACCAGCGAAGAACAACTGCTTAACGATCTGAGCAACGTTGATCTGCTGGTGATCGATGAGATCGGCGTGCAGACCGAATCGAAATACGAAAAAGTGATCATCAACCAGATCGTCGATCGCCGTTCTTCTTCCAAACGCCCAACCGGGATGCTGACCAACAGTAATATGGAAGAAATGACCAAGTTGCTGGGCGAACGCGTGATGGATCGTATGCGCCTGGGTAACAGTTTGTGGGTGATCTTCAACTGGGATAGCTACCGTAGTCGGGTAACGGGTAAAGAGTATTAATCGCCGTTTCTGGCGCTATACTGCGCCACAATTCCACCTTGAGTAATGATGATGAAAACTGTTAAACACCTTTTGTGCTGTGCAATTGCCGCCAGCGCATTAATTTCTACCGGGGTGCATGCTGCATCCTGGAAAGATGCGCTCTCCAGCGCCGCCAGCGAACTTGGCAACCAAAACAGCACGACACAGGAAGGCGGTTGGTCGCTCGCTTCATTAACTAACTTGCTTAGTCGCGGGAGCCAGGCCTTAAGCGCAAATAACATGAACAATGCCGCAGGCATTCTGCAATACTGCGCGAAGCAAAAGCTGGCTTCGGTAACCGATGCAGAAAACATCAAGAATCAGGTGCTGGAAAAGCTGGGCCTGAACAGTGAAGAGCAAAAAGAAGACACCAACTATCTGGACGGCATTCAGGGGTTGCTGAAAACCAAAGATGGTCAGCAACTCAATCTGGATAACATCGGAACGACTCCACTGGCAGAAAAGGTGAAAACCAAAGCCTGCGATCTGGTGTTAAAGCAGGGGCTGAACTTCATTTCCTGAACCGCGAAACGCCGCGTTTTAGCTGTTCCCCGGCTGACGCGGCTCTCCCCCGCCCTTTTCCCTGCCCCTGGACGCTTTTCCCCCTGTTACACGGGAAGCGAGCGTGATCAAAAAAGTCTTTTTATAAACTAATTCCTAACAACATCGCATTTTTTTGACACTAGAATTGCAGCAATATGGCGGCGCCATTACATTGAGCGTCTAAAAAAGCTTAAACGTTGGCTAAACGGCCCGGTTTAGTGAGGATCGCCCGTTGTCAGAACTACTCTCTTTCGCCCTTTTTCTCGCCTCTGTGCTGATTTACGCATGGAAAGCAGGACGTAACACCTGGTGGTTTGCAGCCACCTTAACGGTGCTGGGGTTATTTGTCGTTTTAAATATCACCCTGTTTGCCAGCGACTATTTTACTGGTGATGGTATTAACGACGCGGTTCTCTATACCTTAACCAACAGCCTGACCGGTGCTGGCGTCAGCAAATACATTCTGCCGGGTATCGGCATTGTGCTGGGGCTGACGGCAGTATTCGGTGCGTTGGGGTGGATCCTGCGTCGTCGTCGTCATCATCCGCACCATTTTGGTTACAGCCTGCTGGCGCTCTTACTGGCTCTGGGTTCGGTGGACGCCAGCCCGGCATTTCGTCAGATAACAGAATTGGTAAAATCCCAGTCACGCGACGGCGATCCGGACTTTGCGGCTTATTATAAAGAACCGTCGAAAACTATCCCTGACCCAAAACTCAACCTGGTATATATCTACGGCGAAAGTCTCGAGCGGACCTATTTTGATAACGAGGCTTTCCCGGATCTCACGCCTGAACTGGGCGCGTTAAAAAATGAAGGACTGGATTTCAGCCATACACAGCAGCTGCCGGGAACGGATTACACGATTGCGGGCATGGTGGCTTCTCAGTGCGGCATTCCGCTGTTTGCCCCATTTGAAGGTAACGCCTCCTCCTCTGTCTCCAGCTTCTTCCCGCAGAACATTTGTCTGGGCGATATCCTGAAAAACTCGGGTTATCAGAACTATTTCGTGCAGGGCGCAAATCTGCGTTTTGCGGGCAAAGATGTGTTCCTGAAGTCGCATGGCTTCGACCACTTATACGGCTCAGAAGAGCTGAAAAGCGTGGTAGCAGACCCGCACTATCGCAACGACTGGGGATTCTACGACGATACCGTGCTGGATGAAGCGTGGAAAAAGTTTGAAGAGCTTTCCCGCTCTGGTCAGCGATTCTCACTGTTTACCCTGACGGTCGATACCCATCACCCGGATGGTTTTATTTCGCGCACCTGTAACCGCAAAAAATATGATTTTGACGGTAAGCCAAATCAGTCATTCAGCGCAGTAAGTTGCAGCCAGGAGAACATCGCAACGTTTATCAACAAAATCAAAGCATCACCGTGGTTTAAAGATACCGTCATCGTCGTCTCTTCTGACCATTTAGCGATGAATAACACGGCGTGGAAATACCTCAATAAGCAGGAGCGCAATAACCTGTTTTTTGTCATCCGTGGCGACAAGCCGCAGCAAGAGACGCTGGCGGTGAAACGTAACACGATGGATAACGGCGCGACGGTGCTGGACATTCTCGGTGGCGATAACTATCTCGGACTTGGTCGTAGCAGTTTATCCGGGCAGTCGATGTCGGAAATCTTCCTCAATATCAAAGAGAAAACATTGGCGTGGAAGCCGGATATCATCCGCCTGTGGAAATTTCCTAAAGAGATGAAAGAGTTTACCATCGACCAGCAGAAAAACATGATTGCCTTCTCGGGTAGCCATTTCCGTTTGCCGCTGCTGTTGCGGGTTTCAGACAAACGCGTAGAACCACTGCCAGAAAGTGAATACTCAGCGCCGCTGCGTTTCCAGCTGGCCGATTTTGCTCCACGTGACAATTTCGTCTGGGTTGATCGTTGCTATAAGATGGCGCAGTTATGGGCTCCGGAACTGGCACTCTCTACCGACTGGTGTGTCTCGCAAGGGCAGCTTGGCGGTCAGCAAATTGTTCAGCATGTTGACAAAACAACCTGGAAGGGCAAAACGGCATTTAAAGATACTGTCATCGATATGGCGCGTTACAAAGGCAATGTCGAGACGCTGAAGATTGTTGATAACGATATTCGCTACAAAGCCGACAGTTTCATTTTTAATGTCGCCGGTGCGCCGGAAGAGGTGAAACAGTTTAGCGGGATTTCCCGTCCGGAGTCGTGGGGCCGCTGGTCCAACGCGCAGCTGGGCGATGAAGTAAAAATCGAGTACAAGCATCCGCTGCCGAAGAAATTTGACCTGGTGATTACCGCCAAAGCATACGGCAATAACGCCAGCCGTCCCATCCCGGTACGCGTAGGCAATGAAGAACAAACCATCGTGCTGGGCAATGAAGTGTCCACTACCACCCTACATTTCGATAACCCAACCGATGCTGACACGCTAGTAATTGTGCCACCAGAACCCGTCTCAACCAACGAAGGGAATATCCTCGGACACTCGCCGCGTAAGCTTGGTATTGGTATGGTGGAAATTAAAGTGGTGGAACGTGAAGGATAATTTCTGACTGATTTGTAGGACGGAGAAGGCGCGACCTACACGTCTTCTCCGTCCTACAACACATTATTGAGACACAGAAAAAACAGCGCCCAACACGTCCCCGGACGCTGCATGGCAACGTTAATAATCCCGCATTATCAGAAAGTAATGACGCCCTTAATTAACTCACGATTGTTAATCACATCACGCTCGTAGGTTTCTGCCAGCGTGGCGAACGGGTAGCGATGGGTCAACATCATGTCGGCAGTAATTTTCCCTTCTGCCATCAGTCGACCGACTTTAGCGAAATCTTCCGGCGTAGCGTTTCGGCTGCCCATCATCGTGGTTTCTTTTTTATGGAATTCCGGATCGGAGAACTGCAGCTCACCTTTAAACAGGCCGACAAATACCACCGTGCCGCCGTGACGAATCAAATTAACGGTAT
Source organism: Escherichia sp. MOD1-EC7003 (assembly GCF_002965065.1). GTDB lineage: Bacteria > Pseudomonadota > Gammaproteobacteria > Enterobacterales > Enterobacteriaceae > Escherichia. Next base: position 63,468 of record NZ_PTRE01000059.1, read on the forward strand.
TATTCATTGCATGTTGATTACCTGTCGCGTCGATCACTTTCTGCGCCAGCGAACCACCAAACTGCGCCCGCAGCTGGTCGTCAAAATCTTCGGCTGACGGGTCCAGCACGGGCAACTCCAGACGCGTTGCCACATGTTCACGGCGCGCCGGACTGGTATCTGCCACCACCACCTGTGCGCCATCGGCTTTAGCGATTGCCGCCGCCCCCAGACCGATTGGCCCCGCCCCGACCACCAGCACCTGCTCGCCGGGAGCAATGGCTGCACGGCGCACCGCATGAGCGCTAATAGCGAAAGGTTCAATCAACGCTGCTGCCTGCGGGTCAATACCGTCTGCGGGCAAAATGTTCGTCACCGGCACGCTCAAATACTCACTAAAACCGCCATCCTGATGCACGCCAATGACTGAAATTTTTTCACAGCAATTGGTACGACCGCTTTTACACGCCGGGCATTGCTGACAAGCAACATAAGGGATCACGGCAACTTGCTGTCCATTTTTAAGATCAGCAATATTTTTACCCAGCCCAACAATCTCCCCACATATTTCATGGCCTAAAACGCGTGGATAACTAAAAAATGGTTGATTTCCACCCCAGGCATGAATATCGGTACCACAAATCCCGACAGACTTAATTTTTATTAATGCTTCATTGTCACCTGGAATAGGTATCTCGCGTTGTTTCCAGACTAATTCTTTCGGCTGCTGGCAAATTAAAACATTCATCGTAGACATGATTCGGCTCTCCATCTTTTGTTGCCTTAGATATCAATGAAAATGAAAAATGGCAGCGGAACGGAAAATCTGTTTTGTGAAAACACACGCATAAAAATGTTTTAAATCGGGTTTTAATGGACTCACAAGGAGGAAAATATGAGTCGTTCACAAAATTTACGCCACAATGTGATTAACCAGGTCATTGATGATATGGCGCGGGGTCATATCCCTTCCCCACTTCCATCGCAAAGTGCGCTGGCGGAAATGTACAACATCAGTCGCACCACAGTGCGTCATATTCTCAGCCACTTACGCGAATGCGGCGTCCTGACGCAGGTCGGAAACGACGATGTTATTGTACGTAAACCTGACCACGATGACGGTTTCGCCTGCACTACCGCTTCAATGAGTGAACAAAACAAAGTGTTTGAGCAGGCTTTTTTCACGATGATAAACCAGCGCCAGTTACGCCCTGGGGAAACGTTTTCTGAACTGCAACTGGCGCGGGTGTCAGCCCAGTGGTAGTAAGGGAATATCTTTTAAAATTTGGCCGTTATAATCTTATTCAAAGCGAAAAGCGCGGCCAATGGAGCATGAAACAGTTCGATCAATCCTACGCCGAGCAGCTGTTTGAGCTGCGTGAGATGCTCGAAACGCATTCTCTGCAACGTTTTCTCAATTTGCCAGATGGCGACATTCGCTGGCAAAAAGCTCAGGATTTGCTGGAACGCCACCGTGCACTGCGTGACAACATCAGCGATAACTACCGGATGTTCTCAGTGTTGGATCGCGACTTTCATAATCTGCTGCTCAGCGCGGCAGAAAATGTCTTTTTTGATCACTCGCTGGAAATTGTATCTGTCATTTTTCACTTTCATTATCAATGGGATGAAAGCGATCTCAAACAACGAAATATCATTGCAGTGAATGAACACATGACTATTCTCAGCGCGCTAATCTGCCGTAATGATCTGAGCGCCACGGCGGCCTTACGCCAGCATTTACAAACCGCAAGACAGTCGATGATCCACGCTATCAACACCACCTGCAAAAAAGGACGCTCGCTTTAAATACCGATTAAAAACAAAAAAGCATTACCGTAACCACAATTTTTTGAAAAAAAATATGGCGCCAGACTGAGAGCTCTTAGGCTCAACTTTAAATTCATAGAAATAAAACCATGCGAATAGTTCGTATATATTCACATAACACAACCACAAATAAATAAACTCATAAGATTAATTTCACGGAGAGCAATAATGAGTCAGACATCTAATAAAAGAAATACCCTACTGGCGCTCGCTGTTGGCTCAATAATCGCCACTTTCTCTTTCAGTCAATCTGCCGAAGCGGCAGCAGAATATACCTTAAAAGTGGCTTATGAAAATAACCCTGGAGAACCCTTTGATCAGGCAATCCGTGAATGGGCGCGTTTATTCAGTGAAAAAACGGGCGGCAAAGGAGAACTAATCCCTTACCCGAGTTCACAATTAGGGTCTAAAAAAGACGTTATCGAACAGATGAAATTGGGTAGCCCACTCATTACCCTCGCCGATGGTGCATTTTTCTCTGATTATGTACCAGATTTTGGCATCATGTTTGGCCCTTACGTTGGCAAAAACTATCAGGACATTTTCCGTCTGAATCAATCCGGTTGGTACAAAGATCTCGAAAACAAGCTCGATGCGAAGGGTCTACATATTGTGACTAAAGACTGGCTCTACGGTACACGCCATATGTTGACCACCAAAATGGTCACCAAGCCGGAAGATTTGCATGGGCTGAAAATTCGCGTACCAAATAACCGTATTCAGATTGAAGGTATGAAAGCGATGGGCGCAACGCCTACGCCGCTGCCGCTTGCAGAAGTTTATACCTCATTGAATTTAAAAGTTATTGATGGTGCGGAGAACCCGATCCCTGTTTTGTACGGGCAAAAACACTATGAAGCCGCTAAGTATCTGATCCTCACTGGTCATGTTGAGAATGTCACCAACCTGGTGATGGGCAGTAAAACCTACAAAAAACTGCCGCCTGATGTCCAGGCCGCACTGGTAAGCTCTGGCGATGAAGCCGGGAAATACCTCACCGATCTGATACAAAAAGAGGAAAAGATGCTGATTGAAAAAATGAAAGCAGAAGGCGTCACGGTAGTAGAAGTTGATCGCAATCTGTTTAAAGAGGCATCCAAATCGTTCTACGGAAAATTCCCGGAATGGACACCCGGCCTGTACGAAAAAACCCAAGAAATTATCGCCCAGTAACGTAGAAACTGCGCAACTTACCGGTTGCGCAGGCTTATTTCTCTATTGATCGTTCGCTGGAAGGAATACCTATGTTCCCATTACTCAACAAACTTAGCGACATTCTGGCAAGCCTTGCGGCTGTCAGCATTGTGCTGATAACGGTTCTCGCCGTCCTGATGCGCTGGCTGTTTAACGCGCCATTAATCTGGGGCGAAGAAGTACTGATTATCTGTTATATCTGGTTGATTATGCTGGGTGCTGCCTCTGCCATGAGCCAGCGAATGCACGTCAGTATTGATGCCTTCACCGCCATGATGCCGGAAGGTTGGCGTTTATCTGTTGCTCTTATCACCCATCTTATTGCCATCGTTTCGCTGTCGATTTTCGGCTACCTCGGCTATGAGCTGTCGCTGATCGCGGAAGATAAAATTACCCCGCTTCTCGGCATCTCGTACTTGTATATTGATTTTGCTGTACCCGTGGGTGCCGCGATGATGGTGCTCTTTTGCCTGCAACATCTCTGGCAAGATCTGCAACAATTAAAACGCAGGGAGGCCGTATGTCCGTCGCGATAGCCTGTATTGTTTTACTCTTTCTGTTCATGATTAATACGCCGATTTTTATCAGCGTGATGGTTGCGATCCTGATTTACTTCTTTATGGACGGAGATATCTCCCCCCTTATTGCTATCCAACGAATTATCGGTGCCGGAGAGAACGTCACCTTGCTGGCGATCCCATTCTTTATTTTGCTCGGCAACCTGCTTAACTACACGGGGATCACTCATCGGATGTTACGCTTCACCGAGGTGCTTTCCGGGCATTATCCTGGCGGCCTGGCGCAGTCTAACGTCTTATTGAGCACCATGATGGGTGGGCTTTCAGCGTCTAATCTTGCCGACTGTGCGATGCTGTCAAAGATGCTGGTGCCGGAGATGACTAAACTCGGCTATAGCAAAAGCTTCTCTACCGCCGTAACCGCCGCCGGATCGTTAATCACGCCGATCATTCCTCCCGGTATCGCGTTGATTATTTACGGCTTTGTGGCCGACGTGTCGATCGGCAAAATGTTCATGGCAGCGATTATTCCCGGCCTTTTATGCTGCGTTGCGCTGATGGTGACTATTTACCTGATTTCGAAAAAGCGTGGTTATATGCCAGCAAGAGATCATGGACCAACCTGCCGGGAGCTATGGGAAACGGGTAAAGGCGCCACATCAGCCCTGATATTAATTCTGGTGATTATTGGCGGCATCCGCTTTGGTATCTTTACTCCGACAGAAGCTGGTGCCATCGCAGTAGTATTTGTCATTATCATCGGCACCGTGTTCTACCGTGAAATGACGTTAAAAGACATCGGCGCATCACTACTGGAAACGGCACGCTCCACGGCGGGCGTAATGCTGATCATCATGACGTGCTCAGCGCTGGCGTGGGTACTCACCAACGAACAGATAGCCCAGGACGTTGCTGTGATGATGACCGGGTTTTCTGATAATCCGTATGTATTCCTGCTTATCGTCAATCTGGTATTACTGTTTTTGGGCATGTTTATTGAAGGTAACGCAGCGATTATCGTGCTCGTCCCCCTGCTGATGCCCACGGTACGGATGCTCGGCATTGATCCTATCCACTTTGGCGTGATGATGATCCTCAACCTGGCTATCGGTTGCCTGACGCCGCCAATGGGGACGGTAATGTTCGTTGCAACATCGATCACGGGAACAAAAATTGCGGACTTCATCCGTGAAGTCATGCCGCTGTTCTTAGCGCTGGTAATTGTACTGTTAATGATCACCTTTATTCCGGCGCTGACGACATTTTTACCTGCGCTGTAATCAACAAAAGGCGGGATCACCACCCGCTTTCTCTCCTGCGATATATACAGTTAACAGCGTTGAAGCGGTTTTTGTTGCTGCAAACTTACATCTTTGTGAGGGCCACACTCTATAGCGGCAGTTTATGGTACAACGTATCAATCTTCTTCGAATCCGTGCTATTCCCATGGCTTATAGCATCGATATCATCTCCTGCATTACCGAACGATTTATGGTGTATCTGGTGGAGATTAAAAACATCATCCTCAGTGCAGAAGGTCACGGACTTATCTACTTTAAACGCCATTTCCATCCAGTGATGCTGGAAATGAAAACTGCGATTTAAGCGCCAGCTCCTTCACGTATCCATCGAAGGGGTATTTTTATTGTGATCTCAATCACATATCCACCCAACGAATAATTCTTGCCCAACCGCTCACCGCCATTCCTGACCGCTTACGTCCCTAATATAACCACTCAGTTATTTACCTTACTTTACGCGCGCGTAACTCTGGCAACATCATTGCAGGATAGCGGTCAATTTACCTCCTCAAACGCAACGCAAACCTAGAACGGCTTCGGCCAACTATTAATCAATACATGCCAGGTTTTACTATGGATACTAAAAAGATATTCAAGCACATACCCTGGGTGATTCTCGGAATCATCGGTGCATTCTGCCTCGCGGTAGTTGCATTACGTCGGGGGGAGCACGTCAGTGCCCTGTGGATCGTGGTCGCCTCTGTATCGGTGTATCTGGTGGCTTATCGCTACTACAGTCTGTACATCGCCCAGAAGGTGATGAAACTCGACCCCACGCGCGCGACGCCTGCGGTTATTAACAACGACGGTCTGAACTATGTTCCGACCAACCGTTACGTGTTGTTTGGTCACCACTTCGCCGCTATCGCCGGTGCTGGTCCGCTGGTTGGTCCGGTGCTCGCCGCGCAGATGGGCTACCTGCCTGGCACGCTGTGGCTGCTGGCGGGGGTCGTGCTGGCCGGTGCGGTACAGGACTTTATGGTGCTGTTTATCTCCTCTCGCCGTAACGGCGCATCTCTCGGTGAGATGATCAAAGAAGAGATGGGGCCAGTACCAGGAACTATCGCGCTGTTTGGCTGTTTCTTAATCATGATAATCATCCTTGCCGTACTGGCGCTGATTGTGGTTAAAGCCCTGGCCGAAAGCCCGTGGGGTGTCTTCACTGTTTGCTCAACCGTACCGATTGCGCTGTTTATGGGTATCTACATGCGCTTTATCCGTCCGGGGCGTGTGGGTGAAGTCTCTGTTATTGGTATCGTGCTGCTGGTTGCCTCTATCTACTTCGGTGGCGTAATTGCTCACGATCCGTACTGGGGTCCGGCACTGACCTTTAAAGACACCACCATTACCTTCGCGCTGATTGGCTATGCGTTTGTTTCCGCACTGCTGCCAGTGTGGCTGATCCTCGCCCCGCGCGACTATCTGGCGACCTTCCTGAAAATCGGCGTTATCGTCGGCCTGGCGCTGGGTATCGTCGTACTGAACCCGGAACTGAAAATGCCTGCGATGACCCAGTACATCGACGGTACTGGCCCGCTGTGGAAAGGCGCTCTGTTCCCGTTCCTGTTCATCACCATCGCCTGTGGTGCGGTATCTGGCTTCCACGCTCTGATCTCTTCCGGTACAACGCCGAAACTGCTGGCTAACGAAACCGACGCGCGTTTCATTGGCTACGGCGCAATGCTGATGGAGTCCTTCGTGGCGATTATGGCGCTGGTTGCTGCGTCCATCATCGAACCGGGTCTTTACTTCGCGATGAACACCCCGCCTGCTGGCCTCGGCATCACCATGCCTAACCTGCATGAAATGGGTGGCGAGAACGCGCCGATCATCATGGCGCAGCTGAAAGACGTTACCGCACACGCGGCAGCGACCGTCAGCTCCTGGGGCTTCGTGATTTCGCCAGAGCAGATCCTGCAAACCGCGAAAGACATTGGTGAGCCTTCTGTCCTGAACCGTGCAGGTGGTGCGCCGACACTGGCGGTAGGTATCGCTCACGTGTTCCACAAAGTGCTGCCGATGGCTGACATGGGCTTCTGGTATCACTTCGGTATTCTGTTCGAAGCCCTGTTCATCCTGACCGCGCTGGATGCGGGTACTCGTTCTGGCCGCTTTATGCTGCAAGACCTGCTGGGTAACTTCATCCCGTTCCTGAAAAAAACCGACTCCCTGGTTGCCGGTATCATCGGTACTGCGGGCTGTGTGGGTCTGTGGGGCTACCTGCTGTATCAGGGTGTGGTTGACCCGCTGGGCGGCGTTAAGAGCCTGTGGCCGCTGTTCGGTATCTCCAACCAGATGCTGGCAGCCGTGGCGCTGGTACTGGGCACCGTTGTGCTGATTAAGATGAAGCGCACCCAATACATCTGGGTAACTGTTGTTCCGGCTGTATGGCTGCTTATCTGCACCACCTGGGCGCTGGGCCTGAAACTGTTCAGCAGCAATCCGCAGATGGAAGGCTTCTTCTACATGGCAAGCCAGTACAAAGAGAAGATTGCTAACGGTACTGACCTGACGGCGCAGCAGATTGCCAACATGAACCACATCGTTGTGAACAACTACACCAACGCAGGTCTGAGTATTCTGTTCCTGATTGTGGTGTACAGCATCATCTTCTACGGTTTCAAAACCTGGCTGAAGGTGCGTAACAGCGACAAACGTACTGACAAAGAAACACCGTATGTTCCAATCCCGGAAGGCGGCGTGAAGATCTCTTCGCACCACTAACCGGTTGCCTTATCCGGCTTACAAAATGTCTACCGTAGGCCGGATAAGGCGTTTACGCCGCATCCGGCAAATCCCCGGCCCGGAGACCTTCCGGGCTTTACGCATATCTGGAAGGCAAAATGTTTGGTAACTTAGGACAGGCAAAAAAATATCTCGGCCAGGCGGCGAAGATGTTGATTGGCATTCCAGACTACGACAACTACGTCGAGCATATGAAGACCAACCATCCCGACAAGCCGTACATGAGCTATGAAGAATTCTTCCGCGAACGCCAGAACGCGCGCTACGGCGGCGATGGTAAAGGCGGTATGCGCTGTTGTTAATGGAGAGAGCATGAACCCGATTGCAGTTACCCTACTCACCGGTTTTTTAGGCGCGGGCAAAACCACTCTGCTGCGCCATATTCTTAATGAACAGCACGGCTACAAGATTGCCGTGATTGAAAACGAATTCGGCGAAGTCTCCGTTGATGATCAATTAATTGGCGATCGCGCCACGCAGATCAAAACGCTGACCAACGGCTGCATCTGCTGTTCGCGCTCCAATGAGCTGGAGGACGCGCTACTCGACCTGCTGGATAATCTCGATAAGGGCAATATTCAGTTTGACCGTCTGGTGATTGAATGCACCGGCATGGCCGATCCCGGCCCGATTATTCAGACCTTTTTCTCCCATGAGATTTTATGCCAGCGTTACCTGCTGGACGGGGTGATTGCGCTGGTAGATGCAGTACATGCCGATGAGCAGATGAACCAGTTCACCATCGCCCAGTCACAAGTCGGCTACGCCGACCGTATTCTGCTGACCAAAACCGACGTCGCAGGCGAAGCAGAAAAACTGCGTGAACGCCTGACGCGCATCAATGCCCGTGCGCCGGTCTACACCGTCACCCACGGCGATATCGACCTGGGCCTGCTCTTCAACACCAACGGTTTTATGCTGGAAGAAAACGTCGTCAGCACCAAACCGCGTTTCCACTTTATCGCGGATAAACAAAACGATATTTCGTCGATTGTGGTGGAACTGGATTACCCGGTAGATATCAGCGAAGTTTCCCGGGTGATGGAAAACCTGCTGCTGGAGTCGGCTGATAAACTGCTGCGTTACAAAGGGATGCTATGGATTGACGGCGAACCTAACCGCCTGTTGTTCCAGGGCGTCCAGCGCCTCTACAGCGCCGACTGGGACCGCCCATGGGGCGATGAAAAACCGCATAGCACGATGGTGTTTATCGGGATTCAGCTGCCGGAGGAAGAGATTCGGGCGGCGTTTGCGGGGTTGAGGAAGTCATCGTGAAAGGTTGAGTGTATGCTCCATTTAGCAGTGAGGGGGAAACAGAACGACGTGCTCCCCTCCGCTAAGTTTTATTGCGCGTGAATACCTGAATTTGGCAAAAAATTGCCGCGTTTGGCGTCAGACCATGCAAGGACGCTCAAAATCGGTATTAACACCGTCATTCGGACGTTAAAAACTCGCGCCAAAGCGAATAACATCCTCTCCGGTCGCTCATGCAGATGTGGCCCTTATCTGCGAACTTGATGAGCAATGGAGCTTTGTCGGCAGTAAGTTGACGTAAAATGCCCTTTTTGTGAGCAGACCGAATCCGTTAAAAAACATGGTCAGGGTAAAACCGGGCATCAAACTGATTGAGGTCGGCCTCGGTTTTAAGACCTTTAGCCAGTTCAGTCGCAAGGGCTTTGAGTTTATTTTCGTCCATAATTTGCCTGTCTCCGGTGTTGGAGTGAACATATCAAAAACAGGCAGATACACAATTTAAACTACAGTCTCGAAACTGGGGGGGCTGAACTTATATCAGTATGTGCCGAATCCGCTGGCGTGGATCGACCCGCTTGGATTAAGAAAATCATGTGCAGGTTTTTCAAGTGCTGATGATGCTGCGAGGTCTACTCTAAGTAAATATAACCCGATGTCTATACCCGTAATCATTGAAAGTGCTTGATTTTTCAGCAACAGGAGATCATGCTGTCCAACATGAAAATATTCATCTCTGACCAACAAAAAGCTGAACTTGAGCGCCTTCATGATTCCAGTCGTGACGGGCGAGTCAGAGATCGTATTAAAGCCATTCTTCTGGCCTCCGAAGGCTGGAGTTCGGCTATGATTGCTCAGGCTTTACGCCTGCATCAGACGACCGTTGATCACCATATCAGCGAGTTTCTGAATAAAGGAAAACTGAAACCCGAAAACGGCGGCTCAGACAGCAAACTCAGTGCTGAACAAACGGCCTTTTTAATCAGCCAGTTATCCGATAATTTATTTCACCATACCCGCGATGTTATTGCGTTTGTCGCCCGGACATGGAACATCATTTTCAGCGTGCCGGGAATGAACAAGTGGCTGCATCGTAACGGCTTCACCTACAAAAAACCGTCAGGCGTCCCCCATACGAAACAAAGGCAATTAATTGAATATTATAACAACTGTGGGTGATGAACCGGTTCTCTTTATTGATGGAGTCCATCCGACTCAGGCCACTAAAATCAGCTATGGCTGGATACGCAAAGGCCAGAAAAAGTCAGTAAAAACAACAGGCAGCCGCACACGCCTGAATATCATGGGGGCGCTGGATCTGAAAGCCCCGGAACACCCGTTAATTTGCGAATATAAAACGATTATGGAAACGTAATTACTGGAAAACTCGCGCATTGGACTTTCTGGAGAATTGAGTTATGAATGACGAATTGTTCTTGAAAATTGAGCAGGCGATCGCTGAAAGTGGTGAAGTTCACTATGATAGCGGTCCAGCATCAGATCAGTTGATTAGTGCATATGAATTATCTTTAGGCACTAGTTTCCCTGAGTCTTATAAAATTTTCCTCAAGAAATATGGGACATTGATGTTTAATGGCCTTTCCTTTTATGGAATATCAAAACAAGGTTTATCTGCTGATTCAGCACCTGATGTAAGGTTTGTGACAATAGAAGCAAGAAAATTAGGGGATATAGATAATAACATGATAAAAATCTTATCATCAGGTTATGGCCCTTCATTTTCTATAGATACATCTACTATTGGCGAGGCCGGAGAACCTGTAATTGTAGAAACAGAGTTATCATTTAAAAGAGAACGGAATAAAAACATTGTCGCTAATAATTTCGCAGAATTTTTATTACAAGAAATATCAGAATCTTTAGAGTAATAAATTGGTCATTAAATGGCACAGCCACACGGCAGCGGGGCAGTATGCCGGGAGGGAGAGCGACAGCGGCAACCGGATGTGCTGGGCAGGGTGAATGAGTTTGTGTATGACGCGGCGGGAAACCGGCTGCGGGAGTCGGCTGATAAACTGCTGCGTTACAAAGGGATGCTATGGATTGACGGCGAACCTAACCGCCTGTTGTTCCAGGGCGTCCAGCGCCTCTACAGCGCCGACTGGGACCGCCCGTGGGGCGATGAAAAACCGCATAGCACGATGGTGTTTATCGGGATTCAGCTGCCGGAGGAAGAGATTCGGGCGGCGTTTGCGGAGTTGAGGAAGTCATCGTGAAAGGTTGAGAGGTGTAGGCCTGATAAGCGTAGCGCATCAGGCAGCTTTGCGTTTGTCATCAGTTTCTGATTAGTACTCGCTCCATGAATCGCGCTCACGTTCAGGCAAGGGCTGCCCTAATGCCTGTATTTGCTCTGCAATCGTCATTATTGGCTCCCTGTATTGTGGCATTCGACTGGTAAGTTCACTGATAAGCCCCATCAGATTGCGCTGGCGAATATGCTTTTGGAGCAACTCCAGCAGGGCGACTCTGCGATGCTGCACAATCTCGTCGCCCGGCACGACAGTGATATCCACCAGCGGGAACGCGGCGGTATAAAGCTTCCGTGCGGTAGTCGGGTCGGTAAATTCGTCCAGCCAGCACAGGGACCAGGATAAGGACTGCGGCTACCGTGATAAAACAGCATCGGGATGACCAGCGCGGTTGGCGTTTATCATGCTCTATATGGCGCTGTATCACCGCCATGGAATAGCGCATCAACCAAAACGCCATATGAATATCCTCGCGGCTCTGATGTTCAATCACCACATAAATATAGCCATCGCCTTCGCGGGTCTTTACCGACCATAAAATATCGGAGTGTAGCGCCCGCAATTTTTCATCGACAAAGCTGGTGGATTCCAGTTTTAAGGTATCGAGATCGCACAGTTCACGTAAATCTTTGGGTAAGTGGATCTCCATAAAATCCCGCGCGGTATCAGGGGGCGTGAGAAAGGATTTAAATAATGCGTCATGCGGCATACTGGTCGTGAAGTTTGTCTTGGCGATCCGTCACCTGTTGATAAGATGGCCCGACTTTAGCGACTAACAAAACCATTCTCACCCGGCAATTTCCCGTTCCCCGTGATTTTAATGCCGATGTCAGTCTGGCTCCGGCTGCCGTCAGGCTCTATTCTTAACCTTATGAATAAACTCATTGAACTTAGACGCGCCAAAATGTTGGCGCTCTCTTTGCTGCTTATCGCCGCCGCTACCTTTGTCGTTACGCTGTTTTTACCACCTAATTTTTGGGTGAGCGGCGTGAAGGCGATTGCCGAAGCGGCGATGGTCGGCGCACTGGCAGACTGGTTTGCGGTGGTGGCGTTGTTTCGCCGCGTACCGATTCCGATCATTTCTCGCCATACGGCGATTATCCCGCGTAATAAGGACCGGATTGGCGAAAATCTCGGCCAGTTCGTGCAGGAAAAATTTCTCGACACCCAATCGCTGGTGGCGTTGATTCGACGTTATGAACCGGCGTTGTTAATCGGCAACTGGTTTAGTCAGCCAGAAAACGCCCGCCGCGTTGGTCAGCATCTGTTGCAGATCATGAGCGGTTTTCTTGAACTGACCGATGATGCGCGTATTCAGCGCCTACTTAAGCGCGCAGTCCATCGGGCGATTGATAAGGTCGATCTTTCCGGCACCAGTGCGTTGATGCTGGAGAGTATGACCAAAAACGATCGTCATCAGGTGCTGCTCGATACGCTGATCGCACAGTTGCTCGCCCTTCTCCAACGCGATAAATCGCGCAAGTTTATTGCCCAGCAAATTGTTCGCTGGCTGGAGAGCGAGCATCCGCTGAAAGCCAAAATTTTGCCCACTGAATGGCTGGGCGAACATAGCGCGGAGTTGGTTTCTGACGCGGTGAATTCTTTGCTTGATGATATTAATCGCGATCGTGCGCATCAGATCCGTCATGCGTTTGATCGCGCCACCTTTGCCCTGATCGACAAGCTGAAAAACGATCCGGAAATGGCGGCGCGAGCCGATGCCGTAAAAAGCTATCTGAAAGAAGATGAAGCCTTTAACCGCTATCTCAGTGAATTGTGGGGGGATTTGCGGGAATGGCTGAAAGCGGATATCAACAGCGAAGATTCTCGCGTGAAAGAACGTATCGCGCGGGCGGGGCAATGGTTTGGTGAAACGTTAATTGCCGATGACGCCTTACGCGCGTCATTAAATGGTCACCTGGAACAGGCTGCGCACCGCGTCGCGCCAGAGTTTTCCGCATTCCTGACGCGTCACATCAGCGATACGGTAAAAAGCTGGGACGCGCGAGACATGTCACGGCAAATCGAGTTAAATATCGGCAAAGATTTACAGTTTATCCGTGTCAACGGTACGCTGGTCGGCGGTTGTATTGGGCTAATTTTGTATCTGTTATCACAAATCCCGACCTTGTTACTCCTCGCCAATTTTTAAAGAACGGTGGTGAGGCATTGCCCCCGATTCCACAGCCACCAAAGGCCAGGCATTTGCTCGTATGTTGGAAACTCACCGGGGAATACCAGTACATACTCAGCCTGATGCACAATTCGCTGGCGCTATTGGCGCAGCGGTAATTGGTCAACGGCATAGAACACGGACATGATTACAGGTCAGACTGAATCGATTTATTGCCAACAGGATGGCAGCTGGAAATTCATTGCACATTACGATCCGGCCCCACGTTAAGGATTCATTAAGATCACTACGTATACTGTTCGATATCTTATTGATTTTCACGGATGGAAATGCCATGGCAAAAAGTTTTTCGTTAAGTAAACGCGTCACCGCTATTATTATTCTTTTTGCCATTGTGGCAGCGAGTGCTTTCTTCGTGCAATCTTGCGCCCGTAAAAGCAGTTCTCCCGCAGGATTTCAAAACTACCACGTTACGATTGATGGCAAAGAGATTACAGGCGTGTCCAGGAATATCTCTTCACTGACCTGGTCTGCGCAGAGCAATACCTTGTTTAGCACTATCAACAAACCTGCAACTATCGTTGAAATGACAACCGATGGCGACCTGATCCGTACCATTCCGCTCGATTTCGTAAAGGATCTCGAAACAATCGAATATATTGGCGATAATAAATTTGTCATCAGTGACGAACGTGATTACGCCATTTATGTGATTTCACTTAACGCTGGCTCGGAAGTGAGCATCCTCAAAAAAATAAAAATCCCGCTGCAGGAAACACCTACCAACAGTGGCTTTGAAGGGCTGGCTTATTCATCTCAGGACCATACCTTCTGGTTTTTTAAAGAGAAAAATCCGATAGAGATCTACAAAGTAACCGGACTGTTGCGTAGCGATGAGTTATATATCAGCAAGGATAAAGCGTTACAGCGTCAGTTTACTTTAGACGATGTTTCTGGCGCGGAATTTAACCCACAGAAAAATACGTTATTGGTGTTGTCTCATGAATCACGCGCACTCCAGGAAGTTACCGTGACAGGAGACGTGATCGGCGAAATGTCGTTAACCAAAGGCAAGTATGGCCTTTCACATAACATTAAGCAGGCTGAAGGGATAGCGATGGACGCAAGTGGCAACATCTATATCGTTGGCGAACCCAATCTTTTTTATCGCTTTACGTCGACAAAATCACAATAACAGTCTGGCTGGCAGAAGGCGCGTCGGCGCTTGCCAGTGCCACGCTCTGCGGCGCGGCGGCGTTGTTCATTGCCGCGCTGATCGGCGCAGTGCAATTATTTAAGCGGCAAGTGGTTGCTTCATAAAGGCTGTTTCTCTCACCACTCAAGAAACTCAACCGCAACCGTTGATGTCAGCCAGACCCCGTTTTCCGCTTGCCAGAAAGGGATGCCTCGTGTTGCCATTTCCTCGGCTTTGACAGTTAAGATAACCGGCGATCCGTGTCTTGCTCCCACTTTGCGTGCCGTTACTTCATCAGCAGAGAGATGCACGTAATGACGCTCTCCTGCAATCAGCCCTTGTTTTTTTATCTCGTCTTTCTGCAACTCGATCCTGCGCAGAACATTTTCCACACAGCGTAATTTTTCCGCTATGCAAAAAACGCATAGCCAGAAACATACTTGCATTTTCCCCATACCCACATGACTGATAAGGTTTTTCAGCACCAGGAATTTTCCTGGCTCAAGCAACACACAAAACACAAAAAAACAATGGGGATTGTTATGACACAACAAGGGGATGCTGTAGCCGGGCAGCTGGCAGCAGAAAAAGTGGGCATTAAAGGGTATCTGGCCTTTTTTCTCACCATTATCTTTTTTTCCGGTGTTTTTTCCGGGACAGACAGTTGGTGGCGCGTTTTTGATTTTTCCGTTCTGAACGGATCGTTTGGACAACTACCCGGTGCGAACGGAGCCACCACCTCGTTTCGCGGAGCGGGTGGCGCAGGAGCCAAAGATGGCTTTCTCTTCGCGCTGGAACTGGCACCGTCAGTGATTCTCTCGCTGGGGATTATCTCGATTACCGATGGTCTTGGTGGACTACGCGCCGCGCAGCAATTAATGACGCCCGTGCTAAAACCCTTGTTGGGCATTCCAGGCATCTGTTCACTGGCGCTAATCGCTAACCTGCAAAACACCGATGCCGCCGCCGGTATGACCAAAGAGCTGGCACAGGAAGGTGAGATTACCGAACGCGATAAAGTGATTTTCGCCGCATATCAAACCAGCGGTAGCGCCATCATTACCAACTACTTCTCTTCCGGCGTCGCGGTATTTGCCTTTCTGGGCACGTCCGTGATCGTACCTTTAGCCGTCATCCTGGTGTTTAAATTTGTCGGTGCCAATATTTTGCGCGTCTGGCTTAACTTCGAAGAACGTCGCAACTCAACGCAAGGAGCACAAGCATGACCACTCAGGTCCGCAAAAACGTCATGGATATGTTTATCGATGGCGCACGCCGTGGCTTTACTATCGCCACGACCAACCTGCTGCCAAACGTGGTGATGGCGTTTGTCATCATTCAGGCGCTGAAAATTACCGGTTTGCTCGACTGGGTGGGACATATCTGTGAACCAGTCATGGCGCTGTGGGGATTGCCCGGCGAAGCGGCAACCGTCCTTTTAGCCTCATTGATGAGTATGGGCGGCGCAGTCGGTGTTGCGGCCAGCCTGGCCATCGCAGGCTCATTAACCGGCCACGATGTCACTGTTTTACTGCCCGCGATGTATTTAATGGGTAACCCGGTGCAAAATGTCGGTCGCTGCCTGGGGACAGCCGAAGTGAATGCCAAATATTACCCGCACATCATTACGGTCTGCGTAATTAACGCATTGCTGTCGATCTGGGTGATGCAGCTTATTGTTTAACAAGGAGTTACCATGATTGATTATTCCGCAGCCGGTTTTACCCTGCTGCAGGGAGCGCATTTGTATGCGCCGGAAGATCGGGGAATTTGCGATGTCCTCGTCGCTAACGGCAAAATTATCGCCGTTGCCAGCAATATCCCTTCTGACATTGTACCGGACTGCACGGTTGTCGATCTTAGTGGGCAGATCCTCTGCCCAGGTTTTATTGATCAACACGTCCATTTGATTGGCGGTGGCGGCGAAGCTGGACCTACCACACGTACACCGGAAGTGGCGTTAAGTCGCCTGACGGAAGCGGGCGTCACGTCAGTGGTTGGTCTGCTGGGCACCGACTCTATCTCTCGCCACCCGGAATCCCTGCTCGCCAAGACCCGTGCGCTCAATGAGGAAGGCATTAGCGCCTGGATGCTGACCGGCGCTTATCATGTGCCTTCCCGCACCATTACGGATTCCGTGGAAAAAGACGTGGCGATTATCGATCGCGTGATTGGCGTGAAATGCGCCATCTCAGATCACCGTTCTGCCGCCCCGGACGTTTATCAGCTGGCCAATATGGCGGCAGAATCCCGCGTTGGCGGTTTGCTCGGCGGTAAACCTGGCATCACCGTATTCCACATGGGCGACAGCAAAAAGGCGTTACAGCCTATCTATGATCTTCTGGAAAACTGCGATGTGCCGATCAGCAAGCTACTGCCGACCCACGTTAACCGCAACATACCTTTGTTTGAGCAAGCGCTGGAGTTTGCACGCAAAGGCGGCACCATCGACATCACCAGCAGCATCGATGAACCGGTCGCCCCTGCCGAAGGTATTGCCCGCGCCGTTCAAGCGGGTATTCCGCTGGCTCGCGTCACCCTCAGCTCCGACGGCAACGGTAGCCAGCCGTTCTTCGATGACGAAGGGAATTTAACCCACATCGGCGTTGCAGGTTTTGAAACGTTGCTGGAAACGGTACAGGTGCTGGTCAAAGACTATCATTTCAGTATCAGCGATGCCCTGCGCCCGCTCACCAGTAGCGTAGCTGGTTTCCTTAACCTGACCGGGAAAGGCGAAATTCTGCCAGGCAAGGACGCAGACTTGCTGGTCATGACGCCAGAACTGCACATTGGACAGGTATACGCTCACGGTAAACTGATGGTCAAAGATGGCAAAGCCTGCGTGAAAGGAACGTTTGAAACGGCATAAACGGTTGTCAGCCGCCCAAATGGACGTAGAATGCCCGCAAGGGCGGCTGACAGAGTAAAACGTAATGGATGACTGTGGTGCTGTTTTGCATAATATTGAAACCAAATGGCTTTATGATTTTCTGACCCTGGAAAAATGCCGCAACTTTTCCCAGGCAGCAGTCAGTCGCAACGTATCACAACCGGCATTCAGCCGCCGCATCCGCGCACTGGAACAGGCGATTGGCGTTGAATTATTTAACCGCCGGGTGACACCGCTGCAACTCTCGGAACAAGGGAAAATCTTCCATTCGCAGATCCGCCATCTATTGCAACAACTAGAAAGCAACCTCGCAGAGCTGCGTGGCGGCAGCGATTATGCACAACGTAAAATCAAGATAGCCGCTGCACACTCTCTTTCCCTCGGTCTGTTACCGTCCATTATCAGCCAGATGCCGCCGCTATTTACCTGGGCGATTGAAGCTATTGATGTCGATGAAGCGGTTGATAAACTGCGTGAAGGGCAAAGCGACTGTATTTTTTCCTTTCACGACGAAGATTTGCTGGAAGCGCCGTTTGACCACATTCGCTTATTTGAATCTCAATTGTTCCCCGTCTGCGCCAGTAACGAACACGAAGAAGCGCTTTTTAACCTCGCGCTGTCACACTTTCCGCTGCTTAATTACAGCCGTAACTCCTACATGGGGCGATTGATTAATCGCACCCTGACGCGCCACAGTGAGTTAAGTTTCAGCACCTTTTTTGTCTCGTCGATGAGCGAACTTTTAAAGCAGGTTACCCTCGACGGCGGTGGGATTGCCTGGCTACCGGAGTACGCCATCCAACAAGAAATTCACAGCGGGCAGCTCATTGTGCTGAATCGGGACGAACTGGTGATCCCGATTCAGGCCTACGCATACCGAATGAATACCCGCATGAATCCAGTAGCCAAACGCTTCTGGCGTGAGCTGCGCGAGCTGGAGATTAGGCTTAGCTGAAATTTTCCGGCGTCGCACTACGCCAACCGCCATTATCCCAGACCAGCTCAAACGTCAGCGCTTCATCGAACAGATTTAAACGCACATATGATATTTATAAATAATATATCGCCAGCAATCATTTGACTTCGCAAAGTTTATTATTAAGGTTATGAACTATTTCTGATGTAGAAGATTGGGTGCAAAGCGGTTCAACTTTGCACCAGAAATGAGGGATCAGGCGTCGACTTTATCCAGCGGCCATGAATCAAACAGATAGCCGTCAAAATAAATATCGTCAACGTTCGAGAATTCCAGCAAACGTTGCTTAACGTTTTCCAGATGCTGCCACATAGCCAGCTTCGCCGCGCGGGCATCTTTTTTGATTAACGCGGCGAGGATCTGTTTGTGATCGCCCAACCACTCTTTGCGATACAGGCTGTCATCGAGATGGCTGTGCAACTGGATCCACATCGGATTGTTTTCACGCCACTGCCAGGACTGCCGGAACAGTTCCACCAGCATGCTATTATGCGTCGCTTCGGCAATGGCGAGATGGAACTGCATGTCACCGCTTTCGCTGCTGCCCGGCGCGCTGGAAGCCAGTTCACGCTCTTCCAGTTGTAATGCCTGGCGCATTTTGACGATATCTTCGCGGGTAGCCTGCAAAGCGGCAAATTCCGCTATGTTACTTTCCAGCAACTGCCGCGCCTGTAACAGCTCAAAAGGACCGGCATCGTTGCAGACGTTGGCATCTGCACTATCGGCAATGTGGCTGGTTGAACTGTCCAGAACATATATACCCGCCCCCCGGCGCACTTCCACCAGCCCTTTGATCTCCAGCATGATCAGCGCCTCACGTACCACCGTACGCGTGACATCGAGCATTTCTGCGATTTCACGCTCCGGCGGCAGCCGTTCACCAGGATTGTACGGCGTCTTTATGATCAGATCGCGGATCATCGCCCCGACTTCCTGGTAAGGTCTTTGCGCAGAGGTGGCAGATTTCATAATGTTGTGTCCGTTAGGTGCGATTTATCAAATTATTGCTGGATGCGGCGTGAACGCCTTATCCGGCCTGCAAAGAGTGCGTATTTAATAAGTTGTGATTGATACCCAAGCCCGATAAGCACGTGCATCAGCCGATCTTACGTTGATCGTTAATGACAAACTATACCATTAGCACTGGAAGTTGGCACGTCCGGGTGGGCAAAAAAACAAAAACTGGTCAACCAAATATTAGTTTGATTGACCAGTAAGTCTGTAGGGTAATCAGTTAGTTACAGCGCTGCCACACACTCGCGCGCACCGCGCTCGCACAGCTGCTGATATGCTGCCGTCACCGCGCCAACAAAGTCCGCATTTTGCGGCAGATCATCGGCAAAGATACCGCTCAGGCCCAGCAACGCTTTCACGCGGTCTGCGCCCTGATACTGCGAGTTGATCTTCTGGAACTCTGCCAGCATCGGGTCGACCACATCAATGGCATTACCCTGCTCATCCACGCCCTGGGTGTAACGCATCCAGCCAGCCACGCCCAGCGCCAGGTGACGCCAGCTACCACCATTTTGCAGGTGCAGACGCACCGGGTCCAGCAGGCGCTGTGGTAACTTCTGGCTACCGTCCATCGCAATCTGCCAGGTACGGTGACGCAGAGACGGGTTGCTGAAACGCTCGATCAGCAGCGTCGCATAGGCGTTCAGGTCAGTCCCTTCCGGCATCGACAGCGTTGGCGCTTGTTCCTGCATCATCAGGGCAAAGGCCGCTTTGCGATAATCCGGGTTAGTCATGGTGTCAGCAATGGTTTCATAGCCGCCGAGGTAACCGAGGTACGCCAGGAAAGAGTGGCTGCCGTTCAGCATACGCAGTTTCATCATTTCGAACGGCACAACGTCTGCGACGAACTGTGCGCCCACTTTATCCCAGTCCGGGCGACCATTAACGAAGTTATCTTCAATGACCCACTGACGGAACGGTTCGCAGGCAATGGCGCACGGGTCGTAAACACCCAGCTGGTCAGCAATTTCCTGCAAAGTTTCTGGCGTCGCCGCCGGAACGATGCGGTCAACCATGGTGCACGGGAAAGTCACGTTTTCTTCAATCCATGCCGCCAGCTGCGGATCGCGTGCCTGAGCCAGTCCCAGTACTGCGACCTTCGCCACATGACCGTTTTCACGCACGTTGTCGCAGGACATTACGGTAAACGCTTTCAGACCTTTTTCACGACGCAGGCGCAGGGCTTCAACGATGTAACCAATCGCGGACTTCGGCGCAGTCGGGTTTTCCAGATCGTGCTTGATCAGCGGGTTATTGAGATCCAGCTGACCGCTCGCCGCATCGGCGCAGTAACCTTTTTCCGTGACCGTCAGGGAGACAATCGCCGTCTGCGGACGCGCCATCGCGCTGAGAATACCTTCGCAACCGTCGATTTCCGGGTGCAGAGCTTCTTTCATCGAACCGATAATTTTCAGCTCGGTGCTTTCTGCGCCTTTTTCTGCCACGGTGTACAGCAGCTGCTGTTTTTTCAGGTTTTCGATCAGCACGCGGTCGTTGCCTGGCATCAGGTTAACTTCGCAGATCCCCCAGTCGCTGTCAGTGCTTTCCAGCAGGTGATGGGTATAAAGCGCCTGGTGCGCGCGGTGAAACGCTCCGCAACCGAGATGCACAATGCGTGATTCCAGACGAGAATGATCCCATGACGGGCGGGCAACCGGCAGATTGCTGTCAACAATAGTAGTCATCGTAAACTCCAGAATCCGTCTTCAGAGAGCGACGGCAAGGAAGAAGGAACCGACACGGCGCGCAGCCATGCCGGTGGATATTAACGGCTAAAGAAAGCGCGCTGGATCGCCAGCTCGACACCGCGAACTTCGGCCAGGCCTTTCAGACGACCAATTGCGGAGTAACCTGGGTTAGTTTTCTTCTTCAGGTCGTCCAGCATCTGATGACCGTGGTCCGGACGCATCGGGATCAGGTCTTCTTTGCCTTCCGCTTTACGACGGTGTTCTTCTTCAACAATCGCTTTCACCACTTCATACATATCAACGTCACCGTTCAGGTGCGCCGCTTCGTGGAAGGTTTTCGGGTTATCTTCACGCATGGTGGAACGCAGATGGGTGAAGTAAATACGCGGACCAAACTGCTTGATCATATCAACCAAATCGTTGTCAGCGCGCACACCGTAGGAACCGGTGCACATGGTGAAACCGTTCGCCATGCTGTTTACGGTATCAACCATCCACTGCATATCTTCAATGGTGGAAACAATGCGCGGCAGGCCGAGGATCGGGCGCGGCGGATCGTCCGGGTGAACAGCCATACGGACGCCAACTTCTTCGGCAACCGGGATAATGGCTTTCAGGAAGACAGCAAAGTTTTCGCGCAGTTTGGCTTTGTCGATATCTTTGTACAACTCCAGATGCTTACGGAACTGGTCGAGGGTGTACCCTTCTTCCGCACCCGGCAGGCCAGCAATAATGTTACGGGTCAGACGCGCTTTGTCTTCGTCGCTCATGGTGGCGAAGCGTTCAGCTGCCTGAGCAATTTCTTCTTCGGTGTAATCCGCTTCGGCGCCAGGGCGCTTCAGGATGTGCAGTTCGAATGCCGCGAATTCGATCTGGTCGAAGCGCAGGGCTTTGGAGCCGTCCGGCAGCACGTATTCGAGGTCAGTACGGGTCCAGTCGAGCACCGGCATGAAGTTATAGCACACGGTGCGAATGCCGCACTGCGCCAGGTTGCGCAGAGTCTGCTGATAGTTAGCGATCCACTGCTCATAGTTGCCGGTATGGGTTTTGATATCTTCGTGAATTGGCACGCTTTCTACGACAGACCACACCAGGCCTGCGTCTTCAACGATCGCCTTGCGTTTGAGGATCTCTTCTACGGACCATACTTCGCCGTTCGGGATATGGTGCAGCGCGGTAACCACGCCAGTTGCGCCCGCCTGACGGACATCAGCTAAAGAAACCGGATCGTTTGGGCCGTACCAGCGCCAGGTCTGTTCCATGATTTTTCCTCTTTCACATAGTGGGTTCCACAGCAAAGAGACGCGGAACCCCGGAGTTGTTTAGGTATCCGGATGAACAACCAGAGCGCAGCCGTGGCGTTGCATCGGATGAGATGACGTATAAGTTCTACCTTTTGGTAAGACATGTCAACCCAAATTCTAAAATTGGTTAACCACATCACAAGAATTTCACTCTCCTGGTCGTTGCTGCAAATTGCAGCAAAGGGTAATCGATGGTTATTGATTAGAGTGTGTGACATTCATCTCAACAATGGTTGACCAATTAACATAATATGTCGACCAAAATAACAACAGTTCAACCAGGTAAGGTAAAACGTTATGCATGTGCTTAACATTCTTTGGGTGGTCTTCGGTATCGGCCTGATGCTGGTACTGAATTTGAAGTTCAAAATCAATTCAATGGTGGCGTTGTTGGTGGCGGCGCTGTCCGTCGGGATGCTGGCAGGCATGGACTTGATGTCGCTGCTGCACACCATGAAAGCGGGATTCGGCAACACGCTGGGGGAACTGGCAATCATCGTGGTGTTCGGTGCAGTCATCGGTAAATTGATGGTCGACTCCGGCGCGGCGCACCAGATAGCGCATACGCTGTTGGCACGTCTCGGCCTGCGCTATGTAAAGCTGTCAGTGATTATCATCGGTCTGATTTTCGGTCTGGCAATGTTCTATGAAGTGGCCTTTATCATGCTGGCACCGCTGGTGATCGTGATTGCCGCCGAAGCTAAAATCCCGTTCCTGAAACTGGCGATCCCGGCAGTAGCCGCTGCCACCACCGCACATTCACTATTCCCACCGCAGCCCGGCCCGGTCGCGCTGGTGAACGCTTATGGCGCGGATATGGGGATGGTTTATATCTATGGCGTACTGGTGACGATCCCGGGTGTAATCTGCGCAGGTCTGATCCTGCCGAGGTTCCTCGGTAATCTTGAGCGCCCAACGCCATCATTCCTGAAAGCAGATCAACCGGTAGATATGAATAATCTGCCCTCTTTCGGCATTTCGATTCTGGTGCCGCTGATCCCGGCGATCATTATGATCGCCACCACTATAGCCAATATCTGGTTGGTAAAAGATACCCCTGCGTGGGAAGTGGTTAACTTTATTGGTTCCTCGCCTATTGCAATGTTTATTGCGATGGTGGTTGCATTCGTACTCTTTGGCACCGCGCGTGGTCATGACATGCAGTGGGTGATGAACGCGTTTGAAAGCGCGGTGAAAAGCATTGCCATGGTGATTCTGATCATCGGTGCGGGTGGCGTGCTGAAGCAAACCATCATCGACACCGGCATTGGCGACACCATCGGCATGTTGATGTCACACGGCAATATCTCGCCCTACATCATGGCATGGCTGATCACCGTACTGATTCGTCTGGCAACTGGTCAGGGTGTCGTTTCGGCTATGACCGCCGCCGGGATTATCAGTGCTGCAATCCTCGACCCAGCAACCGGCCAGCTGGTTGGCGTGAATCCGGCACTGCTGGTGCTGGCGACAGCAGCGGGTTCTAACACCCTTACCCACATTAACGATGCATCTTTCTGGTTGTTTAAAGGTTATTTTGACCTGTCAGTAAAAGACACGTTGAAAACCTGGGGGCTGCTGGAGCTGGTCAACTCCGTGGTTGGGCTGATTATTGTGTTGATTATTAGCATGGTAGCGTAAAAGAACACCAGAGCCTGCCATTGGCAGGCTCAGTTCGGATTGTCGGCAAAGTGCGCCTTTGTAGGTCTGATAGCGTAGCTCATCAGGCAATATTGCGTACCAGCATTAACAATGCCCTGTGATTTCTGTATTGATAAACAAAAGCCACGCCAATAATTGACTGCACGTTCCCTGCAGTCACCTGCCTCCGGTAGGTGCGTAATTTACGGTTAATCCCAGACTTACCGCCGAAGTCCCTACTGTCCCTAACGATACCGTGTTATTCGCTGGAATAATCGTACCGTTGCGCGTCAACTGTACGCCGACGCCCTGTGCTGGCGAAAACGATGCGGTATTGGTGAGAATCGAATTGCCCGCATCTGCAATTGTGCCTGAAAGGTAATACCCCTGGTTTTGGCTTTTCGCACAGTAAACAGTAAGAGGAATCGGCACCGAACCAGGATAGTCCGGCAGAGTAACGGTGAGGCCTTCCGCATGCTGAAGGCGGGAATGTGTCATACCACGACTTAATCGCTCCGTCATCCAGCCAGAAAGCCATGGAGCCACAGTTGATTAGAGCGTTGTTATCGGTGTGCCAGTTGGTGATTCTGAACTTCTGCTTTGCCACGGGACTGCCTGCGTTGTCAGGGAGTGCGTGATCTGATCCTTCAACTCAGTAATAGTTCGAGTTATTCAACAAAGTCCACATGGCGATGAATGCAGTCATAACAGGAACACTATCTCTGGCTTATATAGTTATACCCGTTAACAAGGGATCTTTTGTTAAATTATCCTACAACAAAAAATGAAATAGAATTGTTATTATGCTGCATCTTATCGATACAAAGGAACCATCATCTCTAATGGTATAATGAAGCACCTGCTATAGGTGCCTCATTAATAATATTATCTCTCGCTCACAAATATGTGCCTGATGTTACACTGCCTGAACTAAACTGAAATGATAATTCTATACCTGATAGTGATATATGAAGGCTGGCCGCTGTAACACCTCCCATAAATAAATTATATTCATCA
The DNA here is from genome assembly GCF_002965065.1 of Escherichia sp. MOD1-EC7003. Classification (GTDB taxonomy): domain Bacteria; phylum Pseudomonadota; class Gammaproteobacteria; order Enterobacterales; family Enterobacteriaceae; genus Escherichia. Next base: position 88,415 of record NZ_PTRE01000059.1, read on the forward strand.
TAAGACTTCTGTAACTAATTCATATGGGAACATCTTTATATTTATATGGCATTAAAATGTTTTACTTATACCAAGCTTGTAGAACATGCGATTTTTGTCTTCAGAATGTTCTCCATAATAGTTTTCAACGTTAGTTGTTTGTCTGTATATTTCGCCTACCAGTTTCACTGTAGGGAAAACTTTATAGGAAAAGCTTGCTCCAGTTCGAACTTCTCTATTATTTTTCGATAACCCATTATTACTTGTGCTTTCGATGTTCTTTTCTCTATAAGAGAGATCGTATCTTATGAATGGGTTCAAAATAAAATCATCTGTAACGTTAAAGTCATAACCACCTCGCAATTGCCAGCGATCATATCTTGAAGAATGTTGATTATACTTTCTTTCATTATAGACTGACACCCAGAGTGTATTATCATTATTGAATTTATATCTAGCCCCCAGAATCTGAAGTTCCTGATAATAATCGCTGTTGTAATGTTTCGAACCTAACTTACCTTTTACATAACTGTTATCTTGTCTCGACTCTTGTTGTGTTTTAAAGAACACAGGAGCAATAAAACCATTCACATATAGACTTAACTGGTCATTGATTTTATAAGTCATATTAGGAAAAAAACGTAGTTCTAATTTCCACTTATCCTGCTTTTTAGGATTATCGTAGTTTACATCCCATGATTCATAACGGAAACCTGCGGAAGGAGAAAAAGAATATGCTCCCATATTCAGGGTATAACCTTTAAGATAGAATTCTATACGATCACGATTAGTTTTAAATTTATCCTCAGGTGTTTTTTTATGTTTTTTCCCATACTGATCCTGATACATATAGGTGAGTGACACATTCAAAGCAGAATCAGCAACAGGATTGAAATTGCTCTTAATATACGGCATGAAGACATCTGCAGAGCGATAAGCATAATTATATTGCTCATTTTCAAAACCTAATTCTACAGTTGCAGCAATTACGTTGCCAGAGAATAACGTTAATATAAAGATCGTTTTCTTCAACATTAAAAATCCCATAACAAAATTTTTATATTTTTGTTAATAAAGACATATTACTACCAGTGTCCGTTCTGGAATAACCTGCTTCCGGTCGGCAGCAGGTTAATGACCATTGTTTAATTCAATTTATGAACGATGTTAAGAAAAAAATCAGGATAGATAATATTTCCACTATCATCTCGTGAGAAAAATAAATCTTTTGGTGCTGGTCCTATTTCATGTGAAACAAGCACTTTATAATTCACACTGTTAACAGTGGATCCCAGGAAGTCTTTTATTTTATTTTCCCAATCATCTCTGATTGAATAATTACTATCAAAAAGGATAGATGATGGGAATTTATATGGATTAGTTCTTAATATATAATTATAACGAGCATTGTTCATCGCTATATTATTTCTGATTATCAATGATCCAGTATTGAAATTATCAGTAAAGCCATCCATATTATTATTAATGGCAATGGAATTAATGACTTTGTGGTCTACTGGTTGACCTTCACCACCTAATTTAAAGCCATTGCCAATACTCCCTTTTAGGATATCCGCTTTACTGTACGGCAAGCCATTTTCATAGGCTACAGAATTCTCAATAGTGACAGATTCATTTGGACCGTCTTCAATTTTGTTAAACAAATCCCAACCATCATCTGCATTATTATGTGCAATGCATCCGCGGAAAATGTTTCCCGGTCCAACGCCTAATTTTGCTGCAAAGCCATCGGCATTAATTCCGGATAAATCAAGATTGTTATATGAATCTGAGTTCAAAACTAAGTTATGAGCTGGCCAAAGAAGACGATTTTTATCCTTCGCTGAAATAGAAATCCCCGTATCATCATTATTTCTGGCTATTACATGCTCAATAATATTATAGCTACCGGATATTCGTAGATATGCTGGTTTATTATTTCCATTATCCACATTGCCGTCAAAAACCACGGATTTTAGATGCCAGTAACTTGCATCCAGATTGAATGTATTGTTTATAAAAGTAGCTTTATGTGGATTAATGGCAGACATTGTTTTATACTTGCCAGGTACTCCACTTAACTCTCGATCTAACGTAATTCCCTGATATTGACCATCGTTAAGATATATATTGCCGCCAGGTGCAACAAACTGTACGGCTGTCTGTAAATCTACTGGGTCGCTTTTGCTGCCCCTGGCATCTTGTCGACAAGCACTACATACGTAAATCTCATAAGGATCGATTAGGTTTGATTTGACCAGCTCTATGCGTACAATTTTTTTTGATATCTTTCCATCAACGTTATAGTTGACAGTAAAGTCATTATATTTTTTTCGCAAAGTAACAGGAAACTGTACCAGTTCACCCGCTTGCACCTGCTTAGTTTGCTTCTCATTATCAAGACTGACCATTCCGGCCTGGTTGGCAAAAAATTGCAGAGTTGTCGAGTTGCTTACAACGGATTGGGGTGAAGCAAGAAAAAGTTCAGGGGCGTAGTGCCGGCCTCCAGTGAATTGATGTGGAGTTAATTTCTCGTAATCAACCCGTGGTTTGCCAGGTTTAAATGATGCATTTTTCACCCTTAGTTTCGCATTTCGTGCGGCAAAAAAACCAACTGCTAAACTCTGATTATCCAGTTGATTCATAAAGCCTGAATAATCAGAAAACTGCCATGACTGGTTTTCTTTACGATCGGTATCAAAAGCGGTCAGGATGAATTTCCCTGGTAGTCGCTCGATCGTCATATGAATATTTCTTTTTTGCGTAAAGTTTATATTCTCGATAATCGGCCGTTTCTTAATTGTAATACCTTCATTACCCCATGTTTTTATTACTCCCTCACGAACAATAGAAGTAATCTGTACTAAGTTATCATTCTTTTTATTCTGAGTAATAAAGGCATTCATCAATATATTAGAGGCTTGTGGATATTCTTCTGTTCCTGCTGACTGAGGTTCCTGTCGCTGAGGACCAATAATATCTCTGACAAATAATCCCGCTCCCTCTTGAGCTGCTGGTGATTTGCCATTCACCTCTGGACCAATCTGTTCTAATGTCAAATCAGCCTCCAGTCGGAATGTCTGAGTAACAGGAACAGTAGTATAAAAGACGGTCATGCCATCATGAGAGTTAGCGATTTTTCCCCCACGACTTTCAATAAAAAAATCTGTTGGCAAAGTGTAAAATTTTCCTGCTTCAAGAAAATTATTGCTTCCCGCAATCCATGCATTATTCCGTCCAATCTTGGCTGGATCTATCAGCGATGAAAAGTTGAGATCCGTCGACTGACCAAACGCCGCCACCTGCCAGTTCTGAGCAAAAACGGGAGTACAAATCAAATTCAGAAAAAGAGCAGACAGTAATAGTGTGTGCTTATTCATCCTAGAATACCTCTGCTTTGTTTTCAAATTTAAAGCCAACATTGTTATTACCGAAGCACTGATCATATTCATAACCAGTCAGTTGCTTAACAAGTATGCGAATTTCCGGTGTCGCATCTTCTTTTCTACCACCTTGTTTCAGACGCTCTAATTCTTTAGTTATTTCGGCATGAGATGCTTTATCTAATTTCATTTTTATAGAGAAATAGATACCTATTAACGCCATACCAGCTACACCAAATATCATGACGCCATTAATTGCATTTACTGCACTGGCTGGTTGATGGTGAATACCTGACTCAAAACCAAACAGACTGAGGACAACCCCCAGACAGAATACTACAGTGGCTCTCATTAACTTACCGGCCATAACCATTGCACCAGCATAAAGACCTTCACGACGACGACCGGTTAAGACTTCATCAACATCGGCAAGGAATACATATACACTCCACGGAATGTAATATACCCCTCCTGTCCCCAGACCAAACCAGATAGTGATGCCAATAATGAGCCAGGTCAGATGCGGAATATTGAGATAGTACACACCGACATAACCAATCACTGAAGAGACAACAATTAAGATAGCAATGATGAATGGGCGTTTAAATCCTCGTTTAGCACACCACATCATAAAAAATGCTGTAGAGAAGAACTGACAAATACTGCTTAATGAGTTCATCTCAGAAACAAATGTTCTCGGTTGTTCAAGGTTGAAAACAATAAAATAGGTAAATGTCGCAGTAAATAGCCATTCAGCGCCGAAACCAAATAGATACATACCAAGATGGGTTCTGAAGGTTTTTAGTTTAAAGGTTGAGAAAAGATCGGTAAATAGCTTATTAAAGCCCTCCATAAAACCATGCGTTGATTCATCAACTACATCATCAGCTGGGCGTTCCCAACTGTTGAAATAGAGCATTATCAATGAAGTGACCATAATAATAGCATAAGTTAAACCGGTCAGGAAAAATGGAGTAGCTGAATCTTTATTGAAGAAGTAAAAATAGATACCTGGAATAGCTGCTGCTAAAAAATTAGCTACTTTACCAAACATAGCTTTAGAACCTGTCAAATAGGTTCTTTGATTAAAATCCTTAGTCATTTCAACAGGTAAGGTATTATATGGTATCATAATCATAGTATATACCACTTCAAAAATGATATAGGTAGAAAGATAATACCAAAAACTCATCCCATTAACCCAAAGCAAAGGATAAATAATCATACATGGAATGGAAATTAATATGAAGAAGCGACGACGACCAAAGCGACGACCGAGTTTTGTCTGATAAAAATTATCTGTAATAAATCCCATTAGTGGATTCAAAATGACATCCAGATAAGTCGCAATAGAAAATATCACCGTCGCCTGAAAAACTGTCAATCCACAAAATGTGGTATAGAAATAAAGTAACCATGCCCCACTAATAGCCAGAGCTCCACTACCGATAAGATTCCCACTACCATATGAAAAACGAGTGATGGCTTTTATTCTTCTGTTTTATTCTGTCATTTATGATACCTCTTCCACAATAAAAATACACTTCCATCTTCTGAAAAAGATGGAGCATATTATTGAAGTAGCATTACATCGTTATTTAAAAAATATATTTATGAGGTTTAACTATATATGTTATTCCTGAATTGTTTAAATTAATCATAATGGTACAACAATATTTTTAGTCGATTTTATCGAGTTTGATTAAATATCCAGAGACTCAGATTTTATTGTTTTTAAAACTGCCACTCAAAAAATAATACTTTCTGATTAAACCTGTCTATAGCAGAGGAAAAGAAATGGATTATTAGCCAACAGATATCAATATGTAGCGCATAAAATGCGCTACCATTTTAGTCCATATTACTGGCCAGGTATTTACTTTAAAAAATCCTGACGTTGAGGTGTAAATATATCAAGCAAAACGCCTTCTTCTAAACATTTACACCCGTGCACAATGTTGGGCTTCTTATATAAAGTATCACCCGTTTTTACCGTATGCACTTCATCGCCAATGGTAAATTCAAAAACACCTGACAAGATATATGTCAACTGTTCATGTTGGTGGTGATGTAAAGAGCCGACAGCATTCTTAGAGAAATGGACCTCTACTGCCATCATATTGCCACCATGAGCCAGGACTTTTCTTTTGACCCCGTTGCCTAAATCTTCTATTCCTATATCCTCATTAAATACAAACATCACCACCTCTCTGAAAATATTTAAAGTAGTACATACATTTATGATTGAATCCAACTAAGGCTGTTTGCCGATATAGGCCAGAATGCCACCATCGACATATAAAATATGACCATTGATAAAGTTTGAAGCATCCGATGCTAAAAATATAGCCGCACCAGCAAGATCATCTGGTTTACCCCAGCGTCCAGCTGGCGTTTTTGATATAATAAACTGATCAAATGGATGGTGGCTGCCATCTGGTTGAATTTCACGTAACGGTGCTGTTTGAGGTGTGGCAATGTAGCCAGGTCCAATACCATTACACTGAATATTTTTTGCACCAAACTCAGAACAGATATTTTTAGTCAGCATTTTTAAGCCGCCTTTTGCCGAAGCGTAGCCTACAACGGTTTCGCGGCCTAACTCGCTCATCATGGAACAAATATTAATGATCTTGCCATGTCCTTTTTTAATCATTGAAGGCAATACAGCCTTAGCCATAATGAACTGACCTGTCAGATCAATATCTATTATTTTACGATAATCAGCAGCCGTAGTTTCTAGCATAGGTTTACGCTGAATAATCCCAGCATTATTTACCAGAATATCAATAATGCCTACATCACTCTCTATTTTTTTGATATTTTCTTTCACGGATTGCTCATCCGTAATATCAAATAAATAACCATGTGCGTTGATGTTGTTCTCTTTATATGCTGCCAGGCCTTTTTTAATATTCTCTTCTACTACATCGTTAAAAATGATTGTTGCACCAGCATTACTTAGTGCTTTAGCGATCTCAAAACCAATACCATATGATGCTCCAGTGACTAAAGCATTTTTACCTTTAAGAGAGAACATATCGATGAAATCCATAAAAACTCCAGTAGTGAAAAATTTGCCCATTATTGCTGATTTAAGATTTCCTCAGGGATTTTAGCCATATACAGCGCTGGTTCACCTTCGGCATCGCAAGAATATAAAACATACTTATTATCTGGAGAAAATGATGGATGCGGATGCGTTACCTGCCTGTCGCCATTCTGTACCCTCCAGGAACTATTATGTTTCACCAATTTATATATTTTTTTATTTTTACTGTTAAGAATATAAATCCAGGGGTCATTTTCAATTTTATAACTACAGGTATCTTTCACATCAACCGGACTACCAGCACCATCACCAACATAGAGAATACCATTATGGTTACTCATTAAATGGGAACATGCCGGCATTTCCATCACTAATGAATCTTCATCAGTATCAGGGTTATATTTGCGAATATAACGCTGTTGCTGTCCTTTCATATAGGAAACATAAGCCAGTGCAGATCCATCAGGGATCCAGAACTCGTGTGTGCAACTTTCACCAGGTTGGTGCTCATGCACTTTACGCTCATTTGTCCCATCACGGTTAATCAACCACATTCTGGCATCCACCAGGTCATGGGGCCCTTCGTGGCAAAAGGCGATAGTATCGTTATTATTCGGACGAAAAATTGGATGCCCTAACCAGGTATTATGATCCAATATCACCTTAGCGTTTCCAGTTGCCAGATCAATCGTAATTAAACGGCATCGTGGATTCTTATGATAAAATTCCAGAAATATTTTCCAGTCGCTTAGTGGGGTCCAGTCAGTTTTACTGATTTCGATTCCGACAATTTCTGTACAATCAGTATTAGCAACCCATGTGCCATACCCCACCCAATTATCCGGTACAGTGTATATGGTGGCTTCTTCTAGCGTGGTCAAATCAACACGCTGCAAATTTTTTTCATTCTTCACATAAAAAAGATAATTATCATCAGGGGACAGAAAGCCACCAAAGGTATTATCTCCTGCGCCTTCAGTGAGTTGTTTCGCTGTCTGAGTTTCCAAATCCATAAGGTAATAATTCCGGTTACAATCAAACTCAGCAGCGAAAATCAATTTTTTACCATCATTTGTAAAACACTTTTGATAAAAATAATTACGATGGCAAAGAATATCTGTTGGCGTTAATCGAATAACTTCGTTATTCGAGTCACTATCGTAGAAAGATTCAAACTTCAGTTTTTTAATATCACCCTTAGCCATATAATCTTATCCTTTATAAGAATAAAAATACTTCATAAGCTCGTTTTATTAGCAGCAATAATAGCGTTCAACAGTACAACAAACCGTGATCGAGAGCACACAACAAGAAAAATGAAATGGCGTTTTGATTTTTTGAATACAGTGTTGCACATCCCATTTGCAATGTATTATTATATTGTTCATGTTGTTATGCCATGAAGCTTAACAGTCTGATTTTAAAGAGGAGTTTGTATGAAAATCGCATTGATGAATGAATTTAGCCAGGCATCTAAAAACGCAATAATTTTTAATGAGTTAGTTACAGCAACCGCACATCAAGGCCATACTATTTTCAACGTAGGAATGTGCGATGATAATGATCATCGTCTAACTTACGTTCATCTCGGCATTATTGCGGCGATCTTGTTAAACAGCAAATCTGTTGATTTCGTTATTACCGGCTGTGGTACAGGACAGGGAGCCTTGATGGCACTGAACACATTCCCGGGAGTTACTTGTGGTTATTGCATCGAACCAACAGATGCCTACTTATTTGCACAGGTAAATAATGGGAATGCACTGGCCTTGCCATTTGCAAAAGGTTTTGGCTGGGGAGCAGAATTAAACATGCGCTATATTTTTGAAAAAGCATTTGATGGCGAAAAAGGATTAGGCTATCCAGCAGAACGTCGCGAATCACAAAATGCGAATGCCATTATCCTTAGTAATATGAAAGAAGCAGTTAGTAAGCCACTCATGGATGCTCTTCAGGCCATCGATCCGGCGTTGCTCAAACAAGCACTTGGCGGAGAAAAATTCCAGGAGTGCTTCTTTAACAATAGTAAAGATAAAGAATTGGTTAATTACGTAAAAAATTTATTAGGTAGATGAGTCATAATGAGAAGTCATACATAATAAATATGGCTTCTCTTTTATCTCCACAATTTGTCTAAAATATCGACATTATATAATCTGAGTATAAACTTACCGCTGTGATGGCAAGGTCAGAATAGCGCTGAGGTCTTCCACGTGCTGAAAGCGAGAATGTGTCATACCACGACTTAATCGCTCCGTCATCCAGCCAGAAAGCCATGGAACCACGGTTGATTAGAGCATTGTTATCGGTGCGCCAGTTGGTGATTCTGAACTTCTGCTTTGCCACGGGACTGCCTGCGTTGTCAGGGAGTGCGTGATCTGATCCTTCAACTCAGTAATAGTTCGAGTTATTCAACAAAGCCGTAGTCCCCATGCTCCGCTGATAGCAAAATCACTTCTGCATGAAAGAAATACAAGCAGCGCGACTGAAGATGAATGTGCCAAAAATCCATTCGAGAGCACAAAATCATTTTATGAAAAATATGTACTGTACATTCAAAATCTTACTTATTGTGCTTGGCTACAATAGTATACCTGGTAATATAGATTATAAAACACCAGACTAGCAGCCTGGTAAGTAATGTAATAGTAGAGGAAATATCACGATGGTTCTTGTAGATAGCGTCGAAGCAGGCAAGCTGACGATTAGTGAATTAATTGATGCCCTGGCGAAAGATAAAAATTACTCAGCTTCCAAGTGGGCTCAGCGATACCGTGAATTTACGACCTTGCTACAACAAACCTCAACTTTTTCTGAGCCTGAAACGGATGATTTAGTTAAGAGGCTCTGGTATGAACGTGATAATGGTATCGCCAGTATTCGTCAGGGTGTTCCATCATTAGCAGAATATCAGCAAAGCCTCCCATTGCTTAGAGAACTCACCGAACGTATTCGTCTGCAACCGAATGAAGCTACCTACCAATACGTAAGCAGTGCGCTGCAGCAGGCCAAAGAGTCCGGACAGCTTAAGCGCATATATTGGAGTTTAAGAAATCGTGTTTTTGCCGCGTTCTCGCCAGAAAACTACACCAGTACTGTGGATGAGAATGCTTTTAATAAAGCAGCAGAATTCCTAAATCAACACTTCCATCTCGGTTTGGTACTGACCGGAAATTGGTTACAGAAAAACTATGAATTGAAACAAGCCATACACGCCCAATCTCCTAACACAGATCCTTATTACGTGAATATGGCCATCTGGCATCTCTATGAATTGCTCCGTGAACGCGATAATGAACAAAAGCAGGAGAAAATAGCTGGCACTACATCCGTAACCAGCAGTAAGCCCGTCGAGAACAAGACCATTCCACATTCACCAACTAACGTGATCTTCTTTGGCCCCCTAGGCACTGGCAAGACCTTCACGTTGCAGCAAAAAATGAAAGAGTACACTTCTCATGCAGTTCCTGCTGATCGTGATGCCTGGCTGGATTCTCGCCTTGAATCGTTGAACTGGATGCAGGTTATAACGCTGGTGCTGCTCGATCTTGGAAAACGAGCCAAAGTTCGCCAAATGACGGAACACGAGTGGTTCCAACGCAAAGCGCTGCTAAATGGCCGTAGTAGCAACTTTTCTCAAACTGCCTGGGCGACGTTACAATCCTTCACCATTCCAGGATCAACTACTGTTGCGTACAAAGGTCGTCGTGAACCTGCGATCTTCGACAAAACTGCTGATAGTGAATGGTTTTTGGTCGAATCCCAGTTAGAGCAAGTGGATGAGCTACTTGCTCTTTACGCAGAATTAAAACAAGGCCCAAAATCTGCCGAAGCCATCCAGCGTTTTGCGGTGGTTACGTTTCACCAATCTTACGGCTATGAAGAATTTATTGAAGGTATCCGCGCTCGCTCTGATGAGAGTGGCAATATCTCTTATCCCATTGAGCCGGGTATTTTTATGCGCCTTTGCCAACGTGCTAATGCCGATCCAGCACATCGCTACGCCATTTTCATTGATGAGATCAATCGCGGAAACATATCCAAGATCTTTGGTGAACTAATCTCACTCATTGAAGTCGACAAGCGTGCGGGTATGTCCAATGCAATGAGCTTGCAACTGTCTTATAGCGGTGATCACTTTAGCGTACCTGCCAATGTCGACATCATCGGAGCCATGAATACAGCAGACCGTTCTTTAGCTCTGATGGACACGGCTTTGCGCCGTCGCTTTGACTTTGTCGAAATGATGCCAGATCTTTCTTTACTGAGTGGAGCTAAGGTGAAAGGCATAGAGCTTGAGTCGTTGTTAGAAAAACTCAATAGCCGCATCGAAGCGCTTTACGATCGTGAACATACGCTGGGGCATGCATTCTTTATGCCAGTAAAAAATGCAATTGATGCCGGTGATGAAGAAGCTGCGTTTAAACAATTGAAGATCGCATTCCAGAAAAAGATCATTCCCCTGTTGCAGGAATACTTTTTCGATGACTGGAACAAGATCAGGCTAGTGCTGGCAGACAACCAGAAACAAGACGACAGCCTGCAATTCGTGATTAAGAAAACCGACGATCTCAACACGCTTTTTGGTAACAACCATGGTTTACAACGCCATGATCAGCAATCGACAGCTTACGAGCTCGAAGCATTTGATCAAGAGGTCTGGAATATGCCACAGGCTTATCGTTCAATTTATCAGCCACAGCAGACCATTTCTGGTGAGCAGGCCGTAAACCATGGGTGAAGTTATCTCAGTTTTTGAATATGACCTGCTGGGAAGTGAAAAAGCGGCTTCAGTTGGCGCAAAGTTGGTGCCTCAACAGGTCTTTGATTATTTAGAAACACTTAGCCTAACAAGTGAGCAAGGAAGCCAGTTTCTCAAACTCACCTCTCGTTCAGGTTTCAAATTGCTGCAGGTGCAAAACTACGCGGGGATGCTTTCTACACCTCACGGTTTGCAGCTTGAGATACTGCCCAAGATTGGTAAAAACCTCACGGCTGCGAGTGCGCGAGAAACATTCATTACGATGCTAAGTCACCTGCCTGGGTTTCGACACATTCAAACCCAGCAGGCCACCCTTCAGGCACAACGCATGCCTTTGCTCGAGATTTTTATCAGCCAATTTTTGCAAAGCGTCAGCCAATTGCTTAAACAAGGTTTACGCTCCGACTATGTGAGCGAGCAAGGTAATCTGGCTTTTATGAAGGGCAAGCTGATGCTTTCTGCACAGCTGCGACATAACGCGGTGAATCGCCATAAGTTTTGTGTCGATTATGATGACTACATGCCTGATTGTGCAGCCAATCGGCTCTTACACTCCGCGCTAGATAAGCTTCTTAGTCTAAAGCTGTCATCAGAGAATCAACGCTGGCTTTACGAACTGCGCTTTGCGTTTGACGGTATTCCACTTAGCCGGGATATTGAACGTGATATAAACAACTTACGCCTCGAGCGTGGTATGGCTCATTACAACGAGCCAATGGCATGGGCGCAATTGATCCTGAGGGGAATGAGCCCGAGTGCTTTGCAGGGAAACACCAAAGCGATATCACTTTTGTTCCCTATGGAAGCGGTATTTGAATCCTTTGTGGCACAGACCCTACCCTACGAATTACCTTCTCACCTCAAAGTTTTACCTCAAGCAGCAACTTATTCTTTGGTAAAGCATGGACTTAAAGATTGCTTTAAGCTTCGCCCCGACTTGCTGATTCAATCACACAAACCAGTTCAAACCAAAATGGTGATGGATACAAAATGGAAGCTGGTGAACAGCAGCCAGCAGACAAAATCACTCTATGGACTGGCACAAGCTGACTTCTATCAAATGTTTGCTTACGGACAAAAATATCTTGATGGGAGTGGCGAAATGTATCTGATTTACCCTGCGCATGATGACTTTAGCCAACCGATACCGCAGCATTTTGCTTTTTCAGAGACTTTAAAATTATGGGTTGTGCCATACCGGATAATGGCAAAACGCGGTGAGAGGATGATGTGGCCGAATGACGTGTCCTGTACAATGAGCCCCAAACTGGATTGGATGGCTGCTTCAGTATCCTATAGTGGAGGCATGAGATGACCCATGAATACCAGCGACAAAGCCTGGAACAACTAATTACTCAGCAAACAGCAACTCCCAGAAGCGCCGCCGTTGTATTTAATGAGAACCAAACCCTCTGGCAAACACTTGGCTTTAGCCAGTCTCAAGTTTCGCTATGGCTTGCCTCATTGCCTCAAAGTAATCATCTAAAAGGGCCCACAACGGCAACGTACCAGGTTATACCTGATATCGCGGCACATTTGGTATCATTGTTGCATCAAGCTGGTGGGCGCATGCCCCTTGCACAAGTACTGAAAAAGCTCCCTGCTGGTATTACGACCAGTGAACAGCAGATACGCAAACTGGCACAGAAGCACGCGCAGATTGAACCGCCCCGGGAATCCTGGAGACTAAACTCCCTGAGAAAGAGGTAAACAGGATGACT
>NZ_PTRE01000005.1 GCF_002965065.1 Escherichia sp. MOD1-EC7003
ACGAGCTCTTCTTTAAATATGGCGGTGAGGGGGGGATTGACTCGCTTCGCTCGCCCTGCGGGCAGCCCGTTCACTGCGTTCTCGGTCTGTCCAACTGGCTGTCGCCAGTTGTCGAACCCCGGTCGGGGCTTCTCATCCCCCCCGGTATGTGCAAAATACGAAAAAAAAGCCCGTACTTTCGTACGAGCTCTTCTTCAAATATGGCGGTGAGGGGGGGATTGACTCGCTTCGCTCGCCCTGCGGGCAGCCCGTTCACTGCGTTCTCGGTCTGTCCAACTGGCTGTCGCCAGTTGTCGAACCCCGGTCGGGGCTTCTCATCCCCCCGGTATGTGCAAAATACGAAAAAAAAGCCCGTACTTTCGTACGAGCTCTTCTTCAAATATGGCGGTGAGGGGGGGATTCGAACCCCCGATACGTTGCCGTATACACACTTTCCAGGCGTGCTCCTTCAGCCACTCGGACACCTCACCAAATTGTCGTTCCTGCCTTGCTGGAACGGGCGCTAATTTAGGGAAATCATGGCCTGAGGTCAACAAACTTTTTTAAAAAATCGCGCGTTTATTCAAACTTCAATCAATATGCAGTTTTAATAAGCGAAATCTGCTTTTTTTGCCACCGACTACGGATTTGTTATGCTGGTGGCCTTTGTAGATCATAACGATAAGTGCGAATAAATCTCGCGCAACGCTTTTTGGGAGTCACTATGGATATCATCTTTTATCACCCAACGTTCGATACCCAATGGTGGATAGAGGCATTGAGCAAAGCTATTCCTCAGGCAAGAGTCAGAGCATGGAAAAGCGGAGACAATGAATCAGCCGATTATGCTTTAGTCTGGCATCCTCCTGTTGAAATGCTGGCAGGGCGCGATCTTAAAGCAGTTTTCGCACTCGGGGCCGGCGTTGATTCTATTTTGAGCAAGCTACAGGCACATCCTGAAATGCTGAAGCCTTCTGTTCCACTTTTTCGCCTGGAAGATACCGGTATGGGCGAGCAAATGCAGGAATATGCTGTCAGTCAGGTGCTGCATTGGTTTCGACGTTTTGACGATTATCGCACCCAGCAAAATAGTTCACATTGGCAACCGCTGCCTGAATACCATCGGGAAGATTTCACTATCGGAATTTTGGGCGCAGGCGTACTGGGCAGTAAAGTTGCACAGAGTCTGCAAACCTGGCGCTTTCCGCTGCGTTGCTGGAGTCGAACCCGTAAATCGTGGCCTGGCGTGCAAAGCTTTTCCGGACGGGAGGAACTGTCTGCATTTCTGAGCCAATGCCGGGTATTGATTAATTTGTTGCCGAATACGCCTGAAACCGTCGGCATTATTAATCAACAATTACTCGAAAAATTACCGGATGGCGCGTATCTCCTTAACCTGGCGCGTGGTGTTCATGTCGTGGAAGATGACCTGCTCGCGGCGCTGGATAGCGGCAAAGTTAAAGGCGTAATGCTGGATGTTTTTAATCGCGAACCCTTACCGTCGGAAAGTCTGCTCTGGCAACATCCACGCGTGACGATAACACCACATGTTGCCGCGATTACCCGCCCCGCTGAAGCTGTGGAGTACATTTCTCGCACCATTTCCCAGCTCGAAAAAGGGGAGATGGCCTGCGGGCAAGTCGACCGCGCACGCGGCTACTAATAAAGCATCAGGATTCCTGCTATTCTTGGCGGGAATTGAATACAGGAGAAAGTTATGTATCCCGTCGACCTTCATATGCATACCGTTGCCAGCACGCATGCATATAGCACATTGAGTGATTACATTGCTCAGGCCAAAAAAAAGGGCATTAAACTTTTTGCGATCACCGATCATGGCCCGGATATGGAAGATGCGCCGCATCACTGGCACTTCATTAACATGCGTATCTGGCCGCGAGTGGTTGATGGGGTAGGGATCCTACGCGGCATCGAAGCTAACATTAAAAATGTTGATGGTGAAATTGATTGCAGCGGCAAAATGTTTGATTCGCTGGATCTGATTATTGCCGGTTTTCATGAGCCGGTTTTTGCGCCACATGATAAAGCGACCAATACGCAAGCGATGATCGCCACTATCGCCAGCGGTAATGTGCATATAATAAGTCATCCCGGAAATCCGAAATTTGAGATGGATGTAAAAGCCGTTGCTGAAGCAGCCGCGAAACATCAGGTGGCGCTGGAAATCAATAATTCCTCATTTTTACACTCACGTAAGGGCAGTGAAGACAACTGTCGTGCGGTAGCCGCAGCGGTACGTGACGCTGGAGGTTGGGTGGCATTAGGATCGGATTCTCATACTGCTTTTACCATGGGCGATTTTGACGAATGCCGTAAGATCCTCGACGCGGTAGATTTTCCACCAGAGCGCATTTTGAATGTTTCTCCGCGCCGCTTACTGAACTTCCTTGAATCTCGCGGTATGGCACCGATTGCGGAATTTGCAGACCTTTAATTACTAGTAATGGAAATATATTAATGAACGAGTTTTCTATCCTCTGTCGTGTGCTGGGTTCGCTCTATTACCGCCAACCGCAAGATCCTTTACTGGTGCCGCTGTTTACCCTGATTCGTGAGGGAAAACTGGCTGCGAACTGGCCACTGGAGCAGGATGAGTTGCTGATGCGTTTGCAGAAAAGCTGTGATATGGCGCAAGTCTCTGCCGAATACAATGCGTTGTTTATTGGCGATGAATGTGCTGTGCCGCCATATCGTAGTGCATGGGTTGAGGGGGCGACGGAAGCGGAAGTGCGTGCTTTTCTTTCCGAACGAGGGATGCCATTAGCGGATACGCCAGCCGATCACATCGGCACATTGCTGCTCGCGGCGTCCTGGCTGGAAGATCAGTCAACGGAAGATGAGAGCGAAGCACTGGAAACACTGTTCAGTGAGTATCTGTTACCCTGGTGTGGTGTGTTCCTTGGCAAAGTGGAGGCCCATGCAACCACGCC
Source organism: Escherichia sp. MOD1-EC7003 (assembly GCF_002965065.1). GTDB lineage: Bacteria > Pseudomonadota > Gammaproteobacteria > Enterobacterales > Enterobacteriaceae > Escherichia. The sequence goes on from NZ_PTRE01000005.1 coordinate 2,931, forward strand.
TTTCTGGCGCACCATGGCACCGCTAACTCGCGATGCCATTAGTGCAATGTGGGACGAGCTGGAAGAAGATTCTGAAGAGTAAATGTGATCTATATCACTCATTGCTGCAACGAATAATTAGTTGTTGCATGAAATGTGTGCTCGATCTCATTCATGACCGCGTTTTCTGCTATTATGCGCGGCATGAACATACTTCTCTCTATTGCTATCACAACAGGCATTCTCTCCGGTATCTGGGGCTGGGTGGCTGTTTCCCTTGGCTTACTAAGCTGGGCAGGCTTCCTGGGCTGTACGGCCTATTTTGCCTGTCCGCAAGGTGGGGTGAAAGGGCTGGCGATCTCCGCTACAACCCTGCTTAGTGGCGTGGTGTGGGCGATGGTCATTATTTACGGTAGTGCACTGGCACCACATCTGGAAATTCTCGGTTATGTCATAACCGGTATTGTCGCGTTTCTGATGTGTATTCAGGCGAAGCAGCGGCTGCTTTCATTTGTTCCGGGGACGTTTATAGGAGCATGCGCGACGTTTGCCGGGCAGGGTGACTGGAAACTGGTGTTACCTTCGCTGGCGCTTGGGCTGGTATTTGGCTACGCAATGAAAAACAGCGGTCTGTGGCTGGCAGCGCGTAGTGCAAAGACGGCTCACCGTGAGCAGGAAATCAAAAATAAAGCGTGAGGGGCACTCACGCTTTCGCTTAAATAGTAAAAAGCCGGATAATAATGGACTGACCTCATAATTCCGGCTTTTTTATCTATCAGGATTCTGGTGGAACCGACATATGGCGGTATTTCACCAGAATTTCATTCTGCCGTTCTGCTTTGTTCTGCAAATCCCACAGACCGCGGTCGATACCATCGTTAATCAGGAAAATGACGCCTGTTTCGATAGCTGACATCAGGCACAGCATAACGGGTTCGTTCGAGGTGTAACCCACTTCACCTTCCAGCAAACGCTGGTAGTCAATAAAGCGGAAGACCCCTGCCTGAACTTCATAGGAAAGTATCGTCTTACTGGTGTTCACCGAAGAAAGGATCTCACCGGTACTTACATTGACGACGCGCAGATTCACGGCAATCTGATCAAGCTGGTATTGCGTGTCGGCACCGATCCCAAAATATCTTGCCCCAACCCCGCCCGATTTGACGTTGCTTTCATAACCGATAATCGAACCTTCAACCATGATATTTGCTGCCGTTAAAGATTGCAGCGGGATTCGGTTATTAATGGCAACCGTGCCGTTTTCTTGTGCCGCACGAATAATCTTGCGTTCGTTAAGCAGGTTTTGTAAGCCTTGACGCTCCAGCGGTATAAACCAGCGAGAATCTTTTAATGCCGTGACCAGCATTGCCGTGGCGCTTTGCGGAACAGCAGTAGAGAAGTTACTTGCCGGGTAGGGTTTAAATTGCCCGGTTTCATCCTGAATGTTGTATACCGAAACAAAGATCTTACCTGTCGGCGCTGGCAGATGGGTTAAATCTTTGTAGCTCTGGGCACGAGGCATTAATGTCGGTCTGGCTGCTTCTTTAGGTGGAGCAGTTAAGCATCCGCTCAGTAACATGACGGCAACCAAAACAAATAAGCGCTGCATGATTAATTTCCTTATGAAGCTGGGGCTTAAAAATCGGTTGAGTTATTTTGTAAACCAGAAACCTGGATGGTCGAGGTTTGTCCGGTTTTGCGATCCGTCACATTCAACTGCAATTGACCATCGCGGTTGGCAATATCGACAATATAATCATTAGTCACCATGCGGCCCGGTTTACCAGTATTAATATTTGACAGTAACCCACCCAAAATTTGTGACTGGATGGCCTGAGTAAAGTTATCTAATGCTGATGGCGTTTCAATACCAAAGTCATCGTTATAGCTCGGATCTTTATACGAGTTCTGTGCCTGAGCGCTATTTAATAAAAAAGCGCCATTATTTGGGTTACCACCAAAATTTGGATTACGGAACTGGAAAGTCATGGTTCCAGCCCAACTTAAAGGCGAAATAAGCATGAGTAGAACTACTGCATGTTTGACACGCATTGCAGCCTCCGAACAATTTTTTATTTAAAATTCATCATGCTCCAAATCGCCCGTACTCAATAACGCCTGATTTATCTGGCGACGATTTAGTGCTTCTTCTGTTTGAACCAGTGCAAAGACGACAGTTTTCTCGAAGTCTCTTTTCAATGGGAATAAAAAAGTCTGGAAAATAACGTCCTGATTCACCGTTATTGTGCTCCAGCTTCCCCATCGTGCACTGGGCCTTTCATTAATCGTTAAGTTACCCGTATAGTCACTTTCCCATTTATCACTAAAAGCTCGGTAAAAATCGTGGCCAATAGATGAAACAGTATGATCAGTTAACAATCCCGGGACTTCTACCTCAACGGCGTGAAGATTCCCTGCGGCGAACAGAAATTCTGCCGCCACAATCCAGCGTAAATAACGTTTCATGGCTTTATCGCCTGAGGTTATCGTTTGCCCAGGAAACCGCTTGTGTCCGGTTTTTTACGGCTATCTTCTTGAAAAGATTATAAAGATGCGTTTTAACCGTATTTTCGCTGATGAACAACGAATGTCAACGCCACGATTTTGTAGATCGCTTAATACCGACAGCCAGAAGTTCGCCCCTTCGCTTTCAGAC
>NZ_PTRE01000060.1 GCF_002965065.1 Escherichia sp. MOD1-EC7003
GGACATTATTTTTGTAGAGCCGGAGGAAACAGACCAGACGGTTTAAATGAGCCGGTTACGCATGATTAGCCGTAGCGAAAATCAATACCAAAGGTGCCTGCGGGATATTGCCACTGTTCGAGAATAGTGTTGCCGCACAGTACCCGACAGGTGCCGCACTCCAGACAACCGGCAGAATCAAAATGAATGTTTCCTGCGTCATCCTGCTTATAAAGTCCGGCAGGGCAGGCTTTCATTAATTTACGGAATTCATTGATATCGGGATTTGCCGCCAGAATGATATGCGGGTGGCCCTCATCAACATGGAATTTATTGACACCTAATTTGATGTCGACGTTAACCGTAGCGTTCTGGCTCATAGCGCGGTTGCTCCCCTAATGCCATCTTTCAGCAAGTTGATCAGCCCAATTTTCTTCGCGTGTCCCATGATCATTTTGCGTACCGGTTGGTTAGGTTTGCCGTCGATGGTGAACGTTTCGTTCATGATGTCGGCGACCATTCGTGGGTATTGGCTAAACAGGCGCGGGTTTTCCATCAGCGCCGGGATCTTGCGAAAATGCTGCATATCGCGCATGACGCAGCTTTGTTCCAGCTCTCGTTTGTATTGCGCCAGACTGTTGGCAGAGAAATCCGCGCGTTCTTTGGCGGCGATCACCGTTGTGGCTGCCGCCTGGGCCGATGCGATGGCTAAATCCATGCCGCGGACCGTAAAACCCAAATTCAGGCAGAAACCGGCGGCGTCACCTACTATCATCACGCCCTCATTAACCAGCTGCGGCACCATTGCCAGACCGCCCTCCGGCACCATATGCGCGGAATATTCAAGCAGTTTGCCGCCGTTAATCAGTGGGCGAATGGCGGGGTGTTGTTTAAAATCTTCCAGCATTTGCGGCACGCTTTTTTGCGCATGGGCGATATCACCCAATCCACAAACCAGCCCCAACGATACGGAATCCTTGTTGGTATAAAGGAATCCACCGCCCATCAGACCATCAGAAGGGGAACCGGCAAACAGCCAGGCGGCACCTTCCTCGCCCGTAACATTAAAGCGATCGTTGATCTGTTCTGGTGTGAGGCCAATAACCTCTTTAACACCAACAGCGTAATGATGCGGATCGGAAGCGGGAACCATTCCCAGTGAGCGGCCAAGCATCGAGTTAACGCCATCAGCCAGAATCACCACATTCGCTTCGAGAATATCATCCCCGGCCTGGACGCCAGTGACCTTGTTTCCTTCACGAACCAACGCATCGACGCGAACGCCTGGGATAAACTGTGCGCCCGCCTGCTCGGCTTGTTCCATCAACCACGGGTCCAGACGATTACGCAATACGGTATAAGAAGCGTGTTGCGGAACATCTGGTTGCTCGCGGTGAAAATCGAGGGTAACGGCGCTTTCTTCGGTTAAGAAGGAGATTTTCTCGCGTGTGACCTTGCGTTCTACCGGCGCTGATGCAGCAAAGCCTGGAATGATGGCTTCCAGTGTGTGGGCATAAAGACGCCCGCCGGTCATATTTTTACATCCGGCACTGTCGCCGCGTTCTATCACCAGGACATCCAGCCCGGCTCGCGCCATGACCAGTGCGGCAACGCTACCGGCAACGCCCGCACCGACCACAATGGCATCAAATTTGTCATCCGACATGCGTTATGCTCCCTTCCCGCTGCGTTTACAGCGGGAGATGTGGTTGAAAGAGGAATTAGCGGCTCAACTGGCTAATCAGAGCAGGGACGACTTTGTAGATATCGCCCACCAAACCGTAGTCGGCATAGTTGAAGATTGGCGCATTTTTATCTTTATTGATGGCGACAATCACTTTTGCGCCGTTGCCACCGACCATATGCTGGATCTGCCCGGAGATCCCCAGCGTCAGGTAGAGATCGGATTTCAGCAACACGCCGGAGACACCGATATAACGTTCACGCTCCATCCAGTTCTCGCCTTCGGCAATGGGACGTGAACAGCCGACTTCAGCATTCAGAACCGCCGCCAGTTCATGGACCATTTTCAGATCATCCTGTGCTGCCAGACCACGGCCGACACCGACTACGCGTTTTGCTTTGCTCAGATCCACGCTGCTTGCCGCTTTCGCACGACGTTCGCGACAGAAAATTTCATGACGCGGGGCAACATAAGGTAACGTTTCTGTCGGGCACTGATGAGAGGTATCACCAGTGCACGGATCCTGCACACCGGGCGCAAGGGTAATGATCGCCAGCGGGCTGCTGATCTTTTCCTGGGCGAACGCTAACCCGCCATACATCCGGTGTTCGGCGCAAATGTGACCATCGACAACATCCACCGCCGTGGCATCGTTCACCAGCGCCGCATTCAGTTGCACACTTAACCGTGCAGCCAGCGCTTTACCGCGTTTCGTCGCGGCCATCAGTAACATTGATGATTTTTGATCTTTTAGCAGGGCAGCAATGCTTTCTGCGTAATTTTCAGTGAGTTGCAGCGCATCATTTTGCTCAAGGACATAAATACATTTTGGACCATAAGGCATAACTGCCTGCGCCTGGTCAGCATTTTGTACAATGGCATACACCTGTTGACCCCATTGCTGCGCGCCGCCAAACAATTCAGCATAACGTTCAGGATTATCGCTAAAGACCCAGACGCTGTTTAATTGACTCATCGTTTTTTCTCCGTAGGCTTTAGTTCAGGGCTTTCTTCAGATGTTCCGCCAGCTCGGCAATGGCCTCCGGCGAATCGTTATCGAGAATGATGTGCTTACGTTCGGTTTGCGGCGGTACGCGAATACCGGTCAGTTCAGCAAGTGGTGCGCTCTGACTCCAGCCAATATCACTTGCCTGCCACTGATTTACCGGTTTTTTACCCGCGCCGAGAATAGCTTTCATCGAAGGAATGCGTGGTACGTTAATATCGGAGGTGACGCAGAGCACGGCTGGAACAGAGAGTTCAATAACTTCAACTTCATCTTCAAGAGTGCGTTCAATCACCAGTGTATTGCCCTGACGCTGAATAGCACTCACCGCATTAATCACCGGAAGTTGCAGAATTTCTCCGACCAGCAAGCCAGCCTGCTGAGCATAAAGGTCGCCGGAACCTTCACCAAAGATCAGTAAATCGAAGCCGATCTTTTCTACTGCTGCCGCCAGCGCTTTGGCGGTATCGACGGGCAGGGCGTGCTCAAGTTGAGCATCCTGCACCATATACAGGCTGTGTGGCCCGCGGGATAAAACGTCTTTGCGCACTTTTGAGTTCTGCAACAATGAACCCCCTACAGTCAGCGCGGCTATCTCATCATCATCCGTTGCGAGCTGGCTTGCAGCTTCAATGGCATTGAGATCGAACTGGCTGATTTTGGCGTCGGCATTGTCGAAATTCAGGGTGTATTCGGGAGTGACAACAATGTCCTGTTCTTCAGGCACCAGCTTAAAGCAGGTTATTATTTTCATGATTTCTCCTGTGGATCGCATACGGAACCATCTCCGATGGAAGGTAAAAATGGCCTGAAAATAGTGTGCGATAGCGGTGCGGGGTTTTCGACGGGGCAAGCTGTTTTCCTTGCCAACAATCTTGCAAAAAAAATGCGATCGCTAAAACAAAAGTGCAATTTGCGGCAATATAGTTATTCCATGACCGTACAATCTTGCATTCAGTGTAAATAATCTTGTTTAGCTCTCGCTAAACGCGGTTGTATAACCGCAATACACGCCGTATTTTATCCGGCATATATTGTTTTTGCTTGCTCATGGAATAGGGAGGTTGTCATGTATCAACGCTGTTTTGATAATGCCAGCGAAACGCTGTTTGTCGCCGGTAAAACGCCACGGCTTTCACGTTTTGCATTTAGCGATGATCCCAAATGGGAGTCCGGACATCACGTTCATGACAATGAAACCGAGTTGATTTACGTCAAGAAAGGGGTAGCAAGGTTTACCATCGATTCTTCGTTATATGTCGCGCACGCCGATGACATTGTGGTGATAGAACGTGGCAGGCTGCATGCGGTGGCCTCTGACGTTAACGATCCAGCAACGACGTGTACCTGTGCGCTGTACGGCTTTCAGTTTCAGGGGACTGAGGAAAATCAGCTACTGCAACCGCATTCTTGCCCGGTAATTGCCGCAGGGCAGGGAAAAGAAGTCATTAAAACCTTATTTAATGAGCTAAGTGTGATTTTGCCGCAAAGTAAAAATAGCCAAACATCTTCGTTATGGGACGCATTTGCCTATACGTTAGCAATTCTTTACTATGAAAACTTTAAAAATGCTTATCGTTCGGAGCAGGGATATATTAAAAAAGATGTTCTGATAAAAGATATTCTTTTCTATCTGAATAATAACTATCGCGAAAAAATTACTTTAGAGCAGTTATCGAAAAAGTTTCGTGCCAGCGTCAGTTATATTTGCCATGAATTTACCAAAGAGTATCGCATTTCCCCTATTAACTATGTTATTCAACGGCGTATGACGGAAGCGAAATGGTCACTCACTAATACTGAATTATCACAGGCAGAGATCTCCTGGCGTGTGGGTTATGAAAATGTCGATCACTTTGCCAAACTGTTTTTGCGCCATGTCGGCTGTTCGCCCAGCGATTACCGCAGGCAATTTAAAAACTGTTTTGCGGAACAAGAAATCTTATCTGAATTTCCTCAACCGGTAAGTCTTGCCGGATAAATCTGGCGGCGCAGTTTGTTAAGAAGCTGCGCCGCCTGCAGATTATTTGTTCTGATAATCTTTCAGGATCTGCCGACCTGCTACGTAAATCATAATTTCGTCTGTACCGCCGCCGATACGTTCACAACGGACATCACGCCAGAAGCGAGAGACGCGCGCCTCATCGGTATAGCCCAGACCGCCCATGATTTGAATCGCATCATCAATGACTTCCATTGCGGTACGTGCGCAGTACAGTTTTGCCAGCGCCGCGCTGGTGCGCAGTGACTGATGCTGATCGGCTTGCCATGCCACTTTCAACACCATGTTGCGCATGTTGTCGATCTTAATCGCCATCAGCGCCAGTTTTTCCTGGATCATCTGGTTATGACCAATGGGCTTACCAAAAGCGATACGTTGGTTGGCATAGCGGGCGGCATCTTCGAATGCGCATTCGGCAAAGCCGGTGCTGCGCGCGGCGTTGATCAGGCGCTCCATCTCAAAGTTGTACATCACATTGAGGAAACCCATTCCTTCTTCGCCCACCATGTCGCTCTCTTCAACTTCCACGTTGTCAAGATAAACTTCGCAGGTACTGAGCATATGCCAGCCGATTTTATGCACCGGGTTAATCTTAATGCCGGGCTTACTGGAGTCGACCCACCACAGGGTGAAGGCCTTTTTCGGATCTTTCGGTTGTGGATCTCGCGCCAGCACCAGCATATACGGGTACTCTTTCGCACCAGTAATAAAGGTTTTTTGTCCGTTGATGTAAACTTTGTCATTTTTACGCGTGTAAGTGGTAGTGGCACTGTTATTGTCTGAGCCTGCACCTGGCTCCGTCAATGCCAGGGCATAGGCGGGATCACCCGTTTCGAGGGTGCTCTCTGCCGTTTTACGTAGCTGCTCCGCAGAACCGAAACGGCGCATACTATGAATACATTGACCGTTGGTAATCAAAAACGCCGGAGCGCCGCATTTTGACACTTCCATCAGCGCCAGCATCTGAGTGACGTAATCCGCAGGGATACCGCCAAATTCTTCCGGCACGCCAAGCATGGAAATACCGTTATCTGCCAGCGCCCGCATAAACTCACGCGGGTATGTACCGTTTTGATCGCAGGTGCGGAAATACTCTTCCGGGAAGTTGGTCGTAATCAACTCGCGAATACTGGCCAGCAGCAGTTCTTGTTCTTCAGTTAAAGAAAAATCCATCATTATACTCCTGTTAATGAGCCGCTTCAGGCAGGACAAAACCCATTGCCGCATCGATAAATAATCTTTCGTCCATCAGTTTGAGTTCTGGAGAAATAATTGGGGTGAAATCCATTTTGTCGAGAATATCTTTTTGTAAATCGACGCCAGGGGCGATTTCGATTAAATGCAGGCCGTCTTCTTTCAGCGTGAATACGGCGCGTTCAGTGATATAACGAACATCCAGCCCCCGCTCAAGAGCGATTTTCCCGCTGAAAGTGATTTCCGGTAGTTCTCGGATAAATTTCTTCACCCGTCCTTCCTGGACGATATTTAATTTACCGTCGGCAATTTCTGTTTTTAAACTGCCCGCAGTTAATGTGCCGCAGAAAATGATTTTCTTTGAGGTGGCGCTGATATCAATAAATCCACCGGTGCCCATTATTTTACCATTGAATTTATGCACCCCGACGTTACCGTGCTGGTCGACTTCGGCAAAACTCAAATAACAAACATCCAAACCACCACCGTGATAAAAATCGAACTGAGACGTCATATCCAGAATGGCGCGGGTATTCACGTTGGCGCCAAAGGCGATACCCTGTGAAGTAATACCACCAATCGGACCTGTTTCGACCGTCAGAATAAAGTCATCAGCACAACCTTCTTCCCGGGCGACCAGGCCAATGCCGTCAGCAATACCAACGCCGACATTTCCCACCGCGCCTTTACGCATTTCGAATAATGCACGTCGCGCAACTAATTTACGTTGGTTTAGGGGCAGGCTAAGTTTGGCGCTGTCATCCAGGGTGAAGTCACCAGAAATAAAACGGTTAACCGGTGCACCGCCATACAGCTGGGTTTGCTCCGGATCGACCACCACAATATCCACCAGATAACCTGGAATACGGACAGATTTAGGATGCAGCGTGGCTTTCTTAACCATTTTCTGCACCTGCATCATCACGATACCACCGTTATTATGCACTGCCTGGGCAATAACCAATGCGTCGAGATACATCACCTCATCTTCAAAGGTGGCATAGCCTTCGCTGTCGCAGGTAGTGGCGCGAATAAAGGCGATATCCGGCGCAATCGCTTTGTAATAGAGATATTCTTTGTTATCAAACTCGACCAGTTTAATCAGGTCTTCTTTGGTCACGTCATTCAGTTTGCCGCCTTGTTGCCGTGGATCGACAAATGTCCCGATGCCAATATCACTAATAATACCAGGCTGGTGGGCAGCTGCGGCACGTAAGGTTTGTGTAAGTACGCCTTGTGGATAGTTATAAGCAATAATTTTGTTTTGTTCTGCGAGATCAGAAATACGCGGCGATTGTCCCCAGTGTCCGCATAATGCCCATTTCACCAGACCTTCTTGCGCCAGCGGACTAATACCACGATCGGCGCGATCGCCAAGTCCTGTTGGACTAATAATCGATAAATTACGTGGCGTTTGAGTCTGTTTATATTTTTCAGCAAGAGCAGTAATTAACGTGGTGGCTTCCAGAATACCGCCGCCAGCGCCTAACACACAAAGTGTTGCTTCGTCGGGAATATAACTCACTGCTTCTTGTGCCGACAGGACCGGCACTCGTCCATTAATACGAGGTGGTTTTACAGGTTTCATTATTATTTCCTGATTCAGGTGTGATTTTCCCTGCGCCAGATGAAGAATCAGCGCACAGATACTCACGAAATATTTTTATTAAATACGGTATAAAATACTTTTTTAATTCGGCGGGTGAGGGTAATCCCGCCGAAATGTTATTGCTTATGCCTGATGTAAAATAGTTAATACCGTGCGCAAATCATTTACCGATATTTGCCCTGGCGCAGAGGCTTTTTTTACCGCGCCAAAGGTTGCCGCCGAACCGAATACTTCACCAGCCAGACGAGAAATTACGCCAGTTTTTGCCATCGACATCGTGATGACTGGACGATCGGCATATTGCTCCTGCATCTCCAGGGTCGCGGCAAGCAACGTCAGCACATCGCTGGTACTTTGCGGCATCAGCGCAATCTTAGGTATATCAGCGTCGAAGGACTGCATTTTGCGCAGACGGGCAATGATTTCTTCGGCTTCCGGCGTCTTATGGAAGTCATGATTGGACATGACAACCTTCACATCATGCGCGTGGGCGTAGGCTACGGTTTCTTTAACCTGATCATCACCGGTAAATAACTCCAGATCGATCATATCGACCAGACCACTGTCGATGGCTGCGCGATTGAGTGCAATATAAGCCTCGGTGGAAATCGCCTGCTCACCGCCTTCTTTGGCGCTGCGGAAGGTAAACAGCAGCGGTTTTTCTGGCATTACCTCACGGAGAATTTTTGCCGCCGCCATAACAGACTCCACGCTGGAGAGGTCGGCAAAGTGGTCCACACGCCATTCCAGAATATCAAAGTCCGCTTCACGATAGGCGAGAGCTTCGGAATTCACGCTGGCGATATCTTTCGCCATCAGGGAGACGATGATTTTAGGTGCGCCCGTACCAATGACGAGATCTTTTACAGTTACGGTTTTCATTTTTTACCCTTTCTGCACGCGGTCAGCCTGTCAGGCGCCGAACCCCATGACCTGTTTAACGTATTCCAGAGGGAAATCTTTGCCAGTCCATAACGTGAACTGTTCAGCCCCTTGCCACAACAACATGCCGTATCCATCAATCGTTTTGCAACCTGCTTGTTGCGCCTGCTGCAATAACTTCGTCATATGCGGGTTATACACGCATTCGGTGACCAGCAGTCCCGGATGTAACAGACTGATATCATTAATCAATGATTCATTCTCAAGGGGTTTCATACCCACTTTTGTACCATTGGTTAAAATGTCGGCAGAAGCCAGGGCTTCAGCAAAGGCTTGCTGATCGGCGAGATCGGTGACTGTGACGACACAATCGGTGTTTTCGTTAACCCGCTGCGCGAAGGCGAGGGCTTTATCGAAGAACTCATCCCGGCGGTTAAAGAGTTTAATTTCTTTTAAACCTTCAATTGCCCCCTGCGCGCCAATTGCCGTTGATGCGCCACCAGCACCTAACAGCACCATCGTTTTGCCTTTGATATCAAAACCGCTCTCTTTAATGGCGCGAATATGGCCCGTGCCGTCGGTGTTATAGCCACGCAGATAGCCATCATCATTAACGATGGTGTTGATGGCGCCTACCAGTTTGGCTGCTGGCGTTAACTCGTCAACATATTCACACGCCAGTTGTTTGTTTGGCATCGAAACACCCGTTCCGCGCATTTTGAGGGCTTTTAATCCTTCAATTGCTCCGGGAAAGCTATCGTTATCCACTTCAAAGGCCATATAGGTAAATGGCAATCCCGCTTTTTCTAAGGCTTTATTCTGCATTTCAGGTGATAAACTGTGGCGGATAGGATAGGCCATCAACCCAATCAATTCATATTTAGCTGTAACATCCATAATTAACTCCTTTAACCTCTATGCTTAATTGTGCTTAACTGGGGTGCTAAAATAACGCTCGCCAAACCGCACATCCTTCTCAGGAATAATGAAAACACGGTAATAGCGGATAAAAACAATAATTGCGGTAATCAGGGCCAACAGCGCGAAAGTAAAATCGAGAACGATGATATATTGCAGACCGATGTTCGACAGATAACCGGTAATCAGCGGAATAACAAAGTTAGCCAGTCCACCCATCATCATATAAATACTGGTGACTTTGGCTTTGCTTTTGGGGAAAAACTCTGACATGACTGAAACGCCGAGCTGTAAAATGCCGCCAGCCGCTGAGAAGCCGATAACAAAGGCTCCGGCATTACACACCAGTGGAGAAGGGTACAGGTAGATAATGGCGGCTGTTACTGTTGCCAGTGCAGAGTTAAATACATTAGCCCAGATGGGCCGGACCATTTTTTTCAGTAGTGCGGCAAAAATAAAGACACAGACCAACGAGCCCATACTGTAATAAGAGATGGTTTTTAATGCTTCAGCCTCTGACATACCAGCAAAAGCCATCGCATATTTGGGCATCCACACCACAATCACATAAAAGGTCGAGAACGCGGCTACACCGAACAGTACCGATGAAACACCTTCCAGCCAGACTAACGGTTTGCTGTTCATTTGCGGTAATTCATTAGCTACGCTGGCGTCCACCAACTGGCTGGGGAATTTGCTTTTCAACAGCATCAGCGTGATCAGTACAAACAGAATACCCGGAATAATCAGCCCATAGCCGTACCAGATGTTATTGAGCAACATATAGCTCACCAGCATTGGGTAGAACATTTGTCCGAATGACACCATCGCTTTAACCAGAATGACCGCCGAACCGGAGGCTTTCGGAAAGCATTCCATGAGCGCGGGGTAACCACCAGTATCCAACGCTGAGTTAGCGATACCTACGCACACTGCCAGACAGTAAGCGAGAGTTAAATTCGGGCAAGCGGGAATACCAAAGAAGAACAGCAGATACATTATTACTGCCATTAATATCACCGCCCGACGACCAAACTTATCGGAGATGACACCGAAGAATAAAATACTGATCAATCGCCCCAGACCGATACCGGAAATTAAATAGGCAATGCCCGCGTTGTCAGTGGAAAATTTTTCTGCCAAAGATGACATGTTTTGGGCAAGCGTAATAACACTAATGCCGTGCAGGAAATAGCTGAAGTAAATACACAGAACAGCCAGGATAAATGGCGTGCTGAAAGCCTTATTTTGAGACATTTTCACAGTTCCTTGCTGAAAGATAATTTCGTTACCGTACGTATTGTTCTCCGACGGTTTACATAATTACTATACTGAAGATGATTTTCTCTGGGTACATGGCATAAAGTTTATGTTTCCAGGAATATTGCATGTCATAGTTCGTTTTTGATCGCGATTTTCCTTAGTTAGAGCCGAAAGCGTTATTTATCCGTAAGATCTTGCATGACATGAAAAGAATATTGCATTACCCGCCCGGAGCAGCATTTTCCTTTAGCGAGGGATGCCGCGTTTCTTTGCGGCTGCGTAAGCCGATAAACAGTGCCAGTAAAAAGCCGATGGCAGCAATAACAGTATCGAACCTCATAATATCGGCAATACTTCTTTGGGAAAGATGAGCCGTAATCAACGGAATAGTAAAGGTCGCAATACTGCCCGCACTGTAATAGATCCCTGTCGCTTTACCTTTAGCGTAGGGGAAACGTCCAGCCATTAACGTCAGGCCAATTTGCACAACGCCTCCAGCGGAGGTAAAACCAATGACAAAAGCAAATATTATCACCACATAAAATGTGGGATGCAGGCAGACGGTAAACAGGGCAATAAATGAGATAAAGGTGTACAGCATCAGTAATGTTGTTGGGTGAACGGCATTCCGAATGAGTGGGGCGGTAATAAATACACAAAGCAGCGAACCCACAGTATAAATACTGAGTAGTTTGATCGACATGGTGTATGACATACCTGCAACAAATTGTCCGTATTGTGCCAGCCACTGGCTAACCAGATAAAACGTTGCCATTGAGATATAGCCATATAAGGTATAACTGGCTAAATCGATAATCGAACAGCGATGTTCCGTAGAGTTGGGGGCTTTCTTTATGACAGGTAAGCGACGACCCGGATGGGGTGGAAACGTACAACGGTATAAAAACAGACCGTTAATAAACATAATGCCTGCGGCAATCATAAAGGACCAACCGAACCACAGTTCAGCCCACACTAACAGGCTGATGATTAGCGGCAATAAAAATTGACCACTGGAAACAAACGCTTTAATTAAAATATTGGCTGTACCCGGTGAGCGAGGAAAAGCCTCCATCAAGCTGGGATAAGTGCCTGCATCGAGAAAACTGTTTGCCATTCCTGCCAGAAAACCTAAAACATAAGCGATAATGATGTTATTGGTATGCAGGATGCCAAAAAAGAAGGCCATATAGCAGCACATCCCGAGCATGATAAAAGGGCGGCGACCAAAGCGATCGGATAATAATCCTGCAAAAAGCAGGACGCTTAATCGACCAATGCCCAGCGATGAGATAACTATCGAGACGCCCGCGGCATTAGTCTGCCAAAGCGTCTCTAGCGAGGCCATATTCAGGCTCATTAAAATGACGCCCATACCATGCACCAGGTAATTAAAATACAACCCAAGTGCGGTCGGGAAATAGGGATTTTTCATAGATTCTACTTAGCAAAGGTGCTTTAAAAAGTGTAGCGATGTTGTGTCAGCATCCGTTCATTATTGTTGTAACAACGACTATTCCTTTTTGTGGAAAAATTAACAAAGGCGCTCCAGATCGTGTGCATATAATTCAGCGGCTACCGATTGATAGATTTTCCAGTCAATAAATTTGCCATCCGGGTAGACACGTTGAAACGCGGTTAAGTCGGGGAAAAAACGCATCGTGTTGTTGCCGATGCGGTTATTTATTTTCTCTATGATGGCATGAAGATGTTTTTTTCTTTGCTGACGCATAGCAAACAGTTTTTCAACAACGTGATCAGGAATGGCGCATTCGCCATTTTCCCACTGACGCCAGCTGTTACTGTCACCGGTCTGGGCAATCCAGGTCGCGCATTCATCAATAGTCATGGCAAAAATATGGCGAAGTGCCTGGAGTTCATAAGCGTTCATCGTGTAATGGCTGCATGAAATAAACAATAAAATATAAATAACATTATCAGCCTGCTGACGACTTGAAGAGAGTCACAGTATCTTGTGCAACATTATTGGAAAGAGTGAGGGGCGAGGTAGCGAAGCGGAAAAATGTTAAAAAAAAGCCCATCGTGGGAGATGGGCAAAGACTACACACAGCAATTCGTTGTTTCACTCAGGGGATTTCTATGCTTATAAATCAATATGTTGATTTATAACCGTGAGCTAATAGTAGGCATACGGACTTTTGGCGTCGATCAGATTCGTCTCATTAGTTTAAAAACTGTAAAGAATTTGCGACAGGTACTACCAGCTGAATGGCGATAAGTAGGAAAATACGGGGAAGAGCAAGCAAATATCAATTAGCAGTGGTTAACAATCAGGCGGCAGAGCCGCCTGATGAGAAATTACTTATTCGGTTTCTCGATTTCACCAGATTCTTCGAGAATTTCTTCCGGTTGGTCCGTCGGTGGTGGGACTTCTTCCACCCACGCGGCAAACAGACGCCAGGAAACGGCTAACAGAACCGGACCAATAAACAGACCGATCATCCCGAAAGCAATCAAACCACCAATAACGCCAGAGAGGATCAGGATCAGCGGTAAATCGGCACCCATGCGAATTAACATTGGGCGGATGACGTTATCCAGTGTGCCAACCACAGCGCTCCACACCAGTAATACCGTGCCCCAGGTGGTATCGCCGGTCCAGTAGAGCCAGATAATCGCCGGAATCAGTACCGGCAACGGGCCAAGCTGGACAAGGCAGGAGAGGATCATTAACACCGTGAGCAAAGTTGCATAAGGTACGCCGGATACGGCGAGGCCGATACCGCCAAGCACTGCCTGTACTAACGCCGTTACCACCACACCCAGCGCCACCGCGCGGATAGCCTGTGCCGCCAGCAGCACGGCGGCATCTCCACGAACGCCAGCCAGACGGGTTGCAAAATGGCGAATGCCTTGCGCCACCTGTTCACCGCGCCAGTACAACAGGGCACTGAAGAGAAGCATCAGCGCACAATGCACCATAAAGCGCCCGATATGCGCCGCCTGCCCAACGAACCAGGTGGTGGTGGTGCCAATATAAGGACGGACTTTCGCCATGATCGCCGAGCCGCCCATATCCAGCAAGTTGTGCCAGCCTGCATACAGCTTCGCGCCAATCACCGGAATGGTATTAAGCCACGCCAGATCGGGTAACGTCATGTCACCGCTGGAAATGGCTTTAATTAGCGGACCGCTGCCATCGACAATACTGTTAACCAATAAGGCAATAGGGATGATAAACACCATCACTAATAACAGCGTCATCACCAGAACGGCGAGAGAGCGGCGGCCAAACATGATCTTTTGCAAACGTAACAATACCGGCCAGGTGGCGATAACCACCGTACCGGCCCATGCAAAGCCGAGAATAAAGGGTTGAACAATCCACAGACATGCCACAATCATGATGGCTAAAAACAGCACCGAAAGCAGAATTTGTGCGATATCCCTGGGCTGACGAACATTTACCATAACAACTTTTCACCTTTTTTGTGCGTCAAATCGTCGACGCGACGTGAACACGCGAAACTCACCTGCATAATGATGAGCAATTTCAGCGGTTTTTAACAGGCCGATTCTGCTCTTAATTCTGATGGGCGTGTTAGAAAAAAATGTGGTACAACAACTCAGGCAACACGCAAACGATTAATCTCTCATCACAGACCGCAGGAAAGGGTCAATATAATGATTCCACAGATTTCCCAGGCACCCGGTGTCGTTCAACTGGTGCTTAATTTTTTGCAAGAGCTGGAGCAACAAGGTTTTACCGGCGATACGGCGACGAGTTATGCCGATCGTCTGACAATGGCGACCGACAACAGTATTTACCAACTTCTTCCCGACGCAGTGGTATTTCCGCGTTCAACCGCAGATGTGGCGCTGATCGCCCGTCTTGCCGCGCAGGAACGCTATTCATCGCTGATTTTTACCCCGCGAGGCGGCGGCACCGGCACTAACGGCCAGGCGCTCAACCAGGGGATAATTGTTGATATGTCCCGCCATATGAACCGCATCATTGAAATTAACCCTGAAGAGGGCTGGGTGCGCGTTGAGGCCGGGGTGATTAAAGACCAACTGAATCAGTACCTGAAACCGTTCGGCTACTTTTTTGCGCCAGAACTTTCGACCAGCAACCGCGCAACGCTCGGCGGGATGATTAATACCGATGCTTCTGGTCAGGGATCGCTGGTTTATGGCAAAACGTCAGATCACGTGCTTGGTGTGCGGGCGGTGCTGTTGGGGGGCGATATTCTCGATACGCAACCTTTACCCGTCGAACTGGCGGAAACGCTGGGTAAAACCAATACCGCGATTGGGCGGATCTATAAAACGGTTTATCAACGTTGCCGTCAGCAACGCCAGTTAATCATCGACAAATTCCCCAAACTTAACCGCTTTCTTACCGGTTATGATCTGCGCCATGTCTTTAACGATGAGATGACCGAGTTCGACCTGACGCGCATTCTTACGGGGTCAGAAGGAACGCTGGCCTTTATTACCGAAGCTCGGCTGGATATTACGCGCTTGCCTAAAGTGCACCGTCTGGTAAACGTCAAATATGACTCTTTTGACTCTGCGCTGCGTAACGCGCCGTTTATGGTTGAAGCGCGGGCGCTATCGGTAGAGACGGTGGACTCAAAAGTGCTGAATCTGGCGCGGGAAGATATTGTCTGGCATTCCGTCAGTGAGTTGATTACCGATGTGCCTGACAAAGAGATGCTCGGGCTGAATATTGTGGAATTTGCCGGTGACGATGAGGCGCTGATTGACGAGCGGGTAAATGCACTCTGTGTGCGGCTGGATGAGCTGATCGCCTGCCAGCAAGCAGGTGTGATCGGCTGGCAGGTGTGCCGCGAGCTGGCGGGCGTTGAACGTATCTATGCGATGCGCAAAAAAGCCGTTGGATTGCTTGGAAATTCAAAAGGTTTGGCAAAACCAATTCCATTTGCCGAGGATACCTGCGTACCGCCGGAACATCTGGCCGATTATATTGCTGAATTTCGCGCGTTGCTCGACAGCCACGGCTTAAGCTACGGTATGTTCGGCCACGTCGACGCCGGTGTCCTGCACGTCCGTCCAGCGCTGGATATGTGCGATCCGCAACAAGAGATTTTGATGAAGCAAATCTCTGATGACGTGGTGGCGCTGACGGCGAAATACGGTGGTTTGTTGTGGGGTGAGCACGGCAAAGGTTTTCGCGCAGAATACAGCCCGGCGTTTTTCGGCGAGGAACTTTTCGCAGAACTGCGCAAAGTGAAAGCGGCATTTGACCCGCATAACCGACTCAACCCAGGGAAGATTTGCCCGCCAGAAGGTCTCGATGCGACGATGATGAAAGTGGACGCGGTGAAGCGCGGTACATTTGACCGGCAGATCCCCATTGCGGTACGCCAGCAGTGGCGCGGTGCAATGGAGTGTAACGGCAACGGTTTATGTTTCAACTTTGATGCTCGTAGTCCGATGTGTCCGTCGATGAAGATCACCCTGAACCGGATTCATTCACCGAAAGGGCGCGCAACGCTGGTGCGTGAATGGCTGCGTTTGTTGGCAGATCGTGGCGTTGACCCACTCAAACTGGAACAAGAACTGCCTGAATCCGGCGTCAGTTTACGGACGTTAATTACCCGCACGCGCAATAGCTGGCATGCGAATAAAGGCGAATATGACTTCTCACACGAAGTCAAAGAGGCGATGTCTGGCTGTCTGGCCTGTAAAGCCTGCTCGACTCAGTGTCCCATTAAAATTGATGTGCCGGAGTTTCGCTCTCGTTTCCTGCAGCTCTATCACACCCGTTATTTACGCCCATTACGCGACCATCTGGTGGCTACGGTTGAGAGCTATGCGCCGCTGATGGCTCGCGCGCCGAAAACCTTTAACTTCTTCATTAACCAGCCGCTGGTGCGCAGACTCTCGGAAAAACATATCGGCATGGTTGATTTGCCGCTGCTGTCGGTCCCCTCGCTGCAACAACAAATGGTGGGACATCGCTCGGCAAACATGACGCTGGAACAACTTGAAACTCTCAATGCAGAGCAGAAAGCGCGCACGGTGCTGGTGGTGCAGGACCCCTTTACCAGCTATTACGATGCACAAGTGGTGGCAGATTTTGTTCGTCTGATCGAAAAATTAGGTTTCCAGCCTGTGTTACTGCCATTTTCGCCAAATGGCAAAGCCCAGCATATCAAAGGCTTTCTCAATCGTTTTGCAAAGACGGCGAAAAAAACGGCAGATTTCCTTAACCGTATGGCGAAGCTGGGTATGCCAATGGTGGGCGTCGATCCGGCGCTGGTACTTTGTTATCGCGATGAATATAAACTGGCTCTGGGCGAGGAGCGTGGCGAGTTTAACGTCTTACTGGCGAATGAATGGCTGGCAAGTGCACTTGAGTCACAGCCAGTGGCTACAGTCAGCGGTGAATCATGGTATTTCTTTGGTCACTGTACCGAAGTTACCGCCTTGCCGGGCGCGCCAGCACAATGGGCCGCGATATTTGCCCGTTTTGGCGCGAAACTGGAAAATGTCAGCGTGGGCTGCTGCGGTATGGCAGGGACTTACGGACATGAAGCGAAAAACCATAAAAATTCGCTCGGGATCTATGAGTTATCCTGGCATCAGGCTATGCTGCGACTGCCGCGTAACCGTTGTCTGGCGACCGGATATTCCTGCCGTAGTCAGGTAAAACGGGTTGAAGGCTTGGGGATACGCCACCCTGTGCAGGCTTTACTGGAGATTATTAAATGATATGGAAACGAAAAATCACCCTGGAAGCGTTGAATGCCATGGGTGAAGGAAACATGGTGGGGTTGCTGGATATTCGTTTTGAACATATTGGTGATGACACCCTTGAAGCGACAATGCCAGTAGACTCGCGGACAAAGCAGCCTTTCGGGCTGCTGCATGGAGGTGCGTCCGTGGTGCTGGCCGAAAGTATCGGTTCCGTTGCCGGTTATTTATGTACCGAAGGCGAACAAAAAGTGGTTGGTCTGGAAATCAATGCTAACCATGTTCGCTCGGCCCGAGAAGGGCGGGTACGCGGCGTATGCAAACCGTTACATCTTGGTTCACGTCATCAGGTCTGGCAGATTGAAATCTTCGATGAAAAAGGGCGTTTGTGCTGTTCATCACGGTTGACAACCGCCATTTTGTGACGTTGTCACCAGAAAAGTGTGATGCATATTGCTTTCGGTCATTATCTGCACAGTAAACGGTGGTATACTGTGCAGGTCTTGTCTAAAAGCGAGGATGTTATGTCTACTCAACTTGATCCCACCCAGCTGGCCATTGAATTTTTACGCCGTGACCAGAGCAATCTTTCACCTGCCCAATATCTCAAACGTCTGAAACAACTAGAACTTGAATTTGCTGACCTGCTTACTCTCTCTTCTGCTGAATTAAAAGAAGAAATCTACTTTGCCCAGCGTCTGGGCGTGCATTGATCCTGACTTAATGTCGCAAGCTCGCCAAATCGACCTGGATTAACCTCCATCCAGGTTCGATGAGCGTCTTAATACTGCTTATCTACTCGTCTGATATTGTTCAAAAATAATACAAATCGCAGTTTGTGTTAAAACGGTTGCTTCGCTTTATGAGATTATTCTTATCGCCCCTTCAAGAGCTAAGCCACTGTGAGTGCCGGAGATAAGCGCCGGATGGGGTAGAAACCCTTAAGCCTGTATCGCACAGACTTAAGGGTTTTCTTATTTCTGAGCACTGCACTTTTTTACCTATCTCTTAAATAGTCATTTTCAATACAACTTTTTCTTTTTCATCACAGCCTTAATTCTTCTTAGATAATAATCATTATCTAACAATGAGATACCTAATTCTTAGCATGCCTGTTAACCCACACATCAGGGTCTATGCTTATTAAAAGCAGGCAAAAAGCATGTTTTACGGTAAAGCCCCTGCGTTTGCTGGGTTGTACTGATAATCATTATCACTAACATGCTGTTATACGCTGAAAGCGATGACGTGAGGTAAATCGATGGACATGCATTCAGGAACCTTTAATCCGCAAGATTTCGCCTGGCAGGGCTTAACGCTAACCCCCGCTGCTGTGGTCCATATCCGCGAGCTGGTGGCAAAGCAGCCAAGTATGGTCGGTGTGCGCTTAGGCGTCAAACAAACTGGCTGCGCGGGCTTTGGCTATGTGCTCGGCAGTGTTAGCGAGCCGGACAAAGACGATCTGCTGTTTGAACTCGACGGCGCGAAGCTGTTTGTCCCGCTGCAAGCGATGCCGTTTATTGATGGTACGGAAGTCGATTTCGTTCGCGAAGGACTCAATCAGATATTTAAATTTCACAACCCGAAAGCCCGGAATGAATGTGGCTGTGGCGAAAGCTTTGGGGTATAGGCGGTACTATGTCTCGTAATACTGAAGCAACTGACGATGTCAAAACCTGGACCGGCGGCCCGCTGAATTATAAAGAAGGATTCTTCACCCAGTTAGCCACTGATGAGCTGGCAAAGGGGATAAACGAAGAGGTGGTGTGCGCAATTTCGGCGAAACGTAATGAGCCGGAGTGGATGCTGGAGTTTCGTCTCAACGCCTATCGCGCATGGCTGGAGATGGAAGAGCCGCACTGGCTGAAAGCGCACTACGACAAGCTGAATTATCAGGATTACAGCTACTACTCGGCACCATCGTGCGGTAATTGTGACGACGCCTGCGCGTCTGAATCCGGTGCGGTGCAGCAAACTGGCGCGAACGCCTTTTTAAGTAAAGAGGTGGAGGCGGCATTTGAGCAGCTAGGTGTTCCCGTGCGGGAAGGCAAAGAGGTGGCGGTGGATGCCATTTTCGACTCTGTTTCGGTTGCCACCACTTATCGTGAAAAACTGGCAGAGCAGGGAATTATTTTCTGTTCCTTTGGCGAGGCGATCCACGAACACCCGGAACTGGTACGTAAATATCTTGGCACTGTGGTGCCGGGGAATGACAACTTCTTTGCCGCGCTTAATGCGGCAGTGGCCTCTGATGGTACGTTTATTTATGTGCCTAAAGGTGTGCGCTGCCCGATGGAACTTTCCACCTATTTCCGCATTAACGCGGAAAAAACCGGGCAGTTTGAACGCACTATCCTGGTGGCCGACGAAGACAGCTATGTCAGCTACATTGAAGGCTGTTCCGCTCCTGTGCGTGACAGTTATCAGTTACACGCGGCAGTGGTGGAAGTCATCATCCACAAAAACGCCGAGGTGAAATATTCCACGGTACAAAACTGGTTTCCTGGCGATAACAACACCGGCGGTATTCTCAACTTCGTCACCAAGCGGGCTTTGTGCGAAGGCGAAAACAGCAAAATGTCATGGACGCAATCAGAAACCGGTTCAGCCATTACGTGGAAATATCCCAGCTGCATTTTACGCGGCGATAACTCCATCGGTGAGTTTTACTCAGTGGCACTGACCAGCGGTCATCAACAAGCGGATACCGGCACCAAGATGATCCACATTGGTAAAAACACCAAATCGACCATTATCTCAAAAGGGATCTCAGCCGGACACAGCCAGAACAGCTATCGCGGCTTAGTGAAAATCATGCCGACGGCAACCAATGCGCGTAATTTCACTCAGTGCGACTCAATGTTGATTGGCGCTAATTGCGGGGCGCATACCTTCCCGTATGTCGAATGTCGCAATAACAGCGCGCAACTGGAGCACGAGGCAACGACATCACGTATTGGTGAAGATCAGCTTTTTTACTGCCTGCAACGCGGGATCAGCGAAGAAGACGCAATCTCGATGATTGTTAACGGTTTCTGCAAAGATGTGTTCTCGGAACTGCCGCTGGAATTTGCCGTTGAAGCACAAAAACTCCTCGCCATCAGTCTTGAACACAGCGTCGGATAAGGAATAAACATGTTAAGTATTAAAGAATTACACGTCAACGTGGAAGATAAAGCTATCCTGCGCGGATTAAGCCTCGACGTTCGTCCCGGCGAAGTTCACGCCATTATGGGACCAAACGGCTCGGGCAAAAGCACCTTATCAGCAACGCTTGCCGGGCGTGAAGATTATGAAGTGACGGGCGGCACAGTTGAGTTTAAAGGAAAAGATTTGCTTGAGCTGTCGCCGGAAGATCGTGCAGGCGAAGGCATCTTTATGGCCTTCCAGTATCCGGTGGAAATTCCCGGCGTCAGTAACCAGTTTTTCCTGCAAACGGCACTTAATGCGGTGCGCAGCTATCGCGGCCAGGAAACGCTCGACCGCTTTGATTTTCAGGATTTGATGGAGGAAAAAATCGCCCTGTTGAAGATGCCGGAAGATTTATTAACGCGTTCGGTAAACGTTGGTTTCTCCGGTGGCGAGAAAAAGCGCAACGATATTTTGCAAATGGCAGTGCTGGAACCGGAGTTATGCATTCTTGATGAGTCGGATTCCGGGCTGGATATCGACGCATTAAAAGTGGTTGCCGATGGCGTGAACTCACTGCGTGACGGCAAGCGTTCATTCATCATTGTTACGCACTACCAGCGCATTCTCGACTACATCAAACCTGATTACGTCCACGTGCTGTATCAGGGGAGAATTGTGAAATCCGGCGATTTCACGTTGGTCAAACAACTGGAGGAGCAGGGATATGGCTGGCTTACCGAACAGCAGTAACGCGCTGCAACAGTGGCATCACTTGTTTGAAGCTGAAGGGGCGAAACGCTCCCCGCAAGCACAGCAGCATTTACAACAATTGCTGCGTACCGGCCTGCCGACACGTAAACATGAGCACTGGAAATATACACCGCTGGAGGGGCTAACCAATAGCCAGTTTGTCAGCATCGCTGGAGAGATATCTCCACAGCAGCGTGATGCCTTAGCGTTAACGTTAGACGCCGTGCGGCTGGTGTTTGTCGATGGACGTTACATGCCAGCACTGAGCGATACAACTGAAGACAGCGGGTATGAAGTGAACATTAACGACGACCGTCAGGGGTTACCCGACGCCATTCAGGCAGAAGTGTTTCTCCATCTGACGGAAAGCCTGGCACAAAGCGTTACGCATATCGCCGTGAAGCGCGGTCAACGGCCTGCAAAGCCATTGCTGTTAATGCATATTACCCAGGGCGTGGCAGGTGAAGAGGTAAACACCGCCCATTACCGGCATCATCTGGAGCTGGCGGCAGGTGCCGAAGCGACGGTGATTGAACATTTTGTCAGCCTTAATGATGCTCGTCATTTTACCGGGTCACGGTTTACTATCAACATCGCAGCGAACGCCCACTTGCAGCATATCAAGCTGGCGTTTGAAAACCCGGTCAGTCACCACTTTGCCCATAACGATTTGTTGCTGGCAGACGATGCCACCGCATATAGCCACAGTTTCCTGCTTGGTGGCGCCGTGTTACGGCACAACACCAGTACGCAACTCAATGGCGAAAACAGCACGCTGCGGATCAATAGCCTGGCGATGCCGGTGAAAAACGAGGTTTGCGATACCCGCACCTGGCTTGAACACAATAAAGGTTTTTGTAACAGCCGACAGTTGCACAAAACTATCGTCAGCGACAAAGGCCGCGCGGTATTTAACGGGTTGATCAACGTCGCGCAGCACGCCATCAAAACGGATGGGCAGATGACCAACAATAATCTTCTGATGGGCAAACTGTCTGAAGTAGATACCAAACCACAGCTGGAAATCTATGCCGATGATGTGAAATGCAGCCACGGCGCGACGGTGGGGCGTATTGATGACGAACAGATGTTCTATCTGCGCTCGCGCGGGATCAATCAGCAGGATGCCCAACAGATGATTATTTACGCCTTTGCTGCCGAACTGACGGAAGCATTGCGTGATGAGGGGCTTAAACAGCAGGTGCTGGCCCGAATCGGTCAACGGCTGCCAGGAGGTACAAGATGACTTTTTCCATCGACAAGGTGCGTGCCGATTTTCCGGTGCTCTCGCGTGAGGTGAATGGTCTGCCACTGGCTTATCTTGACAGCGCTGCCAGCGCGCAGAAACCGAGCCAGGTGATTGATGCCGAGGCTGAGTTTTATCGTCACGGCTACGCGGCAGTGCATCGCGGTATTCATACCCTGAGCGCTCAGGCGACCGAGAAAATGGAGAACGTGCGCAAGCGGGCGTCGCTGTTTATCAACGCACGTTCAGCGGAAGAATTAGTGTTCGTTCGCGGCACGACGGAAGGCATTAACCTGGTCGCCAATAGCTGGGGTAACAGCAACGTGCAGGCGGGCGATAACATCATCATCAGCCAGATGGAACATCACGCTAACATTGTTCCCTGGCAAATGCTTTGCGCACGCGTTGGCGCAGAGCTGCGTGTGATTCCCCTCAACCCTGACGGTACGCTGCAACTGGAGACGCTGCCTACTCTGTTTGATGAGAAAACTCGCCTGTTGGCAATTACCCATGTCTCCAACGTGCTGGGCACGGAAAATCCGCTGCTGGAAATGGTCACACTTGCGCATCAGCATGGCGCAAAAGTACTGGTGGATGGCGCTCAGGCGGTGATGCATCATGCGGTGGATGTTCAGGCGCTGGATTGCGATTTTTACGTGTTTTCCGGGCATAAACTGTATGGACCCACCGGGATTGGCATTCTTTATGTCAAAGAAGCCTTGCTTCAGGATATGCCGCCGTGGGAAGGGGGCGGTTCTATGATCGCCTCCGTCAGCCTGAGTGAAGGCACTACCTGGACCAAAGCACCGTGGCGGTTTGAAGCCGGTACACCCAATACCGGAGGTATTATTGGTCTTGGCGCTGCGCTGGAGTATGTTTCGGCGCTGGGGCTTAATAACATTGCCGAGTATGAACAGAATCTGATGCATTACGCGCTATCACAGCTGGCCTCTGTACCGGATCTCACTCTTTATGGTCCACAGAACAGGTTTGGCGTTATTGCTTTTAATCTTGGTAAACACCACGCCTATGATGTTGGCAGTTTTCTCGATAATTATGGCATTGCAGTGCGTACCGGACATCACTGCGCAATGCCATTAATGGCCTATTACAACGTCCCTGCTATGTGTCGGGCGTCGCTGGCCATGTATAACACCCATGAAGAAGTGGATCGTCTGGTGACCGGATTGCAACGTATTCACCGTCTGCTGGGATAACAGGGAGATACTATGGCTGTATTGCCGGATAAAGAAAAATTGCTGCGTAATTTTTTACGCTGCGCCAACTGGGAAGAGAAATATCTCTACATTATTGAGCTGGGCCAGCGTCTGCCAGAATTACACGACGAAGACAGAAGCCCACAAAACAGTATTCAGGGCTGCCAGAGTCAGGTGTGGATTGTGATGCGCCAGAATGCGCAGGGCATAATTGAATTGCAGGGCGACAGCGATGCGGCCATTGTGAAAGGGCTTATTGCGGTCGTCTTTATTCTCTACGATCAAATGATGCCGCAGGATATTGTCAATTTCGATGTGCGGCCATGGTTTGAAAAAATGGCGCTCACCCAACATCTTACTCCATCTCGCTCGCAAGGTCTGGAAGCGATGATTCGCGCAATTTGCGCCAAAGCCGCTGCACTTAGCTAAACTAAAGGGACAGCTTTCATCCGGCTGACTCACATTGCCGGATGGTCAATGTTTACACTGACCTGCACAGGAGTGTTTCGGTTTCAGGTGAACATCTGCGCCATCCGACGTTTCAGCGTGAGTCTCCGGCAAATACAGGAGGTTTACAATGAAACGCGCGTCTTTGCTTACACTCACACTTATCGGCGCTTTTAGCGCCATCCAGGCTGCCTGGGCGGTTGATTATCCGCTACCTCCAACTGGAAGCCGACTGGTTGGGCAAAATCAAACGTATACGGTGCAGGAAGGGGATAAAAACCTTCAGGCCATCGCCCGACGTTTTGATACTGCGGCAATGTTGATCCTTGAAGCCAATAACACTATCGCCCCGGTGCCAAAACCCGGTACACCGATAACTATCCCTTCGCAACTGTTATTACCAGATGCGCCGCGCCAGGGGATTATCGTTAACCTTGCAGAACTGCGCCTTTATTATTATCCACCGGGAGAAAATATTGTGCAGGTCTATCCGATTGGTATTGGTTTGCAGGGGCTGGAAACGCCAGTGATGGAAACGCGAGTGGGGCAGAAAATCCCTAACCCAACCTGGACGCCTACAGCGGGCATTCGTCAGCGTTCGCTGGAGCGTGGCATTAAATTACCGCCAGTTGTTCCTGCCGGGCCAAATAACCCACTAGGACGTTACGCACTGCGTCTTGCGCACGGCAATGGCGAATACCTCATTCATGGCACCAGTGCGCCGGACAGCGTCGGTTTGCGCGTCAGTTCGGGCTGTATTCGTATGAATGCACCGGATATTAAGGCCTTGTTTTCCAGCGTGCGGACAGGCACGCCGGTGAAAGTGATCAACGAACCGGTGAAATATTCCGTGGAACCGAACGGGATGCGTTATGTTGAAGTACATCGACCGCTATCAGCAGAAGAACAGCAGAACGTTCAGACGATGCCGTACACACTGCCCGCAGGCTTTACGCAATTTAAAGATAATAAAGCTGTAGATCAGAAGTTAGTCGATAAAGCGTTGTATCGTCGGGCAGGGTATCCGGTTGCGGTGAGCAGTGGAGCAGCACCCGCAGCCAGCAATGCGCCTTCAATAACATCAGCGCAAAATGGTGAACCAGAGCAAGGAAATATGTTACGAGCGACGCAGTAGCGGTAAATAGCAGGTAAAAAAATGGCGCACAATGTGCGCCATTTTTTACTTCACAGGTACTATTACTTGCGGTATTTAGTAGCCATGTTGTCCAGACGCTGGTTAGCACGAGCTGCGTCATCTTTAGCAGCCTGAACGTCGGAACGCATTGCGTTCACGTCGTTGCTCAGCTGGTCAACTTTAGCGTTCAGAGTCTGAACGTCAGAAGACAGCTGATCGATTTTAGCGTTGCTGGAGCAACCTGCCAGCAGAGTAGAACCCAGGATTACCGCGCCCAGTACCAGTTTAGTAGCTTTCATTATTAATACCCTCTAGATTGAGTTAATCTCCATGTAGCGTTACAAGTATTACACAAAGTTTTTTATGTTGAGAATATTTTTTTGATTGGAAGGCACTTATTTTTGATCGTTCGCTCAAAGAAGCATCGAACGCTGGGTTTTAGATAAAAAAATTGAGAGAAAACAGGATGCTTCCATCGGATTCATCTTAGATAAAGTGAGATTATATAGTGAAATCCGATTTGATTTTTTATTGCTTGTGGTTATCGATTAAATAAAAAAAGCGCCCATCAGGGCGCTTCGATATAAAAATTAATTCACAAAAGCAATATTACAGGACGTGAACAGATGCGGTGTTGGTCGTGCCGCTCGGTACCAGTGCACCAGAAACCATAACTACGACGTCACCTTTGTGTGCCAGGCCGCTCTGCAGAGCCAGCTCTTTACCCAGACGGTAGAAATCATCAGTAGAAGAGATCTCTTTAACCAGCTGCGGCACAACGCCTTTGCTCAGTACCAACTGATGAGCCGTTTTTTCGTTGGTGGTCAGTGCCAGGATAGTGGCATCCGGGAAGTATTTACGTACTGCACGAGCAGATTTACCGCCCTGGGTAGCAACCACGATCAGTGGGGCATCCAGTTTTTCAGCAGTTTCAACGGCGCCACGGCATACCGCTTCGGTAATGCGCAGTTTGCGGTTGTCATTGTTGAACTCGAGACGGCTGTTCATCACGCGGTCGGTACGTTCGCAAATGGTCGCCATGATAGAAACAGCTTCCAGCGGGTATTTACCTTTTGCGGATTCACCAGACAGCATGACGGCATCAGTACCGTCGAGGATGGCGTTGGCAACGTCACCGGCTTCTGCGCGAGTCGGGCGTGGGTTTTTGATCATAGAATCCAGCATCTGGGTCGCAGTGATAACGACTTTACGTGCACGGATACATTTTTCGATGATCATTTTCTGCGCGAAGATAACTTCTTCAACAGGGATTTCAACACCCATGTCGCCACGCGCAACCATGATGCCGTCGGATGCTTCGAGGATTTCGTCGAAGTTGTTCAGGCCTTCCTGGTTTTCAATTTTGGAGATGATCTGGATCTTCTCGCCGCCGTGCGCTTTCAGGTGCTCACGGATTTCGATAACGTCAGAACGCTTACGAATAAAGGAAGCAGCAACAAAGTCTACGCCTTGTTCGCAACCGAAGATCAGGTCCTGTTTGTCTTTTTCAGCCAGTGCTGGCAGGGCAATGGAAACGCCAGGCAGGTTCACACCTTTGTTTTCGCCCAGGTCACCGTTGTTCAGCACTTTACAGATAACTTTGTTACCTTCAATGGAGGTAACTTCCATACCGATCAGACCATCGTCAACCAGTACAGTGTTGCCAACAGACAGGTCAGTAGTGAAACCTTCATACGTTACCGCAACCATTTCGCTGTTGCCGATAACGGATTTATCAGTAGTGAAAGTAAAGGTCTGACCGGCTTTCAGAGAAACGTCGTTACCGCCTTCCAGTTTCATGGTACGGATTTCCGGACCTTTAGTATCAAGCAGGATAGCGGCAGTTTTACCTGTTTTGCTCATCACGTTGCGCAGATTCTGAATGCGCTGACCGTGTTCTGCATAGTCACCATGAGAGAAGTTCAGACGCATAACGTTCATGCCAGCGTCCAGCATTTTAGCTAACATCTCTTCAGATTCGGTTTTCGGTCCGATGGTGCAAACAATTTTGGTCTTTTTCATGACAGTCTTAGTCTTTAAGTTGAGAAGGATAGGAGAAACTTGCTTTCTGGGCGCACTGCCGGAAAGCGAATCCGGTATTACGAAAGTGGTGATGCCTCGCTCTAAGGATAGGTGACATCGAAAAAGCGTGCAGAGGAATGTGTGCTTGTGTCTCAGCCCAACGTGAGTGCCTGTTTTTGAGTCGTTGAGTTCTACAGTCCAAAGTGCTGAAACCATTCAAGAGTCAATTGGAGCGCATTATACGCTGAAATTAATCCAAAAGGAAAACAAAAACAGCGTTTCAAAAAATATACAGCTCCTTAGACAATAAGTTGGTATCAAAGATTTAACGTTCCAGTGAAAAGGTTACGCAAGAACTTCAATGTTTGCGCAACGTCTGGGGACGGGTTTGTCAGTGCGGGGATGAGTGAAAGTTCATCTGGTGTATAAATACATCATCACTTAATTGCTACAATTAAAATAATTTATCGCGTTATTTATATGATTTTGTTTGATTTTTGTTTAATTGATTAGATTGATATATGCTGATAGTCGGCATGATATACTCTAAATAATTCGAGTTGCAGGAAGGCGGCAAGCGAGTGAATCCCCAGGAGCTTACATAAGTAAGTGACTGGGGGGAGCGAACGCAGTCGCAGCACATGCAACTTGAAGTATGACGAGTATAAACAGGTATAAAGAATGGGAAACCGGACAAAAGAGGATGAACTATACCGAGAAATGTGCAGAGTTGTCGGTAAAGTTGTGCTGGAAATGCGTGATCTGGGGCAGGAACCAAAGCATATTGTTATCGCAGGTGTATTACGTACAGCATTAGCCAATAAACGCATTCAGCGCCGTGAGCTGGAAAAGCAGGCGATGGAAGCCGTCATTAACGCACTGGTAAAATGGGGAGTGTTAGAAATTCTGTGTCATTCCAGTAATATACAATCAAAAAGGAATGACACATGT
>NZ_PTRE01000061.1 GCF_002965065.1 Escherichia sp. MOD1-EC7003
CTCTATGCCAGTTGCAGCCTAAGAAGTGGGAAGCCTCGCCGTTTACGGCGGGGAGCAGTCACCAGCAGAAAGCGCCAGAACCAACGAAAAAAGAGAACATGTTTCCCATTTTGCGAGGCGCTTTCCAAATCGCCCGCTCAGTCCCCTCGCGCCCCAGTACTAAAACCACTATTTTGCAAATCTGTGATCTCCTTCACTCTCCAAAAAGGCGGTGATCTCACGGTGTGGATCCACTTTCTGTTTTCGCTTTTCTGCCGTTAGCACTCGCTATTTCGGCATCTCTTCTTTTCACTTTTTCAGTTTGTCATTTTCATTTGCGGTCAACCGAAAGTTCTGGAGTTGATTTTTCCAGGCTTCAACGCCGTTGTCGGGTTCACAAATTCACTTCTTTTCTTCTGATGTAATGCATTCAAAAGAAAATGAAAGTTTCAAAATGCAAGAATGCAACGAAATACTTTTTCAGGGAGCGATTAACATGCTAGATAGCTTAAGACGCCGCGAACAAATCATTGATTTGTTATGTGCCCAGGGAAGCGTTCGAGTAGAGCCACTCAGCATCCATTTTGGTGTCTCATCGGTCACGATCCGCAATGACTTACGGTATCTGGAGCAAAAAGGTTGCGTCATGCGTTCCTATGGCGGTGCCGTGTTGAATCAACACTTTGCGCTCGACAGACCCTTGCAGGATAAAGATCGCCTTAATCGCGATGTTAAAGTGCGAATTGCCGAAAAAGCAGCCAGTTTTGTCAAAGATGGCGACACGCTGATTCTCGATTCAGGATCGACGACTACCCTGATTCCACCTTTATTAAAGGGTCATCGCGATCTGGTCGTCGTGACCAATGCGCTCAATATAGCCTGGGAACTGGCCAGTTTTGAGCGTGTGGATGTCATGATCCTTGGCGGCAATGTTCGTCAGAGCGTCTACTCACTCTACGGCCCGTCGGCAGAACAACAACTCAGGCAGTATCGTTTTGATAAGTTGTTTTTGGGCGTTGATGGTTTCGATCTGGAAGCGGGGATTACGACGCCACATCCAGGAGAAGCACACCTGAACCAGGTGATGTGTCAAGTTGCTCACGAGATAACCGTTGTGGCTGATTCCAGCAAATTCGGCAGAAAAAGTTTCTGCATGATCAATGAAATCAGTGAGATTGATCGGGTGATCACCGACAGCGGCATTCCGACTCATTACCGCCAGGCTTTAGCGCAACTCGGTGTCGATGTGGTCATTGTGGATGAATAAACAAACTGGCTGGCGAATGTATTTCGCCAGCCACAGTTTTTTAGTGCGCCAGCGCACCATGTTCGAACTGTAACAGTGCTGCGCCGCGTACACCGCTGGTAGCACCGTGAACGGCAGGAAAGACTTTTGCTGGCTCCAGCCCCTCAAAGAGGTAGCGTGTCATCGCGTGAGGCAGTTGCGCATAAATTTCCTCAATATTAGAGACGCCACCGCCGAGGACAAAAGCGTCTACATCAAGAATCAACTGCAACTGCGCCAGCGTGCAGCCCAGCATATCGATCCACGCGTCAATGGTGACTGTCGCGTTAGGTTCACTGTCACGATAGCGTTCCAGTAGCGTCTCCATAGTGATCTGTTCGTTGCAAAAATGTTTGTGCAGCCAGAGTAATCCTGGGCCTGACTGGTATCTCTCCAGGCATCCCTGCAACCCGCAACCACATTTCAGTTCAGGTAAGTGATAACGACGCATAAATGTCGCCGGAAGCGGCAGATGACCGAACTCACTAGCCATACGATTACGGCCACGATACAACTGACCATCAATGACGAAACCGCCGCCCATACCAGTACCGATAATTGCACCAAATATCCGCGAAAACTGACGCGCCTGCTCGGTGTGTGCTTCAGATAAAGCAAAACAACAGCAGTCATTGTCCAGTTCTACCGGGCGGTTGAGTCGGTTAGTCAGATCGTTCATGACCTGGCGGCCAGTCAGACAGGGAACGTTGGAGGACAGTAGCTTGCCAGTACGCCGATCCATCAATCCCGGCATACCAATACCTATCTTACCTTGTGACCCTGTAGCCCAATCGGCGGTATCAATGAGCGAAGTAAAAGTCGAAAGAAAAAGTTCGTAATCCTGAACTGGCGTGGCAACACGCTTGCGCCAGCAAACCTGGAATGCTTCATCGAAAGCGACGATTTCAGTTTTCGTTCCACCAATATCAATGCCGTAAAACATGCCTAATCTCCTCCGGCGTTACAGCGCAACCAGACAATTTTCCTTGCGAGCGCGTTCTGCGGCAAAGACCATCAAGTGACTTTCAAGGGATTCATCTGGTCCGGAGAGGATCAAATTTTGATCGCCTGCCATCACCGCATGGATAAAGCGGTCCATCAGATAGTAATCGCCACCGCCATGCCCACCCATTTTGGTTTGCGTACCCGCCTCGATCTCTTCAACCTCGTAACACGTTTCTTTATCGGTAAGAAAATCGAATACCCGAATAGTCTCGCCATCGCCTTCCAGATAGCCTTTCGTTCCGAAAAGGCGGGTTTTGCGATCTTCCATTTTGGTAAAAGCCGTCATGGTAAAGGTGACTGTTTGCTGGTGGGCAAAACGCAGATTCACTACCTGGTGATCGACGACATCGTTATCGCAACGGTAAACACAGCGGCCATAAGGGCCATCGCGTAGCGCCTGGCGTACATTTTCTTCGCTGGGATCGGCTGTCAACACGCGACGGAAATGTGGCGTACATTTGTGATTTTCGCCCAGATAGATTTTGCAGGCCGACCACGGGCAGGTGTTTTCCACCTGACAATCAAGGCAGCGATCGGCTGCGCCAGCCGGTTGATTTTGTTTGACAAAGTGGCTCAGATTGCCAAACGAACCGACATCTTTGCAGTTATCGCCCACGATATAGCGGATCCAGTCCAGATCGTGACAGGATTTTTGCAGTAGCATAAATGAGGATTCTGCTTCATTACGCCAGTTGCCCCGGACAAAAGAGTGTGCCTGATGCCAGTATCCTACGGGTTCGAGATGCTGCATGCTGACGATTTCACCAATAACACCACTGTTGAGGAGTGATTTCAGTTTTTGGGTGTAGCGCGTGTAACGTAGTACATGTGCGACAGCCAGCAAAACATTATTCCGCTTCACTTCATCAATGATAGTCTGGCAATCTTCTGCCGTGGGAGCGATCGGTTTTTCCAGCAGGATGTGGTAGCCGAGCCTGGCAAAAGCAATGGCCGGTTCTTTATGCATATTGTCCTGGGTGCAGATAAGCACAACGTCAGCCATTTTGGGGTGCGCTGCCGCTTCTTTCCAGTCGGTAAATACTTTTTCAGGCACAATATTATGTTGTTTAATAAATTGCTGGCGATAGTCATCTCTTGGTTCTGCGACGCCAACAACCTGCATTCTGTCAGGGTGTTCAAGGGCATAACGTGAATATATTTCGCCGCGCGCACCGGCACCCACCACTAATACGGTTACTTTATTTGCACACATACTAACCTCTCATAGTGCCTTTTATTTGTGCTATTAAATAGCAAGGCATTTCAAGTCTGAATTATTTAGTTAAATATTTTTGTTAATAATTAACCGATTACGCCCCAGCTAAATTTCCCTCGTGCTGCTGATCAAATAAAAACGCGGCATCAAGATTAAATTTAACCCGGATAGCTTCACCGGGTAACGGACTCCATTCTGGCGAAGAGTTAATACGCAATATCATGTGCTGCTCACCAATATCGAAGTGGAGGAGATCTTCATTTCCCATACGTTCAACGTTAGTTATATGGGCATCGAATGCGTCGGGGTCCTGCTCTTGCGCCAATAAAATCGCTTCCGGACGGATGCCAAACCAGACGTTGTTATGAGGATACTGCTGCAGTTGATTGGCTAAACGTGTATTAAGCGGTAGCAGGATGTTGTCTGCCAGACGAAGTTTATGCGCGTCTTCCATCACCGGTAGCAAGAGAATATTCATAGCCGGATTGCCAATAAAACCGGCGACGAATTTATTCTTCGGTTGATGATAAATATTGCCGGGAGTATCCACTTGCATAATACGGCCACTGTTGAGTACACAGATGCGATCGCCCATGGTCATGGCTTCAATTTGGTCGTGCGTCACGTAAACCATCGTAGCACTCACACCCTCATCGCGTAGATGGCGGTGAAGTTCGGTCAAACGAACGCGCATAGAGACGCGCAGTTTGGCGTCAAGGTTTGACAGCGGTTCATCAAACAAAAATACGTCAGGTTTACGGACAATTGCCCGACCAACAGCCACGCGCTGACATTGCCCGCCGGAAAGCTGACCGGGTTTTTTATCGAGTAAATTTTCGATCTCCAGCTTTTGCGCCGCTTCCCGCACACGGGTATCGATCTCCTGTTTACTCATTTTCCCTTGTAAACTGAAGGCCATATTTTTGTAGATTGTCATATGCGGATACAGGGCATAGTTCTGGAAAACCATTGCCACGCCGCGCTCTTTTGGCAGCAAATTATTAACGCACCGTTCACCAATTGTGATTTCGCCGTCTGAAATATCTTCCAGCCCGGCAATCATGCGAAGTAAAGTTGATTTCGCACAACCCGACGGCCCGACAAAAACCATAAATTCGCCATCATTGATTTCAAGATCCACATTATGAAGTGCCTGAAATCCATTCGGATAGACTTTGTTTACCGCTTGTAATTTTATGCCTGACATAACAATGTCCCTTATCCTTTAATTCCGGCACCGGCGATGCCACGAATGAAATAGCGCTGAAAGAAAATATACAGTAAAAGCATCGGAATAATCGCTAACAGTGCACCCGCCATTAACATGGGATATTCCACACCAGAACGGCCAGACAGAGAAGCCAGCCCAACGGGCAACGTCATTTTATCCATAGAAGTATTAACAATGAGTGGCCACATTAAGTTATTCCAGCTCCATAACCCATTAATGATGACACAGGCAATAAGCCCCGGTTTTATTAATGGCAGCATAATTTTGAAGAAAATGGTCAGATAATTATAGCCATCCATTATTGCTGCTTCTTCCAGCTCTTTCGGCACGGACAAGAAAAACTGGCGCAGCAAAAAGGCGCTATAAATACTGAATAACCCTGGCAATACCAGGCCCGGAATTGAATTCAAAAGCCCGATTTTTTCAATGGCCAAAAATTGTGGAATTAAAAAGATCTGCCCTGGTACCATCAGAATCGATATACACAGCATAAAGACCATATCACGCCCCCAGAAACGCAGGCGCGAAAAACCGTAAGCAGCCATTGCTGCCACCAGTGTCTGCAAAATGACAATCAGCAGCGTGGCGATAATCGAGTTAAAGTAAAAACTGCCAAACGGCATTTCATGCAAAATCTTATAGTAAGCCTGAAAACCCGGTTCAGCAGGTAACAGAATAGGTGGAAAAGCGATACTCTCTGCCTGAGTTTTAAAGGAGGTAATGGTCATCCAGATAAACGGCACCACCGTGAGTAACGTCGCCAGGATCATCAGGCCGTAGATCAGCCATTTTTCGCGTTTCGTCATGAACATTGTGGTTTTCTCATTGTGCTTTGAGTCGTTTGCCAAGCCATATTTGCAGCAGCGTCAGTACCATCGTGATAACAAAAATCACAACAGCGATGGCCGAGGCATATCCTTTTTCATTGTAGATAAATGCATATTTATAGAAGAGGTAGGCGATGGTCATTGTTTGGTCGTCCACCATTGATGAACTGCCAAAAAGCAGATAAACCACATCAAAGATTTGCAGCGTCTCGATGAATGAGATCACCAAAACGAAGAACAGTGTTGGGATCATTAATGGTAAAGTAACCGACCAGAAGCCGCGTAGTTTACTGATGCCGTCGAGAGACATCGCCTCGTAGACCTGTTTTGGGATACCCTGGAGTCCGGCAAGCAGAATAATCATCTTCAGCGCAATCGCTGACCAGATAATGACCAGTGATGCGCTTAACCGGACAATATCGGGATCGGATAACCAACCAACAGACGGAATATTAAAGAAAGCCAGGATTTGATTAATGAGGCCAAAATTGCGATTCATTAACCACTGCCATACCATGGCAATTGCTGCGGGCATGGTCACTGCCGGGAGAAATAACAGGGTACGGAATAACCACTGGCCACGAATGGCTTGATTCAAGCCTATTGCCAGCAATAATGAAAGAATTGTGATAATGGGTACACAAATTATGACATAGGCCAGTGTGTTGTATATCGCAGAACGAAATTCTTCATCGTTGAACAGATTAATGTAGTTATCGAGGCTAATTGTATTCCAGATTTGGAACTCACCAAGATCGGTAAAACTGTAGAAAACATTCTGGAAGAAAGGGATGAAGTAAAAAATAATTAATCCTGCTAATAAGGGTAGGATCATTATCCAACCCCAGAAGCGTTCTTCCCGTTGTAATTTGTTAAGCGATTTACTTTTAGCTGGTTTCGCCGGTAATTGCAGGGGTGCGGCTTCATCTGAATAACTCATACAGACTCCGGGATGCGTCAATAAACGTGATAACTCCGATGGAAGCAGTGAGGGAGCCAGGCTCCCTCTCCTTTATTTTTGCATTTCACGTTCTACACGTTTTGCAACACCAGGCATGATTTTTTCAGGATCATTTCCCATCCAGACTTTTTTCAGTCCGTCATTGAGAATGCTATTCCATTTAGCCGTATTTGAACCCGCGGTTGGATATTTATGGGAGAATGCCAGGGAATCGATATACGCAGAAACATCGATATTCTTGAATCCTTCTGCCCACTGTCTGGCGACTTTTTGATTCGCCGGAATAACGACTCTCCCCATTGCCAGCGTTTGCTGCGCATGCTCGGAACTCATAAATTCAATAAACTTCCAGGCTGCATCTTTATTGGGACTTTTTGCTGACATGGCAAAAGCGAGACTGTGAGAAACGCCCGCCTGTTGAGCCATTTTGGGCATCTGTACCACGCCAATATGATCTTTGATCAGCTCATTTTGTGAGAACGGAAGCGCCCACCATGAACCGGCATAAACCATCGCTATTCTGTCAGACTGGAAAATATCCGATGCCTCCATCTCTCCTGGCGGCTGGATTAATTCCTCCTTCAGCATCACCTGTAACTGGCGATAGACATCGAGTGCTTTATCATTCGCAACGTCAGTTTTACCCTTGGGCAGGACGACTTGATTACCCACCTGGAACAGAAAGTTAAAATAGCTGTCCTGCCCGCTACTGAATTCCAGCGCCAGCGGATAAGATTGTTTATCCAGTCCTTTACGCAATTGTGCTGATTTTTGTTTTAAATCATCCCATGTCCAGTTTTTATCCGGATATGTTACGCCTGCCTGATCAAAAAGTTTTTTATTGTACCAGACTGCAATAGCATCAATATCTCGAGGTATGGCATATTGTTGAGATTGATACTGATAAGCTTCGACAGAGCTTTTAACAAAATCGTCAAGTTTGGGTGATGCACTATCTTTCAAATATCCACTTAGTGGCTGTAGCATACCGTTCTTCACATATTGCTGGAAGTTAGGCATATTCATCCAGAATACATCCGGCGCGACATTTCCACCTACGGCTGAACTTAATTTAATAAAATATTGATCGTAGGGAGTTAACTCAATTTCAACTTTAATACCAGGGTTGTTTTTTTCAAATTCGGTAACCAGTCGTTGTTCTCCTGGTAGCTGGTTTCGATCCCACAGTGTGTAACGTAATTTAACAGGCTTAGCATCAGCCTGACCTTCAGCGCTCGCAACAACAGGTGCAGCCAGTAAACAAGAAATCAGGCACGCCAATGCGACATTACTTTTATTCAGGGTATACATAACGTCCCTCTTATATTGGGTAAGAATGTCTATCAGGTAAATTAAAAGAACAAGAGAATAATCTGTTTAGTAAAGCCGAAAGTCAATTGGGCAAAAAAGAGCAAATTATCGTAACAAAAACACTCTTTCTTTCGGTAGGTTTCACTTTTATAAAAACGAAAATATAGCTCTAATTAATCAATGCTTAAACGCGTGTTTTTTCAGTAAGTTATGGTGATGTTTGTACCGGGAAACGAAAAATATGGGGGGAGGAGAAAATTATTAAAAACTGCGAGCGGAATCACTTTCTTTATTCCCCCGCAACAAATATATGTACTTACTTTGCTTAAATCTTTCCCTCTGCGTCCTGCTAAAAAAGCATAAAAAAAGCATAAAAAAAGCAAAACATGACACTAATATCATGTTTTGCCAGGTATTTTTAAAAATGCCAACTATCAGGTCACTGGTGCCGGGTTAAATACCGCCAGTTGGTTATGCAAACCCCATTGATCGGAGAAGGTTTTCTTCTTCCCGCTGGCGACGTCGAGGATAAAGTGGAACAGCTTCCAGCCTACGTCTTCAATGGTCTCTTCGCCAGTTGCGATAGTGCCTGCATTTATATCCATTAAATCAAACCAGCGGTTCGCCAGCTCGGTACGGGTCGCCATTTTAATGACGGGGACAGCCATCAGACCGTACGGCGTGCCGCGACCGGTCGTAAACACTTGCACGGTAATACCCGAAGCCACCTGTTGAGTTCCACAGACAAAATCGCTGGCTGGCGTCGCGGCGTAAATTAATCCGCGTTTAGTCGGGCGTTGACCGGGCGACAGCACTTCAACTATTGCGCTTTTACCCGATTTAGCAATGGAGCCGAGTGCCTTCTCCACCACGTTTGCCAGACCGCCTTTCTTGTTGCCCGGTGAAGGGTTAGCGCTGCGGTCGGTTTTTCCCATATTGAGATAGTTATCGTACCACTCCATCTCCTCCAGCAGCCGTTTGCCGACCTCTTCGTTAACCGCGCGCGGCGTCAGTAAATGAATCGCGTCGCGCACTTCCGTTACTTCAGAAAACATCACTGTTGCGCCACAGCGCACCAGTAGATCAGACGCATAGCCAACCGCCGGGTTTGCCGTGACGCCAGAAAACGCATCGCTGCCGCCACACTGCATACCAACCACCAGTTCCGAAGCCGGACAGGTTTCTCGCTGCCGTTGATTCAGCTTGTGCAAATGGCGTTCGGCGACCTGCAAAATATCCTCGACCATGGACTGAAAACCGACATGTTTCTCATCTTGCAAACTGACAATGCTGGCGCTTTCCACTGGAATAGCTTGTACATCATCCGTTCCAATCAACAGGCGTTCAGGCTGCAACTTTTCACAACCCAGACCAATTACCATCACTTCGCCGCCAAAGTTAGGGTTCAGCGAAATATTGTGAATGGTACGAATAGGCACAACTGCCGCCGGTGCGTTAATTGCTACGCCACAACCGTACAAATGATTCAGCCCCACCACGCCATCGACGTTCGGGTATTTCGGTAGCAGATCGCGTTCAATGATTTTTACGACGTAATCCACCACGCCTGCCACACAATGGACGCTAGTGGTGATGCCGAGCAGGTTTTTGGTGCCCACGCTGCCATCGGCATTGCGATAGCCCTCAAAGGTGTATCCTTCCAGCGGCGGTAAGGGTTCCGGGACTTTGGTTGCCAGTGGCAGCGTGTGTAACGGCGGCGCTTCCGGTAGTACAACCATTGATTCGTCGATCCAGCTTCCGCGCGGGATCGCGCGCGCGGCGTAACCAATCACTTCGCCATAACGAATAATTTCACCATTAGCCGGAATGTCCAGCAATGCGACTTTATGCCCCTGGGGAATATGTTCAATTAATTCCAGCCCATCTGGAAAACGCGTTCCTGCTTTCAGGCCATTATCATTAACAATGATTGCTACATTATCTGTATCGTGAACTTTTATATAAAACGCAGTCGGCGTTTCTTGTCTGATTTCGATGTTGGCCATTGTGCAATATTCTCCAGCCAGGGGTTATTAAAATGAGGACCTGGTCTCATTTAAAAATAAATGACTTCATTGGGTGAAATAAGAATGTCAGGAGTTTAAACGCAGAAATGTGATCAATGTCAATCATTTCAGGGATTGCAGTGCCACCCGGCAAGGTAAAGCGCAAATCTGTGCTTTAGCGCGCAACCTTATGTGCATATGCTCAAAATAATATTTAAATAGCCTTGATTAAATTAGCATTTGCACAATGATTATTATTCGCGCGCTGCTTATACTAATTCTGAGTTCAATGTCGTAACGGCATAAATAAAACTCATAAATAGCACCTTCCCCATAATAATAAAAATCAGTATAAGTATCCGAGGTTATTAAAATGATTCTGGACACCGTTGAAGAAAAAAAGAAAGGCGTGCATACCCGTTATTTAATATTACTGATTATTTTTATTGTTACCGCCGTTAACTACGCCGATCGTGCAACGCTGTCTATTGCGGGTACTGAAGTGGCAAAAGAGTTGCAGTTAAGTGCGGTTTCGATGGGGTACATCTTCTCCGCTTTTGGCTGGGCCTACTTGCTGATGCAAATCCCCGGCGGCTGGCTGCTTGATAAGTTTGGCTCGAAAAAAGTTTACACCTACAGCCTCTTTTTCTGGTCGCTGTTCACCTTCCTGCAAGGCTTTGTTGATATGTTCCCGCTGGCCTGGGCAGGGATCTCCATGTTCTTTATGCGCTTTATGCTCGGATTTTCGGAAGCGCCATCATTCCCGGCGAACGCCCGTATTGTCGCAGCCTGGTTCCCGACGAAAGAACGTGGTACTGCCTCAGCCATCTTTAACTCAGCGCAATATTTCTCACTGGCGCTCTTTTCGCCGCTGCTTGGCTGGCTGACTTTCTCCTGGGGCTGGGAGCACGTCTTTACTGTTATGGGGTTGATTGGTTTTGTGCTGACGGCGCTGTGGATCAAGTTGATTCATAACCCGACAGATCACCCACATATGTCTGCGGAAGAGCTGAAGTTTATCTCTGAAAATGGCGCGGTGGTCGATATGGACCACAAAAAGCCGGGCAGTGCGGCAGCAAGCGGTCCCAAACTGCATTACATCAAGCAATTGCTCTCTAACCGCATGATGCTGGGCGTATTTTTCGGACAATATTTTATCAATACCATCACCTGGTTCTTCCTCACCTGGTTCCCAATTTATCTGGTGCAGGAAAAAGGCATGTCGATTCTGAAAGTGGGCCTGGTCGCCTCGATTCCGGCACTGTGTGGTTTTGCGGGCGGCGTGCTGGGAGGTGTCTTCTCGGATTATCTGATCAAACGCGGTTTGTCACTGACCCTGGCACGTAAGTTACCGATTGTGCTGGGAATGCTGCTGGCTTCCACCATCATTTTATGTAACTACACCAACAACACCACGCTGGTGGTCATACTGATGGCGCTGGCTTTCTTTGGCAAAGGATTTGGTGCGCTGGGCTGGCCGGTGATTTCTGACACCGCGCCGAAAGAGATTGTTGGCCTCTGCGGCGGCGTCTTTAACGTCTTTGGTAATGTTGCCTCCATTGTCACTCCACTGGTGATTGGCTACCTGGTCAGTGAACTGCACTCCTTTAATGCAGCTCTGGTTTTCGT
The DNA here is from genome assembly GCF_002965065.1 of Escherichia sp. MOD1-EC7003. Classification (GTDB taxonomy): domain Bacteria; phylum Pseudomonadota; class Gammaproteobacteria; order Enterobacterales; family Enterobacteriaceae; genus Escherichia. The sequence goes on from NZ_PTRE01000061.1 coordinate 11,451, forward strand.
GGGATGTTCCGCGCTGATGGCGATGGTCTGCTACCTCTTCGTGGTTGGCGACATTAAACGTATGGAATTGCAGAAATAAGCAAAGGTATAAGCGATGAATAACGATATTTTCCCGAATAAGTTCAAAGCCGCACTGGCTGCGAAACAGGTACAAATTGGTTGTTGGTCAGCACTTTCTAACCCGATTAGCACAGAAGTTCTTGGTTTGGCTGGGTTTGACTGGCTGGTGCTGGATGGCGAACATGCGCCAAACGATATCTCCACGTTCATTCCGCAGTTAATGGCCCTGAAAGGCAGCGCCAGCACGCCAGTGGTGCGAGTGCCGACCAACGAGCCTGTGATTATTAAGCGTCTTCTGGATATCGGTTTCTATAATTTCCTGATTCCTTTCGTCGAAACGAAAGAGGAAGCAGAGCAGGCGGTGGCATCAACCCGTTACCCACCGGAAGGCATTCGCGGCGTTTCCGTTTCTCACCGCGCCAATATGTTTGGCACCGTGGCAGATTATTTCGCGCAGTCGAACAAAAACATCACTATTCTGGTCCAGATTGAAAGTCAGCAGGGCGTAGATAACGTCGATGCTATTGCCGCTACCGAAGGCGTAGACGGTATCTTCGTCGGCCCCAGCGATCTGGCTGCGGCATTAGGCCATCTCGGTAATGCCTCGCACCCGGATGTACAAAAAGCGATTCAGCATATTTTTAACCGTGCCAGCGCGCATGGCAAACCCAGCGGTATCCTCGCGCCAGTCGAAGCCGATGCGCGTCGTTATCTGGAATGGGGGGCGACGTTTGTGGCCGTCGGCAGCGATCTCGGCGTCTTCCGCTCTGCCACTCAGAAACTGGCAGACACCTTCAAAAAATAACCACCACCGCAACAAGAGAGATGATTGATATGACTATGAAAGTTGGTTTTATTGGCCTGGGGATTATGGGTAAACCAATGAGTAAAAACCTTCTGAAAGCAGGTTACTCGCTGGTGGTTGCAGACCGTAACCCAGACGCTATTGCTGACGTGATTGCTGCAGGTGCAGAAACAGCTTCTACGGCTAAAGCGATCGCTGAACAGTGCGACGTCATCATAACCATGCTGCCGAACTCCCCTCATGTGAAAGAGGTGGCGCTGGGTGAGAATGGCATTATTGAAGGCGCAAAGCCAGGTACGGTATTGATCGATATGAGTTCTATCGCACCGCTGGCAAGCCGTGAGATCAGCGAGGCACTGAAAGCAAAAGGCATTGATATGCTGGATGCGCCGGTGAGTGGCGGTGAACCGAAAGCCATCGACGGTACGCTGTCAGTGATGGTGGGCGGCGACAAGGCTATTTTCGATAAATATTACGACCTGATGAAAGCGATGGCGGGGTCCGTGGTACATACCGGGGAAATCGGCGCAGGTAACGTCACCAAACTGGCAAACCAGGTCATTGTGGCGCTGAATATTGCGGCGATGTCAGAAGCGTTAACGCTGGCAACCAAAGCGGGCGTTAACCCGGAACTGGTATTCCAGGCGATTCGCGGCGGCCTGGCGGGCAGCACCGTACTGGAAGCCAAAGCGCCGATGGTGATGGACCGCAACTTCAAGCCAGGCTTCCGTATTGATCTGCATATTAAGGATCTGGCAAATGCGCTGGATACTTCCCATGGCGTCGGCGCGCAACTGCCGCTCACTGCTGCGGTTATGGAGATGATGCAGGCACTGCGTGCGGATGGCCTGGGAACGGCGGACCATAGCGCCCTGGCGTGCTACTACGAAAAACTGGCGAAGGTGGAAGTCACTCGCTAATGACGTTGTGCCCGGTGGCGCTTAGCTTACCGGGCCTACATTGTAGGCCGGATAAGTGAAACGCCATCCGGCGTTGTGCAGCAACAGGCTATCACTATGAAAATCGTAATCGCCCCAGACTCTTACAAAGAAAGCCTTTCTGCCTCCGAGGTAGCTCAGGCGATAGAAAAAGGATTTCGGGAAATCTTTCCTGATGCGCAGTATGTTTCTGTTCCGGTTGCTGACGGCGGCGAAGGAACGGTTGAAGCGATGATTGCTGCCACGCAGGGCTCTGAACATCATGCGTGGGTCACCGGGCCTTTGGGCGAAAAGGTGAATGCCAGCTGGGGAATGTCTGGCGATGGCAAAACCGCGTTTATCGAAATGGCGGCGGCCAGTGGGCTGGCGCTGGTTCCTCCTGAAAAACGTGATCCGCTGGTAACCACCTCGCGCGGCACGGGGGAGCTAATCCTGCAAGCGCTGGAAAGTGGCGCAACCAACATTATTATCGGCATTGGCGGTAGCGCCACCAATGACGGTGGTGCAGGCATGGTCCAGGCGCTGGGCGCGAAACTCCAGGATGCCAATGGCGCTGACATCGGTTTTGGCGGTGGCAGCCTTAATAGCCTGAATACCATCGATATCTCGGGTCTCGACTCCCGCATTCAGCATTGCAATATTCGCGTCGCCTGCGATGTCACCAATCCGTTGATCGGCGATAACGGCGCATCCCGCATCTTTGGCCCGCAGAAAGGGGCTGACGAGGCGATGATCCGCGAACTCGATAACAACCTGTCGCACTATGCTGATGTGATTAAGACATCGCTGCGCGTAGACGTTAAAGATGTCCCCGGCGCAGGAGCTGCTGGCGGTATGGGCGCGGCGCTGATGGCGTTTCTTGGTGCGGAATTGAAAAGTGGTATTGAAATCGTCACTACGGCGCTAAATCTGGAGGAACATATTCAGGATTGCACGCTGGTGATTACCGGTGAAGGGCGCATTGATAGCCAGAGTATTCACGGTAAGGTGCCGATTGGTGTCGCGAACGTGGCTAAGAAGTACCATAAACCGGTGATCGGCATTGCGGGCAGCTTGACCAATGATGTTGGCGTTGTACATCAGCATGGCATTGATGCGGTCTTCAGCGTACTGACCAGCATTGGTACGTTGGACGAAGCATTTCGTGGGGCTTATGACAATATCTACCGTGCTTCACGTAATATTGCCGCGACACTGGCGATTGGAATGCGCAACACGGAGTGACAAGGGCGCGCAAACCCTCTATACTGCGCGCCGAAGCTGACCAGACAGTCGCCGCTTCGTCGTCGTCCTCTTTGGGGGAGACGGGCGGAGGGGAGGAAAGTCCGGGCTCCATAGGGCAGGGTGCCAGGTAACGCCTGGGGGGGAAACCCACGACCAGTGCAACAGAGAGCAAACCGCCGATGGCCCACGCAAGTGGGATCAGGTAAGGGTGAAAGGGTGCGGTAAGAGCGCACCGCGCGGCTGGTAACAGTCCGTGGCACGGTAAACTCCACCCGGAGCAAGGCCAAATAGGGGTTCATAAGGTACGGCCCGTACTGAACCCGGGTAGGCTGCTTGAGCCAGTGAGCGATTGCTGGCCTAGATGAATGACTGTCCACGACAGAACCCGGCTTATCGGTCAGTTTCACCTCTTCAACGAAAACCCGCCAGTGCAAACTGGCGGGTTTTTGCTTTTGGAGGGGGAGGTCGGAAAGATGAGTCACTGTCCACACGCTATACCCAAAAGAAAGCGGCTTATCGCTCAGTTTCACCTGATTTACGTAAGAAACGTTACGCGGGTTTAAGATTGTTGACAAAGTTCGCTCTATTTGTAACTTATGGCGCAATTAATTTTTGGAGCAACCAGGTAATCATCCTCTTTGAGAAATTCATATTCTCCGTAGCCCATTTATCCAGCATTACAGTAAACGAAGCAACATTCTGTGGCCTACGCGAATGTAAAGCACAGCGAAAATCCTCCTTGCTACCTTCTTCCTTCTGATCTTATAGCGATGAACACCAATTATTCGTTTTGTGATCCTTAACACAAAATGCTATTGAGTAACTATGCTGGCAGTAGAAATGATGGAAAACGATTGCATTCACAAAATGACGCTCTGTAAGAAGGGGAGGATTTTACGTTAATCAATTGTTCGATATGATCAATACCTGTGTTCGAAATTTTAAAATATTGATAAAATAAATGTTTACCCTCCAACAAATAGCGTGAAAAAATGTGACGTGTCGCATTATTTATCGCTGAAAATGATTTATTTATAATAAAAGTTGAGAATTTGCGCATTAAATTTAACTCAAATTTTGCCTGGTAATTATCCGGTAATTGCTTGAAATATGGTCGCAGTCCCTTTTTTGTATTAACCCTATAATGAATGATGTTATCGCCATAAAATATGGTTATCCCTGTCATTTTTTTTGATAAAAATCAGGGTTTATGCTGGTTTTTGTTTTTTAAGTTGTTGATGTTTATGGGTGTTTAATTAATCTGATGATGCCTGATAAAGTATTGAAAGTTAATTTGTGAGTGGTCGCACATATCCTGTTCATTTCATTTTGGTACACTCCATGCCGTCAATGAGGTAATTAACGTAGGTCGTTATGAGCACTATTCTTCTTCCGAAAACGCAGCACCTGGTAGTCTTTCAGGAAGTCATCAGAAGTGGCTCTATCGGCTCGGCTGCAAAAGAATTAGGGTTAACTCAACCTGCCGTCAGTAAAATCATTAACGATATAGAAGATTATTTTGGTGTGGAATTAGTAGTGCGGAAAAATACCGGTGTAACATTAACACCTGCCGGTCAATTGTTACTCACCCGTTCCGAATCCATTACCCGTGAAATGAAAAATATGGTTAATGAGATAAGCGGTATGTCTTCTGAGGCAGTGGTGGAGGTCTCATTTGGTTTTCCTTCATTGATTGGTTTTACTTTTATGTCCGGGATGATCAACAAGTTCAAAGAGGTGTTTCCAAAAGCGCAGGTTTCTATGTATGAAGCGCAACTGTCTTCGTTCTTACCGGCAATCCGCGACGGTCGACTGGATTTTGCGATTGGTACGTTAAGCGCAGAGATGAAGCTTCAGGATTTACATGTTGAGCCGCTGTTCGAGTCCGAGTTTGTGCTGGTAGCCAGTAAGTCCCGAACATGCACCGGCACCACCACGCTGGAGTCGTTAAAGAACGAACAGTGGGTGTTGCCACAAACCAATATGGGGTACTACAGCGAGCTGCTCACCACCTTACAAAGAAATGGCATCAGTATTGAAAACATCGTTAAAACCGATTCAGTCGTGACAATTTATAATCTTGTTCTCAATGCTGATTTCTTAACTGTAATTCCTTGTGATATGACCTCGCCTTTTGGTTCTAATCAATTTATTACCATTCCGGTTGAAGAAACATTACCTGTGGCACAATATGCCGCGGTATGGTCGAAAAATTATCGTATTAAAAAAGCAGCATCGGTTTTGGTGGAATTAGCCAAAGAGTATTCATCTTATAATGGGTGTAGACGAAAGCAATTAATAGAAGTTGGTTAGTTATTTTTTTAAACATAAATGATCCACCTGTCTGTTTTGCAGGTGTCGGTTACGGTTACCTACATATTTAATTCAGGCTAAGAGGTTTTATAATGCATATTACATACGATCTCCCGGTTGCTATTGATGACATCATTGAAGCAAAACAACGATTGGCTGGGCGAATTTATAAAACAGGCATGCCTCGCTCCAACTATTTTAGTGAACGTTGTAAAGGTGAAATCTTCCTCAAATTTGAAAACATGCAGCGTACCGGTTCATTTAAAATTCGTGGCGCATTTAATAAATTAAGTTCACTGACCGATGCGGAAAAACGTAAAGGCGTCGTTGCTTGTTCTGCGGGCAACCATGCGCAAGGGGTTTCGCTCTCCTGCGCGATGCTGGGTATCGACGGTAAAGTGGTGATGCCAAAAGGTGCGCCAAAATCCAAAGTAGCGGCAACGTGCGACTACTCAGCAGAAGTCGTTCTGCATGGTGATAACTTCAACGACACTATCGCTAAAGTAAGCGAAATTGTCGAAATGGAAGGCCGTATTTTTATCCCACCTTATGATGATCCGAAAGTGATTGCTGGTCAGGGAACGATTGGCCTGGAAATTATGGAAGATCTCTATGATGTCGATAACGTGATTGTGCCAATTGGCGGTGGCGGTTTAATTGCTGGTATTGCGGTGGCAATTAAATCTATCAACCCGACCATCCGTGTTATTGGCGTACAGTCAGAAAACGTTCACGGCATGGCGGCTTCTTTCCACTCCGGAGAAATAACCACGCACCGAACTACCGGCACCCTGGCGGATGGTTGTGATGTCGCCCGCCCGGGTAATTTAACTTACGAAATCGTTCGTGAATTAGTCGATGACATCGTGCTGGTCAGCGAAGACGAAATCAGAAACAGTATGATTGCCTTAATTCAACGCAATAAAGTCATCACCGAAGGTGCTGGCGCTCTGGCATGTGCTGCGTTATTAAGCGGTAAATTAGACCAATATATTCAAAATAGAAAAACCGTCAGTATTATTTCCGGCGGCAATATTGATCTTTCTCGCGTCTCTCAAATCACCGGTTTCGTTGGCGCTTAATTAATTCGTTGAGGATAGGATATGAGTACTTCAGATAGCATTGTATCCAGCCAGACAAAACAATCATCCTGGCGTAAATCAGATACCACATGGACGTTAGGCTTGTTTGGTACGGCAATTGGCGCCGGGGTGCTGTTCTTCCCTATCCGCGCAGGTTTTGGCGGACTGATCCCGATTCTTCTGATGTTGGTATTGGCATACCCCATCGCATTTTATTGCCACCGGGCACTGGCGCGTCTATGTCTTTCTGGCTCTAACCCTTCCGGCAACATTACGGAAACGGTGGAAGAGCATTTTGGTAAAACTGGCGGCGTGGTTATCACGTTCCTGTACTTCTTCGCGATTTGCCCACTACTGTGGATTTATGGCGTTACTATTACCAACACCTTTATGACTTTCTGGGAAAACCAGCTTGGCTTTGCACCGCTGAATCGCGGCTTTGTGGCGCTGTTCCTGTTGCTGCTGATGGCTTTCGTCATCTGGTTTGGTAAGGATCTGATGGTTAAGGTGATGAGCTACCTGGTATGGCCGTTTATCGCCAGCCTGGTGTTGATTTCTCTGTCGCTGATCCCTTACTGGAACTCTGCGGTTATCGACCAGGTTGACCTCGGCGCGCTGACGTTAACGGGTCATGACGGTATTCTGATCACGGTCTGGCTGGGGATTTCCATCATGGTTTTCTCCTTTAACTTCTCGCCAATCGTCTCTTCCTTCGTGGTTTCTAAACGTGAAGAGTATGAGAAAGATTTTGGTCGCGACTTCACCGAGCGTAAATGTTCACAAATCATCTCTCGCGCCAGTATGTTGATGGTTGCAGTGGTGATGTTCTTTGCCTTTAGCTGCCTGTTTACTCTTTCTCCGGCAAATATGGCTGAAGCGAAAGCGCAGAATATTCCAGTGCTTTCTTACCTGGCTAACCACTTTGCGTCCATGACAGGTACCAAAACAACGTTCGCTATTACACTGGAATATGCAGCTTCCATCATCGCACTCGTGGCTATCTTCAAATCTTTCTTCGGTCACTACCTGGGAACGCTGGAAGGTCTGAATGGTCTGATTCTGAAGTTCGGTTATAAAGGTGACAAAACCAAAGTGTCGCTGGGTAAACTGAATACTCTCAGCATGATTTTCATCATGGGCTCCACCTGGGTTGTTGCCTACGCCAACCCGAACATCCTTGACCTGATTGAAGCCATGGGCGCACCGATTATCGCATCCCTGCTGTGCCTGTTGCCGATGTATGCCATCCGTAAAGCGCCGTCTCTGGCGAAATACCGTGGTCGTCTGGATAACGTGTTTGTTACTGTGATTGGTCTGCTGACCATCCTGAACATCGTATACAAACTGTTTTAATTCGTAACTCAGGATGAGAAAAGAGATGAATGAATTTCCGGTTGTTTTGGTTATTAACTGCGGTTCGTCTTCAATTAAGTTTTCCGTGTTGGATGCCTCCAACTGTGAAGTCTTAATGTCAGGTATTGCCGACGGTATTAACTCGGAAAATGCATTCTTATCCGTAAATGGGGGAGAGCCAGCTAAGCTGGCTCACCACAGCTACGAAGGTGCATTGAAGGCAATTGCATTTGAACTGGAAAAACGGAATTTAAATGACAGTGTGGCCTTAATTGGCCACCGCATCGCTCACGGCGGCAGTATTTTTACCGAGTCTGCCATTATTACCGATGAAGTCATTGATAATATCCGTCGCGTTTCTCCGTTGGCGCCGTTGCATAACTATGCCAATTTAAGTGGTATTGAATCTGCCCAGCAATTATTTCCAGGCATAATGCAGGTAGCGGTTTTTGATACCAGTTTCCACCAGACAATGGCTCCAGAAGCTTATTTATACGGCCTGCCGTGGAAATATTACGAAGAGTTAGGTGTTCGCCGTTATGGTTTCCACGGCACGTCACACCGCTATGTTTCCCAGCGCGCGCATTCTTTGCTGAATCTGGCAGAAGATGACTCCGGCCTGATCGTGGCGCATCTTGGCAATGGCGCGTCAATCTGCGCAGTTCGCAACGGGCAGAGCGTGGACACCTCAATGGGAATGACGCCGTTGGAAGGCTTGATGATGGGCACCCGCAGTGGCGACGTCGACTTCGGAGCGATGTCCTGGATCGCCAGTCAAACCAACCAGAGCCTGAGTGACCTGGAACGCGTAGTGAATAAAGAGTCGGGATTATTAGGTATTTCCGGTCTTTCTTCGGATTTACGTGTTCTGGAAAAAGCCTGGCATGAAGGTCACGAACGCGCACAGCTGGCAATTAAAACCTTTGTTCACCGAATTGCCCGTCATATTGCCGGACACGCAGCTTCATTACGTCGCCTGGATGGAATTATATTCACCGGTGGAATAGGAGAGAACTCAAGTTTAATTCGTCGTCTGGTCATGGAACATTTGGCTGTATTAGGCGTAGAGATTGATACAGAAATGAATAATCGCTCTAACGCCTGTGGTGAGCGAATTGTTTCCAGTGAAAATGCGCGTGTCATTTGTGCCGTTATTCCGACCAACGAAGAAAAAATGATTGCTTTAGATGCCATTCATTTAGGCAAAATCAACGCATCCGCAGAATTTGCATAATTTAGTGAAGTATTTTAGAGAGATTATTTTTCATGAAGGTAGATATTGATACCAGCGATAAGCTGTACGCCGACGCATGGCTTGGCTTTAAAGGTACGGACTGGAAAAACGAAATTAATGTCCGCGATTTTATTCAACATAACTATACACCTTATGAAGGCGATGAATCTTTCCTCGCCGAAGCGACGCCAGCCACCACGGAATTGTGGGAAAAGGTGATGGAAGGCATTCGTATCGAAAACGCAACCCATGCGCCGATTGATTTCGATACCAATATTGCTACCACCATTACCGCTCATGAGGCGGGATATATTAATCAGCCGCTGGAAAAAATTGTTGGCCTGCAAACGGATGCGCCGTTGAAACGTGCGCTACACCCGTTCGGTGGCATTAATATGATTAAAAGTTCATTCCACGCATATGGCCGTGAAATGGACAGCGAATTTGAGTACATCTTTACCGATCTGCGTAAAACTCATAATCAGGGCGTATTTGATACGTACTCACCGGATATGCTGCGTTGCCGTAAATCTGGTGTACTGACGGGTTTGCCAGACGGTTATGGTCGTGGGCGTATCATCGGTGACTATCGCCGCGTGGCGCTGTACGGCATCCGTTATCTGGTACGTGAACGCGAACTGCAATTTGCCGATCTCCAGTCTCGTCTGGAAAAGGGCGAAGATCTCGAAGCCACCATCCGTCTGCGTGAGGAGCTGGCAGAACATCGTCGTGCGCTGTTGCAGATTCAGGAAATGGCGGCGAAATACGGCTTTGATATCTCTCGTCCGGCGCAGAATGCACAAGAAGCGGTGCAGTGGCTCTACTTCGCTTACCTGGCGGCAGTGAAATCGCAAAATGGCGGCGCGATGTCGCTGGGCCGTACGGCATCGTTCCTCGATATCTACATTGAGCGCGACTTTAAAGCTGGCGTACTTAATGAGCAGCAGGCACAGGAACTGATCGACCACTTCATCATGAAGATCCGCATGGTGCGCTTCCTGCGTACGCCGGAATTTGATTCGCTGTTCTCCGGTGACCCTATCTGGGCGACGGAAGTGATCGGCGGGATGGGGCTGGACGGTCGTACGCTGGTGACTAAAAACTCCTTCCGTTATCTGCACACCCTGCACACTATGGGGCCTGCACCGGAACCTAACCTGACCATTCTGTGGTCGGAAGCATTACCGATTGCCTTCAAAAAATATGCGGCACAAGTCTCCATCGTCACTTCCTCTTTGCAGTATGAAAATGACGATCTGATGCGTACTGACTTCAACAGTGACGATTACGCGATTGCTTGCTGTGTTAGCCCAATGGTGATTGGTAAGCAAATGCAGTTCTTTGGTGCACGCGCTAACCTGGCGAAAACGCTGCTGTACGCAATTAACGGCGGGGTGGACGAGAAGCTGAAGATTCAGGTCGGCCCGAAAACGGCACCGCTGATGGACGACGTACTGGACTACGATAAAGTGATGGACAGCCTCGACCACTTCATGGACTGGCTGGCGGTGCAGTACATCAGCGCACTGAATATCATTCACTACATGCACGACAAGTACAGCTATGAAGCCTCGCTGATGGCGCTGCACGATCGTGATGTCTATCGCACCATGGCGTGCGGCATTGCAGGCCTGTCGGTGGCGACGGACTCCTTATCCGCTATCAAATATGCCCGCGTGAAACCAATCCGTGACGAAAACGGCCTGGCGGTGGATTTCGAAATCGACGGCGAATATCCGCAGTATGGCAACAACGACGAGCGCGTAGACAGTATTGCCTGCGACCTGGTTGAACGCTTTATGAAGAAAATTAAAGCGCTGCCAACCTATCGCAACGCCGTCCCTACCCAGTCGATTCTGACTATCACTTCTAACGTGGTGTACGGCCAGAAAACCGGTAATACGCCGGACGGTCGTCGCGCGGGAACACCGTTCGCGCCGGGCGCTAACCCGATGCATGGCCGTGACCGCAAAGGTGCTGTAGCCTCGTTGACGTCGGTGGCGAAACTGCCGTTCACCTACGCCAAAGATGGTATCTCGTACACCTTCTCGATCGTGCCTGCGGCGCTCGGCAAAGAAGATCCCGTACGTAAAACCAACCTTGTCGGCCTGCTGGATGGGTATTTCCACCACGAAGCGGATGTCGAAGGCGGTCAACACCTCAACGTCAACGTAATGAATCGGGAAATGCTGCTGGATGCCATCGAGCACCCGGAAAAATATCCCAACCTGACAATCCGTGTCTCTGGCTATGCCGTGCGCTTCAACGCACTGACCCGTGAACAGCAACAGGATGTCATTTCACGTACCTTTACCCAGGCGCTCTGACGCTGGAGGATGTATGAAAAAGATTATCGAAACGCAACGTGCCCCTGGCGCAATTGGTCCTTATGTTCAGGGCGTGGATTTAGGCAGCATGGTCTTCACCTCCGGGCAAATTCCGGTTTGCCCGCAGACCGGTGAGATCCCGGCTGATGTGCAAGATCAGGCGCGTTTAAGCCTCGAAAACGTCAAAGCGATCGTGGTTGCTGCCGGGCTGAACGTGGGCGACATCATCAAGATGACTGTGTTCATCACCGATCTGAATGATTTTGCCACCATCAATGAAGTCTATAAGCAGTTCTTCGATGAGCATCAGGCGACCTACCCGACCCGTAGCTGCGTGCAGGTCGCGCGTTTGCCGAAAGATGTGAAGCTGGAAATTGAAGCCATCGCTGTGCGTAGTGCGTAAAGCCTCGTGAGCGGGACGGCCATAAGGTCGTTCCGCTCCACTTCACTGAACGGCAATCCGAGGGTATGGATATGATTAGTGCATTCGATATTTTCAAAATTGGGATTGGTCCCTCCAGTTCGCATACCGTGGGGCCAATGAATGCCGGAAAAAGTTTTATTGATCGGCTGGAAAGTAGCGGCTTATTAACCGCGCCGAGCCATATTGTGGTCGATCTGTACGGGTCGTTGTCACTGACGGGCAAAGGCCATGCCACGGATGTCGCCATCATCATGGGACTGGCAGGAAACAGTCCGCAGGATGTTGTTATTGATGAGATCCCTGCATTTATAGAGTTAGTAACGCGTAGCGGGCGGTTGCCAGTGGCTTCTGGTGCGCATGTTGTTGATTTCCCTGTAGCAAAGAACATTATCTTCCATCCTGAAATGTTGCCTCGTCATGAGAACGGGATGCGGATTACAGCCTGGAATGGGCAGAAAGAGCTATTAAGTAAAACCTATTACTCTGTCGGCGGCGGGTTTATTGTCGAAGAAGAACACTTCGGCCTGTCGCATGATGTTGAAGTCCCTGTACCTTACGATTTCCACTCAGCAGGTGAACTGCTGAAAATGTGTGATTACAACGGCCTGTCTATTTCTGGCCTGATGATGCATAACGAGTTGGCGCTGCGTAGCAAAGCGGAAATTGACGCCGGTTTTGCCCGTATCTGGCAAGTGATGCACGACGGCATTGAACGCGGGATGAACACTGAAGGCGTGCTGCCTGGTCCGCTCAATGTGCCGCGCCGTGCTGTGGCACTGCGTCGTCAGCTGGTTTCCAGCGATAACATCTCTAACGATCCGATGAACGTCATCGACTGGATCAACATGTATGCGCTGGCGGTGAGTGAAGAAAACGCCGCTGGCGGGCGCGTAGTAACAGCACCGACCAATGGGGCGTGTGGCATTATTCCGGCAGTGCTGGCTTATTATGATAAGTTCCGTCGCCCGGTGAATGAGCGGTCAATTGCCCGCTATTTTCTGGCTGCGGGGGCTATTGGCGCGCTGTATAAAATGAACGCCTCCATCTCTGGCGCGGAAGTTGGCTGTCAGGGGGAAATTGGGGTGGCCTGTTCAATGGCGGCGGCAGGGTTAACTGAACTACTGGGCGGCAGTCCGGCGCAGGTATGCAATGCGGCAGAAATCGCGATGGAGCATAACCTTGGGCTGACCTGCGATCCGGTTGCCGGACAGGTACAAATCCCCTGTATTGAACGTAATGCCATTAATGCCGTGAAAGCGGTAAACGCCGCGCGGATGGCGATGCGCCGCACCTCGGCACCGCGTGTTTCACTCGATAAAGTGATCGAGACGATGTATGAAACCGGCAAAGATATGAATGATAAATACCGCGAAACATCACGCGGAGGACTGGCTATTAAAGTGGTCTGCGGCTGACATTACAGCCAGCTTTCATCTTTGGGTGCACAAATGTGCACCTTTTTTTTGTGATCAGCCGCAAATAGAGAATGAATATTCTCTTGTGGTTAATTTAGTAGAAAATTCTTATCCATCTCCGTTATTTCAAAGTCTTGATTGTGAAGATTTTCTCTGACCTTGCGCGTATCATTTCTTTATTCTAATTACTCGCCTGCAAAAACGTAGACCGCATATCGCCTTGATGCGGCTAGAAAAAAATAAAAAGCCCTACAAAATATTGAGCGAGAAATTATGGAAATAGCATCGAATAAAGGCGTCATTGCAGACGCTTCGACCCCGGCGGGGCGTGCTGGAATGAGTGAGAGTGAGTGGCGAGAAGCAATCAAATTCGACAGTACCGACACCGGTTGGGTGATTATGAGTATCGGGATGGCGATTGGCGCGGGGATTGTTTTTCTCCCGGTGCAGGTCGGTTTGATGGGATTGTGGGTATTTTTGCTCTCATCGGTGATTGGTTACCCGGCAATGTATCTGTTTCAGCGGTTGTTTATTAATACGCTGGCAGAATCACCAGAATGTAAAGATTACCCGAGCGTCATTAGCGGTTATTTAGGTAAAAACTGGGGCATCCTGTTAGGGGCGCTTTATTTCGTAATGCTGGTGATCTGGATGTTCGTCTATTCCACCGCCATCACCAACGATAGTGCTTCCTACCTGCATACCTTCGGCGTGACGGAAGGAGTGCTGTCAGACAGTCCCTTTTATGGTCTGGTACTGATTTGCATTCTGGTGGCGATTTCCTCACGCGGCGAGAAACTGTTATTCAAAATTTCGACCGGCATGGTGCTGACCAAGCTGCTGGTGGTCGCGGCGCTGGGCGTGTCAATGGTCGGAATGTGGCATCTGTATAACGTCGGTTCGCTGCCGCCACTGGGGCTGCTGGTGAAAAACGCCATTATTACGCTGCCGTTTACCCTGACGTCGATTCTGTTTATCCAGACGTTAAGCCCGATGGTGATCTCTTATCGCTCACGGGAAAAATCAATTGAAGTGGCGCGGCATAAAGCATTGCGGGCAATGAATATCGCGTTTGGCATTTTGTTTGTCACCGTCTTTTTCTACGCCGTGTCGTTCACGCTGGCGATGGGACATGACGAAGCGGTAAAAGCCTACGAGCAGAATATTTCCGCACTGGCGATTGCCGCACAGTTTATTAGCGGTGACGGCGCAGCGTGGGTGAAAGTGGTCAGCGTCATTCTCAATATTTTTGCTGTAATGACTGCATTCTTTGGCGTCTATTTAGGCTTTCGCGAAGCAACGCAAGGGATCGTAATGAACATCCTGCGTCGCAAGATGCCTGCCGAGAAGATTAACGAAAATCTCGTTCAGCGCGGCATCATGATTTTCGCCATTTTGCTGGCCTGGAGCGCCATCGTACTGAACGCACCGGTGTTGAGCTTCACCTCTATCTGTAGCCCGATTTTCGGCATGGTAGGGTGCCTGATCCCGGCGTGGCTGGTTTACAAAGTACCTGCATTGCACAAATACAAAGGGATGTCTCTGTACCTGATTATCGTCACTGGTTTGTTGCTTTGTGTTTCTCCGTTCCTGGCATTTTCTTGATTTACCTGAAATTTTAAGGTTTTTAATATGTTTGATTCGACTTTAAATCCGTTATGGCAGCGTTACATCCTCGCCGTTCAGGAGGAAGTAAAACCGGCGCTGGGATGTACTGAACCGATTTCACTGGCGCTGGCGGCGGCGGTTGCGGCGGCAGAACTGGAAGGTCCGGTTGAACGTGTAGAAGCCTGGGTTTCGCCAAATCTGATGAAGAACGGTCTGGGCGTGACCGTTCCCGGCACGGGAATGGTGGGGCTGCCGATTGCGGCGGCGCTGGGGGCGTTAGGTGGAAATGCCAACGCCGGGCTGGAAGTGCTGAAAGACGCAACGGCGCAGGCAATTGCCGATGCCAAAGCTCTGCTGGCGGCGGGGAAAGTCTCGGTTAAAATCCAGGAACCTTGCGATGAAATCCTCTTCTCACGCGCCAAAGTCTGGAACGGTGAGAAGTGGGCGTGTGTCACCATCGTCGGTGGGCATACCAACATTGTGCATATCGAGACGAACAATGGCGTGGTTTTCACCCAGCAGGAGAGTGTTACAGCAGGCGAGCAAGAGTCGCCGCTGGCGGTGCTCTCCAGAACGACGCTGGCCGAGATCCTGCAATTCGTCAATGAAGTGCCGTTTGCGGCGATCCGCTTTATTCTCGATTCCGCGAAGTTAAATTGCGCGTTATCGCAGGAAGGTTTGAGTGGTCACTGGGGGCTGCATATTGGCGCGACGCTGGAGAAACAGTGTGCACGCGGTTTGCTGGCGAAAGATCTCTCTTCATCCATTGTGATTCGTACCAGCGCGGCATCCGATGCGCGTATGGGCGGCGCTACGCTTCCGGCAATGAGTAACTCCGGTTCCGGCAATCAGGGGATCACCGCAACAATGCCTGTGGTGGTGGTCGCAGAACACTTCGGGGCAGATGATGAGCGACTGGCGCGTGCGCTGATGCTTTCGCATTTGAGCGCGATTTACATCCATAACCAGTTACCGCGTTTGTCTGCGCTGTGTGCCGCAACAACCGCAGCAATGGGGGCTGCCGCCGGGATGGCATGGCTGGTAGATGGGCGTTATGAAACCATCTCGATGGCGATCAGCAGTATGATCGGCGATGTCAGCGGCATGATTTGCGATGGTGCGTCGAACAGCTGCGCGATGAAGGTTTCGACCAGTGCTTCGGCTGCGTGGAAAGCGGTGTTAATGGCGCTGGATGATACCGCCGTGACCGGCAATGAAGGTATTGTGGCGCATGATGTTGAGCAGTCGATTGCCAACCTGTGTGCGCTGGCAAGCTATTCGATGCAGCAAACGGATCGGCAGATTATCGAGATTATGGCGAGCAAGGCCAGATAAACGCCAGGTTTTGGGTATCGTGCCGGATGCGATGCTGGTGCATCTTATCCGGCCTGCGGGGTGCTCAATTTGTTGATGTTGTGTGTTTGGTAGGCCGGATAAGGCGTTTACGCCGCATCCGGCACCTGTCTTTACGCGGTAGCTTCATCCTCGGCTAAACGCGTTTCAGCATCCGCGACGATGGCCTCCAGCTCGCTCAACATCTCTTCATAGCCAAAATTTTTAGCGGTGCGAGCAGGTTCTTTCGCCACCTCGGGCTTCACTGGCTGACGCTTTTTGGCCGATTTTTTACTCATCATCATCTCCCTGTAAAAACAGCTAGACAGGCAAATCTATCAGCAAAGCGCGCAGTGGGGAATCAGCAACCAGCGTAATGTTAGCCTCGTCACGAATAAATGCCCCATCACCACAGGTCAGTGCCGCTTTCTCTTCATGGTTCGTAATTGCATGAAATTGACCGTGAATCGATTGTAAATAGGCGCGCGGGCCGTGCAGTTGGACGTTCGCACTTTCGCCCTTAGCGAGCACGATATGATGCAGCCACACTTGCTGGCGCAATTGCAGGCTTCCCATCGATCCATCTGGCGAGGCGATTAATTGCTGCTTGCCCATGTTAAGCCCCTGTTTTTGAATCAGCGGATTCTCTCGCTGCGGGCAGGCATCCAGCCATAGCTGCATTCGCGTTAACGGTTTGTCTTTGCGGATATTGTGTTCGCTATAGCTGACACCCGGCTGGGTAGAAAGCAGCAACGCTTCACCGGCGCTGGCCTGAACATGATTGCCTTCGCTGTCGCGATACTCAGCTTCTCCATCCAGAATCACATTTAAAATATCGACTTTGGGATAGGT
The DNA here is from genome assembly GCF_002965065.1 of Escherichia sp. MOD1-EC7003. Taxonomy (GTDB): domain Bacteria; phylum Pseudomonadota; class Gammaproteobacteria; order Enterobacterales; family Enterobacteriaceae; genus Escherichia. The sequence continues at coordinate 28,418 of NZ_PTRE01000061.1, forward strand.
CCGCGGCTGAAAGGCGGCACCTGGGGCCAGCTCTTCCTGGTTAAGCACGCGCAGGGAGGCATAGCCTAACAATGTCGGGTCGAAGTAGTGTCCAAAGGAAAAAGTATACCGGGCCTGCAACCATCCGTAGTCTGCTTGTCCACATTGCCTGGCAGTTCGGGTAGTAATCATAATTCTTGACCTCTCTTTACTTCCTTTTATGGTAAGGGGCTGGACGCGACATTGTTAGCCAGATATTCTGCCCGGTATGTTCAAATTTCCTGAATGAGAACGAAATGGCCAAAGAAAGGGCATTAACGCTGGAAGCACTACGGGTTATGGATGCGATCGATCGCCGGGGCAGTTTTGCGGCGGCGGCAGATGAACTGGGACGCGTGCCTTCCGCACTTAGCTACACCATGCAAAAACTGGAAGAAGAGCTGGATGTGGTGCTATTTGACCGTTCGGGCCATCGCACTAAATTTACCAATGTCGGGCGGATGTTACTGGAGCGAGGACGCGTTCTGCTGGAAGCCGCAGATAAACTGACTACCGATGCGGAAGCTCTCGCGCGCGGTTGGGAAACGCATCTCACCATTGTGACCGAGGCGCTGGTACCGACACCAGCCTTTTTCCCGTTAATCGACAAACTGGCGGCAAAAGCCAATACCCAACTGGCAATCATCACCGAAGTGCTGGCGGGGGCGTGGGAACGGCTGGAGCAGGGGCGGGCAGATATTGTTATCGCGCCGGATATGCATTTTCGTTCCTCGTCGGAGATCAACTCACGCAAGCTCTATACCTTAATGAACGTCTACGTTGCCGCGCCGGATCACCCGATTCATCAGGAGCCTGAACCGTTATCTGAAGTGACGCGCGTGAAATATCGTGGAATTGCGGTGGCAGATACCGCGCGTGAGCGCCCGGTATTGACCGTACAGCTGCTGGACAAACAGCCGCGCTTAACGGTGAGCACGATTGAAGATAAACGTCAGGCGTTACTGGCGGGGCTTGGTGTTGCAACAATGCCGTATCCGATGGTCGAAAAAGATATTGCGCAAGGGCGGTTGCGTGTTGTCAGCCCGGAATCAACCAGCGAGATCGATATCATTATGGCCTGGCGTCGCGACAGTATGGGGGAAGCGAAATCCTGGTGTCTGCGGGAAATTCCCAAACTTTTTAGCGGAAAATAATTGATTAAGCACCTTTTACAAGGTGCTTAATTATTATTCCTGTGCCCGTTTTGGGGCTGGCCCAAAGCGTTTGTAGGTTGGATAAGGCGCTCACGCCGCATCCGACATGAACAACACGCACTTAGCTAATAATCAGACGCATCTCGTAAAGCGCCTTTTACTAACCGAAGCGAACATCTCGTCCGTGCGGTTCATCGAGATCCTGCCACGGACCAATTGAAATAATCCCCGTAGGATTGATGGTCTTATGGCTACGGAAGTAGTGATTTCGGATGTGATCGAAATTGACAGTTTCGGCAATTCCTGGCATCTGGTAGATATCACGCAGGAAGCCATACAGATTCAGGTAATCGCTGATGCGGTGCTTATCACACTTGAAGTGGGTCACATACACTGGATCAAAACGCACCAGCGTGGTCCACAGGCGAATATCGGCTTCGGTAAGCTGGTTACCGGTTAGATAACGATGCTGACCTAAGATCTGCTCCAGTCGTGCCAGCGATTCAAACACTTTCACCACCGCCTCGTCGTAAGCTTCCTGGCTGGTGGCAAAACCGGCTTTATACACGCCATTGTTAACTGTGTCATAAATCCAGCCATTGAGTTCGTCAATTTTCGTTTGCAGGGCTGGTGGGTAGTAATCACCGGCTTTCGCGCCCAGCGCATCAAACGCGGTATTGAACATGCGGATGATTTCCGCTGATTCGTTGCTGACGATGGTGTGGTTCTTTTTGTCCCACAGCACGGGAACAGTGACTCGCCCGCTGTAGTGTGGATCAGCGTGGAGATAAAGCTGATACAGAAATTCATGCTGATAGAGCGTATCGCCGGTTGCTCCCGGAAAACGGTCATCAAAGGTCCAGCCGTTTTCCAGCATCAGTGGGTTCACCACGGAAACGGAAATAAACGGTTCCAGTCCTTTGAGTTTACGCATGATCAGCGTGCGGTGCGCCCACGGGCAGGCGAGTGAAACATAGAGATGATAGCGATCTTTTTCTGCGGCAAAACCGGCTTTGCCAGTGGGGCCTGGCGCGCCATCGGCAGTGAGCCAGTTACGAAATGCGGACGCTGAACGTTGAAATTTACCGTCGGTGGATTTGGTGTCGTACCAGGTATCATGCCAGACGCCGTCAATCAGTTGACCCATTTTTCTCTCCTCCAATAGCAAAAAACGAGGAGTATTCACCTCGTTTTTTGTCATTAAGTATAGCGCGTGCTTACCACTTTTTATTCAGCAGGCGGTCGATGCTATACGCGCCTGGACCGGTAATCGCCAGCAGGAGGAATCCACCAGAAATAGTCAGGTTTTTCATGAACATCAGCGAGTTGATGCCTTCAGCAAAGTTGCTGTGAAATAAAAATGCTGTCAACAATGTAAAACCAGCGGTAAACAACGCCGTGGTACGTGTCAGGAAACCGAACAGGATTGCCAGACCACCACCGAACTCAAGCAGAATCACCAGCGGCAGCATAAAGCCAGGGACACCCATCGCTTCCATATATTGTTGAGTACCGGCGTAGCCAGTAATTTTTCCCCAGCCAGCGCTAATAAACAGAATTGGCATTAAAATGCGCGCTACCAGTACACCAACATCTTCTAATTTTTTCATCATACTCTCCACTGCGCCACTCAGGCTGCTGATTGTTTTTTTGTGCAAGGGCGCGGTATTAGCGTCGTTGCTGTCGATGGAGAGAATCATAAACGTGGTGTATGATGATTGTTAGCAAGGAAAATTGTCAAAATTTTTCAAAAATTTTGAGGGATAAGGCCGGAATGGCTCCGGCCAGAGAGGTCGTTAACTGCGAAGTTGTTGCTGCTTGAGGGTCGTTTTAACCAGACGCCAGGCGCTCCATACACCAAAACCGCGTCTGGCCCAGCGGACCAGCATATTGGGATGGCGAATCGTCCATATAGCCATCACGCTACTGCCAACCAACGCCCAGGAGCGCAGACTTAGCAGCGTATTCCAGCGACGATCGTAAGCGCCTGTTGCCTCCAGCCATTCACGACGGCTGGCAGAAAGATCCAGCCGTTGTTGCTGGATCTGACTAAGCAGTCGCGCTTTACGTCGTTCACGTTCGACTTTACTGCTCACGGGACTCCTCCTTGAGCAGCTGCCGATCGTTGGCTAACTCATGGCGTGTATGGCGCAGCAAGGTGGATTTACGCGATTTACGTAGCGTCCAGATACCGCCAATCAGTGCCAGTAGCAGCAACACCACGGTGGTGGCAATCATCGCATTCAGGCGATATTGCGGATCAACCGCCCAGATAATCAGCACCATCAGGCTCATAAGACCAAATGCAGCGAAAAGCATCGTCAGGCCCAGCATCAGTAAAAGTTGAAAGAGATTCGCTTTTTCCTCTTCCAGCTCCACCACCGCCAGCCGCAGACGTGTCTCCACCATTTCGACCATGATGGTGACAATTCGCTGCCCGATGCCCAGAATGCTTTTACCGGGCCCTTGCGCGTGATGAGTGTCTGCCATAATTAACGACGAGACAGCAGAACGCCGAGCACTACACCGATTGCAGCGCCAATGCCCACGCCCGTCCACGGATTTTCGCGCACATACTCATCGGCACGCGCTGCCGCAACGCGGGTTTGTTTGGCAATGGCATCACCAGTTTCACCCAGGTGATAACGGCTCTGTTTCAGCGCCTGCTCCGCTTTGCTACGAATCTTACTCAACTCTTCTTTCGACTTCTCGCCAGATGAGCTAAGCACCTCTTCCAGCGTATCGGAAAGGGATTTCAACTCAGCACGCAGATGTTCCGTAGTGTGTTCTTTCGACATAGTTTTCTCCAGGTGAGTAAGTAGTGACTCTTGTGAGTTAGTAGTCGCGCGCTTCCAGCTTTTTCAGCTCTTCCTGCGCTTCTGCCAGTTTTCGCTCGCGTTTGGCAATCTTATCCGCATCGCCTTTTTGCTTAGCCTCGGTTAAATCTTGCTGGCGTTCCGCTACCTCATCTTTCTGCTTTGCGATTTTCTTCTGATGATCGGCACGCAGCTGGCTATCTGAACAGTTGGCTCGGACTTCACTCAGGGCTTTATTCAGACCGTCAATACGATTCTGGTTTTGGTGTTTTTCGGCATAGCTGATCTCCTTAAGGATATTTTGCTCCTTTTCCTGACACAGGGTAGTGGCATAACTACCGGCACTAAGAGCAAAAAGAGAAGCAGCTAAAGCGATGCGGTATTTCATTCTTGAACCTTCCATTGTGATTCGGACCTATTACAAAGGAACGATTGTCCAGACAACGAAGCGGTGGTGTTAACCGCCGCCTCATTAATCATAGACAGTTACGGTGAAATCACCAAAGTCAGTGATATGTTTCGGATAACAGGAAGTTATCCGAAGCGATGAGAGTTATCCCGTAGCCGGGTCAGCCACTGCATGGCCTGACTATGATTGTCCTGCTGTGCAATGATGTAGCCATGGGGTAATGTTCTGTCGAGGACCGCTTTTGCGGCGGCACTCTGGTCGCTGGAGTCAAACGTAATTAACAGAGTGTCATTTTTTGGGGTGATACTTTTGAAAGGTATGCCGTGAGCATCAAGGTGATGCCAGATTGAAAAACCGTCTGGCATCGTTGTGCCTTGATGAATGGCACGAATCGCCAGCGTAGACTCTTGCTGGCGAACCGCAGACCAGGCCAGCAACAGTGTGCCGACCAGAAGTAAAACAGCGCCGGACCAGGCTAACTGGCGAAGCAACATGCGAGGTATTTGCATCCCTTACCCCCGATTTCCATATTTCTTTTTCCATAACACGACCAGAGAACCTGCCAGGCCAAACACCAGCAGCACCACCGGGAGCAGCATCAGGCATGACATCAGCTGGTCCTCATACTTTAAAAATACCGGCGTTTTGCCGAGCATGTAACCCAGAGTTGTCAGGATCAATACCCACAGCAGACCGCTCATCCAGTTGAAGAACTGAAAGCGTGCGTTATTCAGCCCTGATAACCCGGCAATCGTCGGCAGCAGTGTTCTGACAAACGCAATAAAGCGACCAATTAGCAGCGCCGATAAACCGTGCTTATGAAAAAGATGGTGTGCGCGTTGATGATAATGCGCGGGTAAATGAGATAGCCAGTTTTGTACGGTGCGGGTATTGCCCAGCCATCGCCCCTGAATATAGCTGACCCAGCAGCCGAGGCTGGCAGCAACGGTCAGCAGCAGAATCGTTTGCGGATAGCCCATCGCGCCTTTTGCAATCAATACGCCGACCAATACCAGCAAACTGTCGCCCGGTAAAAAGGCTGCCGGAAGCAAGCCGTTTTCAAGGAACAAAATTACAAACAAGACAAAATACAATATGCCAATCATCGAGGGATTGGCCAGAGTTTCAAAATCCTGCGCCCACAGGGCTTGCAGCAATTGGGTCAAAAGTTCCATTCATTATTCCTGGTGAGTCGGTTAACGCCACGCTGGTTTTAAAAAATGCACTACCGCAATGTTATTGCTGTTTTGGTATGTTCTGCGGGTTTGATACATCAACACAGCCTGAACTATTCCCTGTAAAATCGTGAGATAAGAAAACATTCAAAAGCATAAATTCAAATTGGATCTAATTGTAACAAAGGTCAACGTTATTCGTTATCAAAATTACATGTCCGTGGTGTCTGATTTTGCTGAATGCCGGGGAGGGTAGCGAGAGGATTTACACAGGCTGACATTTTATACTTTTCGCTTACCGACGAAGCAAACAGGCGCATTGCAGCGCCTGCCGGATGGGCGTTTCATTTGCTGCCACTGGTGGCCGTATCGAGATGCACTACCGGGTTTTCGGCGAACAGATAGCGGTCGGCATTGAACTCGAAATCGTCGCTGGTTTCGTTAAATAACATGATCTTGGTGTTTTCCAGATGCTGCCACATCGCCAGTTTGGCTGCATGAGGATCTTTGCGGATCAGCGCCTTGAGGATTTGATCGTGGTCATCACACCAGTTATCGACGGTACGGGAATCAATGTGTTCGTGCAGTTTTTTCCAGTACGGGTTATGGCTACGCTGGGTCCACATTTTTTCAACGATGGCTGCCAGGGCCGAGTTCTGCGTCGCCAGGGCGACCTGAATATGGAATTGTAAATCCCACTCGGAGTCACGGAAACACTGTTCGCCGCGTGCCTGCTCCTGGATAGCCATCAGCTTCATGATGTCCTGTTTTGTCACCTGGGTCGCAGCGAATTCGGCAATATTACTTTCGATGAGCTGACGTGCCTGGAGCAGCTCAAATGGACCGTAATTGGCAAACTCCATATCATGGTCAGCCGACTGCTGATGGCGCGGCTGGTTGGAAACCACATGAATGCCCGAGCCTTTGCGCACTTCTACATAACCCTCGACTTCAAGCATAATGATGGCTTCACGAACCACGGTGCGGCTGACGTTTTTTTCATCGGCAATAAAGCGTTCGGCAGGCAGTTTATCACCCACCAGATAGACGCCCTGTTCGATGCGCTCTTTCAGGTCAGCGGCAAGTTGTTGATACAAACGGCGTGGCTCAGTGATTTCCATATGCGTCTCCCGGAGTGGAATGCGGACGAAGTTATCATACCACTTTGTACATGGGCATGCCAATGTGATTTCATTTGTAATAATTATATAAACTCAATATATATGTATATTCTGTATCTTTATGAATTCCTAATTTTCAGTAGGTAATCTTGTGGCAAACCCTATATTTCAGTAAGTTAGATGTTGTTTTGATAAATAAAATTTACTTAATCAATGAATTATTGTTTTGACATTCTCCCTCTCAATGAATTTAATGCACGCATTCGGTAACTTTCGTAAAAGAAAATATCATTGTGAGATGCATAAGAGTTCCATTTTTTCTGGCTAGTATTCTTTTTTTCTGTTCCATGCCAGGACAAGCAAATATGACGGTATACCCAATGGCTGTATCCATAAACAGTCAGGGGGAAGGGAGTGTCCGTGTCATATCGAAGACGAATGAAGTCCAATATATTAAAGCGACGGTATTCCGTATCGACAATCCGTCAACACCACAAGAAAAAGAAATTGAAGTAATATCTGGCGATGCGAACCAGCTTGTTGTAATGCCACCAAAATTTGCTTTACCTGGTGGAAGCAGCAAAACCGTACGTTTTGTAGCGATGGAACCTGAGCAAAAAGAAAAAAACTATCGGGTTAAATTTGAAGCAGTACCTAGCATAGATGATGCAACGACGAATAAAAAAGATCTCGCTATGCAATTAACGGTTAACTTAATTTGGGGCATTGTTGTCAGCGTGCCACCTCAGCAGCCTGTGGCAAAATTGGACATCAGTGCCGATAAAAATTTAATTAACAATGGCAATCAACGTTTGAAAATATTGACAATTGACTATTGTAAAAATAATGGTTCTGTGAAGTGTAGAACGCAGACCGTAAATAAAAACATCTTCCCTGGACAAGTCAGGATGTTAGAAAGCATATCTGGCGACGATAAAATCGTAGTCAAATATAACAACTGGATCACTAAAGATAACGGTGAGTTTGAACTGGCGATCCATTGATATTATCTGTAATACATTCAAAGGAATAGTAATGAAAAAGGTATTTGCAAAATCTCTTCTGGTAGCAGCTATGTTTTCTGTTGCAGGTTCTGCGTTAGCAGTACAAAAAGATATTACTGTTACGGCTAACGTTGATGCCGCTCTGGATATGACCCAAACCGATAACACAGCACTGCCGAAAGCAGTAGAGATGCAATATCTACCGGGTCAGGGTCTGCAATCTTACCAGTTAATGACCAAAATCTGGTCAAATGACACAACCAAAGACGTGAAAATGCAGTTAGTTTCTCCTGCACAACTGGTTCAAAGCCTGGACGCTACTAAAGTTGTTCCGCTGACCGTAACCTGGGGCGGTGAAGAGATTAAAGCTGATGCGGCAACCACGTTTACCGCAACAAAAATCTTTGCTTCTGATGCGTTAACTAACGGTTCTCTGGCTAAAAACCTGATGTTTGCTCAAACCACCAAAGGTGTTCTGGAAACAGGTATCTACCGTGGCGTAGTCAGCATTTATCTGTCCCAGGATATCTAATCCGGATAACAGAATTAACGCGTAACAAAGGGGGGCTAGTCCTCCCTTATTTTAACTGTTTTAGTATTTGTTATGGATTTCAGGGTTGCCATGGATAAAAAATTACTGGCTCTTTTGATCCTGGCGAGTCTCAGCCCGGCAAAGGCAACATTAACAAAAATTCCCGCTGGTTTTGAGGTTATTGCTCAGGGACAGCAGGAGTATATCGAGGTTTATTTTGCAGGAAAAAGTCTCGGTAAATATTATGCTATGGTTAATCTTGATACCGTGACCTTTCTTGATTCATCAAGTTTATACAACAAGCTGGAATTGAACACTGACGATCAAAAAATCGCTCATACGGTGAAAGAAAAACTATCGCAACCGTTAGCCCGCCACGGCGAGCTGGCTTGTGGTTTTTTACATACTGACTCGGGATGTGGTTTTCTTAATACTGAGACGGTAGAAGTTATCTACAATGATGAAGAAAGTTCAGCAACGCTATTTCTTAATCCGCAATGGAGCTCTGCGTTTGACACAAAATCATTGTATTTAAATCCAGACAAAAATACTGTTAACGCTTTTGTACATCAGCAAGATATCAATGTGCTGGTACAGGATGATTATCAATCGTTGTCTGTTCAGGGTAATGGTGCGTTAGGAATAACAGAAAATAGCTATATTGGCGCACACTGGAATTTCAACGGTTATGATGCAGATGATGTCAGCGACAACAATGCTGATGTCAGCGATCTCTATTACCGCTATGATTTTTTGCATCGTTATTATGTGCAGGCGGGTCGGATGGACAGTCGCACATTATTTAATGCGCAAGGTGGAAACTTTACTTTTAATTTTCTGCCACTCGGTGCAATCGATGGAATGCGTATCGGCTCGACACTCAGTTATTTAAACCAGGCGCAAAGCCAGCAAGGGACGCCGGTAATGGTTTTGCTTTCGCGCAATTCTCGTGTGGATGCTTATCGCAATGAACAACTGTTGGGATCTTTTTATCTCAATAGTGGTTCGCAATTTATTGATAGCAGTAATTTTCCACCAGGCAGCTACAGCGTGACGTTAAAAGTTTATGAAAATAACCAGCTTGTTCGTACCGAGCTTGTGCCGTTCACCAAAACAGGTGGCCTGACGGACGGCAATGCGCAGTGGTTTTTACAAGCAGGGAAAACCACATCACAGGTTTCTGATGACGAAAGCTCGGCCTATCAGTTGGGGGTGCGCCTGCCATTACATCCGCAATATGAGCTCTACGCAGGGCTGGCGAATGCCGATGGTGTGAATGCTTTCGAGTTAGGCAATGACTGGACAACGGATTTAGGCAAGGTGGGTAATCTTGCCATTAGCGCCAGTGTGTTTCGTAATGATGATGGCGGCAAAGGTGATATGCAGCAAGTTAACTGGAGTAATCCAGGATGGCCGACGCTGGGTTTTTATCGTACCAATTCTGACGGTGATACTTGCACAACTGACGGCAGAGATAACTACAACGTCTTAAGCTGTTATGAAAGTATTTCCGCGACGGTTTCACAGAATCTTATCGGCTGGAATATGATGCTGGGTTATTCCCGCACGCAGAATAACACTGATGACAATCTGCGCTGGGACGAACAGCAGAACTTTGAAGATAACTATCTTCGCCAGACTACAGCACAAAGTATCTCCGAAACCATTCAACTGAGTGCTTCCCGCGCTTTTGTGATGCGTGACTGGATTTTGAGTACTTCAATCGGTGTCTTCCATCGTAACGACAACGGTGGTGATAACAATGACAATGGGTTGTACTTATCGTTTTCGTTATCTGACACGCCAACGATGGACAGTAATAACAACAGCCATTCAACCAATGTTTCTACTGACTATCGTTATAGCGATCAGGATGGCGATCAAACGTCATGGCAGTTATCGCATACCTTTTATAACGATTCATTCAGCCATAAAGAGCTTGGCATGACCGTCGGCGGTTTGAACACCGATACCATAAATAGCGCGGTTAACGGGCGTTGGGATGGTCAATATGGAAATGTCTACGCTACTGTCTCAGACAGTTATGATCGCCAGAATCATGATCATCTTTCGGCCTTCACCGGGACATACAGCTCCACGCTGGCGGTGAGCCGCTATGGCATCAATTTGGGGGCCAGCGGCTCAGATGATTTGCTGGGCGCGGTATTGGTGGATGTGAAAGGCTTCTCTGAACAGGATGAGCGGGATCAGGAGCTGCAACTTGAAGCGCGGGTGGCAGGCAGCAGAACGCTGCAACTTGGTCAAAGCGACAGCGTGTTGTTCCCCTATCCTGGATTTCAATCCGGTTTTGTTGAAGTTAACGACAGTAGTCAGGGGAATCAGCAAGGAACAACTAACATCATTAATGGTGCGGGTAATCGTGAATTAATGTTGTTGCCCGGCAAGCTGCGCTATCGCGAAGTCTCTGCCAGCTTTAATTACAACTATATTGGTCGCTTATTATTACCCGCATCGATGGCGAAATTCCCGCTAGTCGGTCTGAATAGCGCAATGTTGCTGGTGGCTGAAGACGGTGGGTTTACCCTCGAAATCAGCAGCCAGGAAAAAGAATTGTATCTGCTTTCCGGGCATGAATTCCTTAAATGTCCGCTCAGTGTCTTAAAGAAACGCGCCAGTATTCGCTATAGCGGTGATGTGACTTGTTCGGTTGTCAGTTACGCCGAACTACCGGAATCAATTCAGGTTCAGGCGCAACTGAAACAACCTAAATTACGCGAAAGTGTACAGACGGTGAAAAGGGAGATTGCACCATGAGGAATCGATTTATTGCGGGTATTTTTTGTTTGTTCGCCTCAATTTCGGTGGTACAAGCCTCGCCGACCGTGACCGCAGAAATCACATACGATCTGGCTATGGGCAGAGCAGACTATTATCTCTGGAACAGAGAAGTACCTCCCGGGACAAACCCCTTTATGTATTACAAATGCGATTATCCAGATGAACAGCAAACATGCACAACATCAGAAGGGACAAAATCGCTAGTACAAATCTATTTGACAGAACAACGCAGTGGAATGCGCTGGCCAGTGAAGCTTAAAGGGTTCCAGGATGTTATCGTGACGAACTCTCCCAGTACTTCATGTGCCGGATACGACAGACAGGTGCCTATAAATAATGGTACAGGGTGGGAATGTCTTGATGAAGCTAAGAATGGACATGCTGGGGACCAAAAACTACTTACCCTCTATCTTGAGCAATCCGAGATGAAGAAGCTACCGATTGGCGGCGTCTGGAAAGGTCAGGTGAAATTGGATGTAGCTCGTCCCGCTCAGCATTATCAATTTGCGCGTAAGACCTCGCCCAATCGGGCGGGGATATAAGCGCGGTAACTGCGTA